>DCGJ01000087.1 GCA_002315495.1 Lachnoclostridium sp. UBA1781 | reverse complement strand
AAAGATGGTAAACGGCGTTATCCTTGTGGTTGACGCATTTGAAGGCCCAATGCCACAGACAAAGTTCGTACTTAAGAAAGCACTCGAGCTTCATCTTCCGGTAATCTGCTGTATCAACAAGATTGACCGTCCGGAGGCACGTCCGAAGGAAGTCATTGACGAAGTACTCGAGCTGTTCATTGATCTTGAAGCCGATGACGATACCTTGGACTGCCCATTCGTCTTCGCTTCCGCAAAGAGCGGTATCGCAATGTTGGAGTTAGAGGATAAGCCGGTCAGCATGGAGCCGTTGTTCGAGACAATCATCGACTACATCCCTGCTCCGGAAGGCGATGAAACTGCCGGAACACAGGTTCTCATCAGCACCATTGACTACAACGAATATGTTGGTCGTATCGGCGTTGGTAAGGTAGATAACGGAACCATTAAGGTGAACCAGGATTGCGTGATTGTAAACCATCACGATCCGGATATGAAGCGTAAGGTTAAGATTAGTAAGCTTTATGAGTTCGACGGACTAAAGAAGGTCGAGGTAAATGAGGCAACGGTCGGAAGCATCGTAGCCATTTCCGGTATCAGTGACATTCATATCGGAGACACCCTTTGCGCACCTGAGAATCCGGTGGCAATTCCGTTCCAGAAGATCTCTGAGCCGACCATTTCCATGAATTTCCTCGTAAATGACAGCCCTCTCGCAGGTCAGGAAGGTAAATATATCACCTCCCGTCACCTTCGTGACCGTCTGTTCCGCGAGTTAAATACCGACGTTTCCCTTCGTGTGGAGGAAACGGAAACAACGGAAGCATTTAAGGTAAGCGGTCGTGGCGAACTTCACCTCTCCGTATTGATTGAAAATATGCGTCGTGAAGGCTTTGAGTTCGCCGTAAGTAAGGCTGAGGTAATCTATAAGACGGATGAAAACGGCAAGAAGTTAGAGCCGATGGAGGAATGTGTAGTAGACTGTCCGGAGGAATATGCAGGCTCCGTTATTGAGAAACTCTCTCAGCGCAAGGGCGAGCTTCAGGGCATGAGTTCCTTTGGATCCGCTTCTACCCGACTGACCTTCCTGATTCCTTCCCGTGGACTGATTGGTTATCGTGGCGAATTCCTTACCGATACCAAGGGTGAAGGTGTTATCAACACCATTTTCGCAGGCTATGCTCCTTACAAGGGCGATATGTTCTATCGCTCCCAGGGAAGTCTGATTGCCTTTGAAACAGGTGATGCCATTACCTACGGATTGTTTAACGCTCAGGAGCGCGGTACTCTCTTCATTGGTGCAGGCGCTAAGGTTTATGCCGGTATGGTTGTCGGTCAGAACGGTAAAGCCGAGGACGTTGAGGTAAATGTATGTAAGCGTAAGCAGCTTACCAACACCCGTTCCTCCGCAGCAGACGAAGCACTTCGTCTTACCCCACCTAAGGTAATGAGCCTCGAGCAGTGTCTCGAGTTCATCGATACCGATGAGCTTCTGGAGGTTACTCCGAAGAGCCTTCGTATCCGTAAGAAGATTTTGGATTCTCTCATGAGAAAGAGAGCAAACAGAAATAACTAATTTTAAGGGCGCCGCACGATGAATTCATGCGGCGCCCAAAAAATTAGTTACCAACCGTTAAATCAAACTTCCGAGCACGCCATAGGATACAATATCCATAATTGCGGTCGCAAGCAGAAGTCCAAGGAAAATGGCGATGCTGGCCTTCTTAATGTCAAAGTCAAACAGAGAGGCAATCAAAGAACCCGTCCATGCACCGGTTCCCGGAAGCGGAATTCCGACGAACAGAAGCAGAAACAAAAACTCTCCTTTATCTACGGATCCGTTCTTCGATGCTGCCTTCTTCTCGAGCCATTCCACGAACCCCTTCATGATGTTATGCTTCTTCATAAACCGGAAAATCGCCTTAATAAACAGCAAAATAAACGGAATCGGAATGATATTACCGATAATACAGATAACATTCGCCTTCCAAAGCGGAATTCCAAGCACAGAAGAAATCAAAAGACCGCCACGAAGTTCAATGAGCGGAAGCATCGAAACAAAGAACACGAACACTTCCTTCGGCAGAAATCCGCCCAGCGAATTATTATAAAAATCAATTAATGCCTGTTGCATAAAAACTTCCTTTCCAATTCCCTACATCCTACAATACATTTTCATAAATCGTCTGCTTAATGCGGTTATACATACTCGGTCTGCTGCCATTTCCAATCTGAATGAAGTACACAAACGTGATATTATTGGTCGGATCCATCATAACATAGTTTCCGGTCCAGCCATCCCATCCGAATTCTCCGCAAAATGCAGGAGTATATCCGCAAACCTCCGGACGATCGAGTACACGCATCAAATCTCCGTAGTTAAATCCGATCAACGACTCCCAATTCATTCCTGCTCTCTGACCATCGTCGAGGCTTGCCGTACGCATACGCTTAACAGTCTCGGGCTGAAGTAATGTCACCGGCTGCCCATTTGGCGAAAATTGTGCCGGCAGGGTTCCGTCATTTACCAGACAAAGCGCTACCTTCGCATAATCATCCATGGTACCGTTTAAGCCTGCTCCTCCGGATTCGAACGGCTGCTTATAATGACGGTCTTTCATGCCAAGGAAAATCGGGTCAAACTCATTATAACTACCATCCTCCTCGCGAAGATACATGGATGCAAACCGGTCCCACTTCTCTTCCGGAATGTAAAAGTCTGTGTCAACCATGCCAAGCGGATTCAGCACATTTTCCTTCAGATACTCGGAATACTTCATGCCGGAAGCCACTTCCACGATGGCACCAAGTACATCAGCCGAGGTGCTGTAGGCCCAGCCTGCGCCCGGCTCATACATAAGAGGAAGTTCACCTAGCTTGGAGCAGATGGATACCGTATCTCTCGCGACATCCGGGTCATCCCCTTCTAAAGTCGCGTAATATTCCATTACCATCTTTGCCACCGGATTGTATGGATGCGGATAATCCAAACCGGAAACCATATGAAGCAGATGCCAGATTGTCATCGGATTCTTGCAATCCACAAGTCCATTTTCCGTATAAATCTTCTGATTATTATAGGTTGGAAGATACTTTCCAACCGGATCGTCTAAGGAAATCACGCCACGCTCGATTAACTGGTTCACAGCAATGGCCGTAATCGGCTTTGTCATGGAGCACCAGCGAAAAATCAGCTTGTCGGTGAATTTCGTCCCCTTTTCCACACTGTCGATACCGAAGGTGTTACGATACACCTCCTGTCCGTTATGATACACAAGTAAGCCATTTCCAAGGGCCTCCATGCGATCCAGCTCATCGGTCAGGACCTTGTCCAATGCCTTTTTCAGATTCTTCTCCATATCCTTCTCCTTACTCATTACGCTTATCTTCGGAAAATGCAGCATTTTCCGTCCCACAATATTCGTCCTCATATAACTCTCTACGCGTGAGTATCATACGAATACATAACAAAAAAACCGAAGAGGAATCGTATCCTAAGGGTACGCTCCCCTCCGGGAAATCACTCATTTATACGCCAAGGAATGCGCGAACCTGCTGTTCCATCTCCTCGGTCTCGCATACGGTGTCATGAAGCACCGGCGCGGTACGAATCTCGGTGATAGCCTTCGGCTCAGCGACCTTCGCAAGCTCCGAAAGCTCGTCAATGATTTCAAAGTCATCGCGGGTATCTTCTACGCCTTTAATTGCACTCATAACGGCGCGGGAGAACTTGAACGGACTTGCGGTAGAGGCAATGACGGAAACCTTCTTGTCGCCGGTCTCCTTCACATACTTGTCATATACATACGCTGCAACACCGGTGTGCGTATCCAATACGTATCCGGTTTTCTCGTAAAGCTCGCGAATGTAGCCAAGCGTTTCCTCCTGCGTTGCATAGCCTCCAACGAAGTTTACAAGTTTCGACTTCATCTCGTCGGTAATGGTATATACGCCATCCTTGCTAAGCTGTGCCATAAATGCGCTGTTTGCCTCAGCATTATTTCCTGCACTATGGAAAATCATTCTCTCAAGGTTCGAGGAAATCAAAATATCCATGGACGGAGAATTGGTCAATACGAACTCTCTTCTTCTGTCGTAGGTGCCGGTCTTAAAGAAATCATAAAGCACACGGTTCTCATTGGATGCGCAGATAAACTTAGCATACGGAACACCGATCTGCTTTGCATAGTAGCAGGCGAGAATGTTACCAAAGTTTCCGGTCGGAACTACGGCATTAATCTCTTCTCCGTCGGAAATGCGGCCATTTGCCAGAAGTCTGGTATATGCATACACATAATAAGCCACCTGCGGAATCAGACGTCCGATGTTAATGGAATTCGCAGAGGAGAACACGAAGCCCTTCTTTGCAAGGTCCGCCTTAAGCTCTGCATTTCCAAACATCTTCTTAACACCGGTTTGTGCATCGTCGAAATTGCCGGTAATACCGATAACCTTGGTATTCGCACCCTTCTGGGTAACCATCTGACGCTCCTGAATTGCACTGACACCGTTCTTCGGGTAGAATACGACGATTCTGGTACCCGGAACTTCGGCGAAGCCTGCAAGTGCCGCCTTACCGGTATCTCCGGAGGTAGCTGTGAGAATAACAATCTCTTCCTTGCGGTTGTTCTTCTTAGCAGAAGTCGTCATCAAATGCGGCAAAATGCTGAGGGCCATGTCCTTAAACGCAATCGTTGCGCCATGGAACAACTCCAGGTAATATGCACCGCAAGCCTCCACCATCGGAGCAATCTCCTCGGTGTCAAATTTGCTGTCGTAAGCATTATTAATACAGTTTTTCAGCTCGTCCTCGGTGAAATCACTGAAAAACAGTTTCATTGTCTCGTATGCGACCTGCTTATAGTCCATCTGACTAAGCTCGGCCATCGTCTTATCCAGCTTCGGCATGGAAGTTGGTACAAACAAACCGCCATCCTCTGCAAGGCCCTGTAAAATCGCCTGAGAAGCGGTGTACTGCTCTTTCTGTCCTCTGGTGCTCTGATACTTAATATCCATAGCTCCTACCTCATTTCAATCAAAAGTTGAGTGCATTATAACACACCGATTTTCGATATACAAGAAAAGAAAATCCGATTATTCTGCGTTCTCATTTTTCTTTACCGGCTTCTTTCTCCGTCTTCTCTTAAGGCTTGTGTATCGAAGAAGCACCTTCATGATTTTCATGCCATAATTCAGGGTAACAAAGATACAGATTCCGGTGACTACAGCTACGGTAGCGAAATATGCCACCAGTCCAAAGCTTTCCTTTGGTGCGCCAAAAATCTCGGTTCCGTAGAAAATCCAGGAAATGATAACCCACTGAAGCAGATAAAACGGAATAATCAGGGTTGAAATTTTCAGCATAAACGCCATGAACCTGGTATTTCCAATAATCTTACAAAGGTAATAAAATACTCCGATTACAAAACATGCCAAAGAAATCAATATAATAACATTCGGCAGATCCGTAATATAATCATTAATCGGGGATACAACAACCTTAACAATATCAATCTCGTAATTCCACAGGAAGAATAAAAATGCCCCTAAGAATATAATGGAACAGTCCATAAGTCGTCGCATGAAAACTTCACGGAACTCTTCGTCCTTACTCTTCAGCACCTCACCAATAATGATTCCGACGGTTGGAAAAATCGCCCAGGACAATAATGGGAAACAGCTTGTTTCATCCACATAGATAATGTTACCTAAAAGCGCACCCGCGATCTCATTTGTCACATATTTCTGAACCAGCGGAGTCATTAGGTTATTCACGGTGAGCATAATGATACTGGCCAATAACAGTTGTGTACTTGAGGCATTGATCTGCTTAAGGAACGAATACAGGATAAAAAAGAGACCAACAAAATAATAAATATCCGACTGTAAGCAATAATCAATATCCGACAGCAGTCTCGTATGAATCGTAACTGCGGAAATAATACCCGGAATCAGCCAGCGCACAATATTGAGCAAGGCTCCGATAATCAAAAACTGAATACCTGTTTTTCGAATTGACGATGCTCTTGTCGTTCCGCCCCCGATACCAAAGCCCATACAAATCATGAAAATGGACGGCCCAAACACGCAAAGACCAATGACGGCGCTTCCGAACTTAATAAGACTCGGGCTTGCCATATTCGCCTCCATTGCTTCTTCCATGACATGAACGAGAGGAAGCCCCAGAATTGCCAGTGCCTTTAAGAGTTCAAATTCTCCAAATCTTACTAACGGTTGTTTTTTCTCCATTTTTTCACCCTTTCCTACCATTGCTAATATCATCATAATAATAAACCCGAATACATACAAATTGTCAACGATATGACCAAATCTATGATAAATCGTCTCTGTCGTGACAATTGGCATCTCCACTTTTTTTACGCCCTGATACCCGGTATCATCCGAATGCGTTTTGGATTGAATCTTTCCAAGATAATCCGTTGCGGTTGTATATCCGTCAATTGTAGGCTTTACAACCGTCATTCCATTTTCAACTGCCCGCATACCAATGATTCGGTAATGCAGTTCCTTCACCTGGTCCCAATCCCATGACACATCAATAAACAGATTGATGTTATCCGAAATCGTACGAATGTAGGAAGCAAAATCGCCATCAAAGCAGATTGCATAGGACAGGTTCAGTGCTGTCTCGCCAATTCGAATGGAAACCTCCGGAAGAATTCCATCCCCTGCCACATAATATGGTGCTTCCGCTACCGGGATGAGTTTCGTCTTGTAGTAGTCCGCTAGAATAATGCCGTTTTTATCGATAAAAATGCTGTGATTAATTCCGACATCGGACCCGGATGCCGAATTTCCCACATCCGAATTATCTGACTCTACGGATAACAACAGATTCATCCGGTACTTTTCTGCCAGCACCTGTGCCTGTTTGATAAAGGTATCGTGGTCTTCCCGATACAAATAAAAGCTTTCCTCCGGAAAGCAAAGAAGCTCCACTCCGCTTTTCTTTGCTTCCTCGAGCGCACCGGTTAATGATAAGACATTCGCTTCCCAGCTGCCATCCGTTCCCTCATAAAAGAAGGAATCGTCTACAATCGGCTCCGCCGACCAGCCAATCGTAATTATGTCAGCTGATTCAATGTCAGAGGAATGATACATCATACGTGCAAATCCACAGATATGAAGAATTGCAATCGCCCCAAGGCAACACATCATTCTTCGCCGATTGTTATGTCGATTTGTGACTGTCGATGCCCAAAATGCAAGAACAAACACCAGTCCTTTATTTCCAAGAATCGATACCATCTGTAGCAACGGCTTATTATCAAACTGAGTCAGCGAAATGCTGAATAAACTCCCCAGATTCGTGAGCTCCATAAAGTAGTCTAAGGAAGCACAGAAAAAAGGAAACCCCAGATAGGTTACCAAGGGCTGCTCACATTTATATGTTAACCGGTCAATCAAAAATGGCAAAAGGTATACGAACGATGCCAATAAGGTTAATAAAACTGATGCCTGAACACTAAACGGTTCTAAAATCCCCAAGTATCTCGCCATAAATGAGCCACACCAGAAGAAAAGCCACAGAAGGTAATCCCGCTTACGAGAGGCATTTCGACTGACATATAAGAAACACGGAAGGAAAACCCACGGGCAAAGCACATAGGACGCAGCCTGCATCGGGAATATCTGAATGCACACGGAAAGCATGGCACCGGCAAACAAAATGAACGCAAACCCAAAAGTTTTCTTGTTCTCTATTTCAGCTAGAATGTTTGTAAACAGTTCTTTCATTTTGGCATCCTTTATGGCATTTAATTAACAAAACATCGCGGTTATTTTACACTATTGGGGAAGGATTCTCCAGTTAAAAAAACATAAAAAGGGGGCTGTGAAAAAACATAGCC
>DCGJ01000100.1:18386-18814 GCA_002315495.1 Lachnoclostridium sp. UBA1781 | reverse complement strand
TTTGAGAACCGAATAATGCGGGAACAGGTTAAACTGTTGGAAAACGAGTCCGGCATAGCGCTTTATTTCTGCCAGCTCATTTTTTTCGGCATATTTTACTACTCCGTTCTCCGTACTGGCTGCTGTCCTTCCCATATATGTAATAGAGCCGTCATTTATGGTTTCAAGGAAGGTCGCACATCTTAACAGTGTTGTTTTTCCGCAGCCTGATGAACCAATGATACTTAGTACTTCTCCCTTGTCAACAGAGAGATCTATTCCGTGCAATATTTCGTGGTCTTCAAAAAAAGACTTCCTGATATTTTTCATTTCCAGAATCATGTCATCTCTCCTTATCTGTAATAATTCATAGATTTTTCAACTTTGTCAGCAAGGAATGCTACAAGGTAATTCGCCACAAAGTAGAATACACCGGCAACAATAAAAGG
>DCGJ01000100.1:14171-18338 GCA_002315495.1 Lachnoclostridium sp. UBA1781 | reverse complement strand
GTAAACATTTCCTGATATGAAACTGTAAACGCAAGCGAGGTATCCTTAACAAGAGTTACTACTTCATTTGTGATGCTCGGCATAATTCTTTTTACTACCTGCGGCAGAATAATACGCATAAATGTCTGCCCTTTTGAATATCCGAGAACCTGGGCAGCCTCATACTGTCCTATCGGCATGGATTCTATTCCGCCTCTGTATATTTGGCAAAATATGCGGCATAGTTTATTGCAAAGGCAATAATAACCGGAATCAGCTTATTTCTTGCTACGCCAACCCCGAAAAGATAGTACGGACCATATGTAACTGCAAGAAGCTGAAGCATAAGCGGAGTTCCGCGAATAATATACACGAAGCCTCGAACCAGCCAGCGAATCGGCGTGAACTTTAACCGTGCTCCACCTGCAAATACCAGGCCCAACGGAAGGGACAACAGAAGCGTCAGCAGAAACAATTCCAACGTAACGCCAAAGCCCTTCAACAAATCAACTGTAATCTCCCATACTGTCATAACAATCACTCTCCAACAACATGTCCTGTCCGTAAAAATGCGGGACCGAAATTACTTCAGTCCCGCCATAATGTTCTCAACTTACTTGTTTGCGTCCTGGTAAAGATCCGTCAGATCATACTTCTCTGCAATCTTAGCAAGTGTGCCGTCCTTAACAAGTTCAGCGGTAATTTTGTTGAACTCAGCCACCAAATCGCTGCCCTTACGACAACCGATTGCATACTCCTCATTGCTAAGGGAAATGCTCTCAACAATCATAAGCTCCTCGAAGTCGCCGTTGCCGCAATTTGCTTTTGCAAGGGTGTAATCCAATACAACAGCATCGTAGTTTCCGGCCTTCAATGCAGTGAGTGCATCCATCTGCTTGTCGCTGGAGGTGTAGTTGGACTGGGACAGATTTGCATCTGCCTTAACCGCGGTTTCACCTGCGGATTCGATTTCTGCGGAAACCATCTTACCTACCAAAGATGCACTATCCTTGTAAAGATCTGCATCTTTCTTGTTAATAACAACGACCTGTTTATTCATCAGATAGGTGGTGGTGAAATCCATATTTGCCTTACGCTCTTCGGTAACGGTAAGACCATTCCAGATACAATCGATATTACCTGCGGAAAGAAGGGCTTCCTTCTTCTCCCAGTCAATTACCTGGAACTCAATCTTCACACCAAGCTTTGCGCCAAGAGCTTCTGCATACTCGGTATCAAAACCAACCCATACACCATTCTCCTGATAGTTCATCGGGTCGTACTCGGTAATTCCGACAATCAGCTTACCAGCCTTCTTAACGGCAGCCAAATCGCCGCTTGTTTCTTCCTTATCGCCGCATGCGGTCAATGCACCAAGGCAAAGAACCAATGCGAGCATCAAAGCTAACATCCTCTTCATAGTGTTTCTCCTATTCATTTGTACTATGGCACCTTATTACCATGCTAAAGCGCCACCGGAACGATACTACCACAAATGCAGCATTTTCGTCAATCACTCTATGATTTTGGCTTATAAAACCTTCGCCAAGAATCCCTGCAGTCTCTCGCTCTTTGGATGGTCGAAAATCTCCTCCGGACTTCCTTCCTCCACCATCACGCCATCTGCCATGAAAATGACACGGCTTGCAACCTCGCGGGCAAAGCCCATCTCATGGGTAACGACCACCATGGTCATGCCTTCATTGGCAAGCTCCTTCATAACCTCTAACACTTCGCCTACCATCTCCGGGTCCAAAGCCGAAGTCGGCTCATCGAACAGCATTACATCCGGATTCATACAAAGTGCGCGCACGATAGCTACACGCTGTTTCTGACCACCGGACAGCTGACTTGGATAGTCGTTCGCACGTTCCGAAAGCCCAACACGGGCCAGCAGTTCCATTGCCTTCTTCTCAGCCTCTTCTTTACTCATGTGCAGAAGTCGCATCGGAGCAATCGTCATGTTTCGAAGAATCGTCATATTCGGAAACAGATTAAAATGCTGGAATACCATACCCATCTTCTGACGATGAACATTGATATTTATTTTCGGATCGGTGATGTCTTCTCCTTCGAAGTGAATGTGCCCTCCGGTCGGCATTTCCAAAAGGTTCAGAGACCGAAGGAAGGTGGACTTTCCGGAGCCGGATGGTCCAATGACAACCACAACCTCACCCTTATAGATATCCGTATTAATTCCGTCTAACGCTTTCACGCGGCCGTCGTTATAATGCTTTTTCAGGTCGGCTACGTGGATTAAAACCTCTCGATTATCGCTCATTTCTACGCAACCTCCTTTCAACGCGCTGTTCTACCTTCTCCAAGCAGACAACAATCACTAAGTAAATTGCCGCTACCGCAAGCAGTGGCAAAAATGCGGTGTATGTCTGACTGCGGATAATATCGCCGCCCTTTGTAAGGTCGCGAACCGCAACGTAACCTGCAACAGAGGTTTCCTTAACGAGAACGATAAACTCGTTCATAAGCGTCGGAAGAACAACCTTAATCACCTGCGGAATAATGATAAAACGCATCGTCTGAAGATAGTTAAAGCCAAGGGACCGACCGGCTTCAAATTGCCCTGCATCAATCGCCATAATACCGCTTCGGAAGATTTCGGCAACGTATGCACCCGAGTTAATACCAAAGGCAATCATTGCCACATATTCACCCTTTGTCATCGTAACAAAAATAGCGTAATAAGAAATCATCAGCTGGACTACCATTGGGGTTCCACGAATGACTGTCAGATAGATTTTGCAGAAAAAATTCACAACACGAAGCGCCCAACCGGCAACGGTTGGATGTCTCTTAATGTCCGCCAGCATCTTGTCATGGGTGGAACGAATCGCAGCCACGACAATACCCAGCACGATACCAATCAGACAGGCCACAACGGTAATCTTAAGTGTTACCAAAAGACCGTCCGTAAGGTACCTCCAACGCTCGTCTTTAATAAAGTTCAGATAAAACTGTTCTTTAAAACTCATTGACAGAAAAATGCTTCTAAACATATATAAACCTCCGGGGATGAAATGCGCATCCTTTGCTTCTCTTATGAAATTGGAAACCGCATTTCCAATCTCATAAAAGAAGCAGGCCCGCGGAAGCGGACCTGCTTTCATCCGATTCTAGATTCTAATTACTCTGCAGTAATATACTTATCGATAATCTTCTTAACCGTGCCATCGGCAATCAGCTCCTTAAGAGCTCCGTTTACTTTCTCGGTAAGCTCACTGTCCTTAGCGAAACAGATTGCATAGTCCTCAGTAACATACTCGGTATCAAGAATGACAAGGCCGTCATTTGCGGCAACGAAGTTCTTTGCCGGCTCGTTATCGATAACAACACAGTCAACCTTACCTGCAATCAAAGCCTGCACTGCGTCAGCTCCCTTAGAGTAGGAAGATACACGGTCTGCACCAAGGTCATCCTCACAGTAGATTGCACCGGTGGTACCATCCTGAACGCCTACCTTATAGGTTGCACCATCTGCGAACAAATCGTCAGCGGTTGCAATTGCGGAGCCTTCCTTAACGATAATAACCTGAACACCGGTAGCATAGGAATCAGAGAAATCAACGCTCTTCTTACGGTCCTCGGTAACGGTCATACCGGCCATACCCATATCGTACTTACCGGAAGCAACACCACCAATAATGGCGTTGAACTCGGTATCCACAATTTCAAGTTCCATACCAAGCTTGTCTGCAATTGCCTTAGCAATCTCAGCATCAATACCAACAATATTCTTTCCCTCGTACATTTCGTATGGAGGAAATGCGGCATTGGTTGCCATTACAAGCTTCTTCTTTGAGTCCTGACCACAGCCGGTCATTACGCACATCGAAGATACTACCATCACAAGGGCAAGCATCAGCACAAAAATCTTTTTCATCGAATTACCTCTTTCTATTTCAACACTTGAAATAAATATGATAAGCCATTATATCACGATATTTTCGATTATCAAACACTAAAATGATTTTTTCTGTTTTTTCTTTGACGAAGCGGCCACCATAGTCAAGCCGGCACAAATCATCAAACAAATCCATAGCATAATGTTGGAAGCATCGCCCGTCTTAATTGGATTCTGCTCCGGTTCGTCCGTCTTCTCCGGTTCGTCCGTCTTCTCCGGTTCGTCTGTCTGCTCCGGTTCATCGGTCTGCTCCGGCTCGTCGGTCTGCT
>DCGJ01000100.1:11926-14117 GCA_002315495.1 Lachnoclostridium sp. UBA1781 | reverse complement strand
GGTCTGCTCAGGCTCGTCCGTCCGCTCCGGCTCGTCCTGCTTCACTTCGGTATCCTTATACACGATTGCGTAATCCGAAAACTGATTCGATGCAAATGTCAAGGTCTGTGCTTCCGAATCAAATTCTGCTCCCAGAAGAGTAACAACACCCTCATGATTACGGACAATGTCATATTCTCTGCTGATTGAATCATCGTTGTTTTGCAACTGACTCGGAATCTGTATGCAAATCGTAAGCGGCTCCGGCGTGTTCGTAATCTCGCGACTAACCCCATTTACCAGGATGCTTACCGTTATTCCAAGATACATTCCAATAGTACCGTCTTCACATCCACCGGCAAGAACTGACGCGGACTCCTCCGAAACAGCTTTCGAAATGTCGTGAATTGAAAGTACAATCTTAATATCCTCTCCGGAAGCAACCGCTGCCAGTTCCTCTGCAGAAATCAAGCCTGCTTCAACCAGCATTCCAATGACCTCGCCGGAATCGGTTCCAAGCACCGCATTTACTCCATCAGTCTCGACCGAGACACCAATCACGCCTTCTTCGAGAATATAGTTTCCGTTCGTATCTGTTTCTGCCTGCGAATCCTTTGCAGGAGCAATAACAAATGTTTTCTCGACACTTCCGGTAAAGTTTCCATTACCTTCAATGACCATGGTATACACTCCTGCGGTAATACCGGTATTGTTCTGAACATCATAGGTTACATCAAGACCACATACGGTTACTTTACGCAGCTTCTGTGTCTGAGTCGTATTGTTCTCAACGAGAGCATCCCCAAGCACAACTTCAGCGCCTGAAATATCTCTCCTCTTAATGGTATATGTACCATTTTCAAAGGTAATGTCGTAGTTCGGATTCGCACCGTCCTCCTGCGAAGCAGAAATCGAATAATCACCGGCATCCGTTCCGGACTCTCTGGTAACGGAAATATCCAAGGTGTCCTCTCCGACTAAGCCGGAACATGCATATGTGAGATCCACATCGGAATCACCATAGGTTATTTCCTTATTGTCAGCGGTAACAGTAGCCGCCTTCTTCTCAATGGCAATCGTAACCGCTTTGCTATCCGATAAGTAGTTCCCACTCTCTTCAACCGAGACGCAAACCGTTGCCGTTCCGGCCTTCACAATCGTTACATTTCCCTGATCATCCACCGTCACCGCGTCCCCTTCAGTCACGGAGTATTGGATGGTTGCGTCCGTTACTGCCGTTGCATCTAAAGCAAATGCCTCATCTCCGTAGGTACGGGTAAATGTCTGATCAACGGATATTCCCGGGCTAATCTTTGCAATGCTAAATGCTGTTGTCGGCTTTACCGGTGGTAAAATATAATTTTCTACAGCCTCTCCGGTCAATGCATCAGCAGTTGCTGTATAATTCTCGCCCGCATTTGTCTTGGCACCAATAACCGTAATGGAAATCTCATCCGTTTCCTTTACCTTATTGGCTACCGTTGCAGTTGGTAATTTTTCCGTTCCGTCGTATGTAAATTCGGTATCTCCCCAGTTCACTTCAATGACTCTCGGATTAACGATAACAGAAACCTTAGTTTCAAAGGATGTATAATGCTCTGTATCATCCGGGGTAAAGATAACATCGTACTCGTTTCCACTGTCAGCTACCACCGGAGAAATCGTTCCATCCTTCCAGGTAAAGGTACCCGGGACGGAACCTGCTCCGCCGTTCAGAATGCTGTCAGTCAAGGTCTGCCCGTAGCAAATAGCACTTGCCGTTGGCAAAGTGACGAGTGTCGATTCCGATCTGTTGAGCGACCAGTTCAACTGCTTTTCGCCCGTAAAATTGCCTTTACCGGAAACCGTAATTGTGTATTCATTAACTTCCGACTTAGAAACATCACCTGTGATGGTATAATCCACATCAGCTTCCAGAGTCTTTTCTACTCCGTCAACCGTTGCTTTTACAACAACTACCGGAGTCTTCTGATTTCCGTCATAGCTGAATTCACTAACCGTGAGCGTTGCCGAAGCAATCTCAACCGGACTGATTGTAAAGTCAACGGAAGCAGTTTCCGTTCCTACCGTTATTTTTGCGGTGTATGTTCCCGCATCCGTCGGTGGTGTTGTACTCTCCGCATAAGAAGTAGCGGATCTTCCCGAATACTTAATCGTCGGTGCTGTAAGTCCAGCTTCTTCCCAGGCCGTTTTCTCCAAGCCTGCACCATTG
>DCGJ01000100.1:0-11895 GCA_002315495.1 Lachnoclostridium sp. UBA1781 | reverse complement strand
AACCGATGCGGTTGCACGAAGTGTAACCGTCACACCCGTGGTATAATAAGCACAATTCCTATCCGAACATTTTGCAGTAATATGGTCGCCGTCTGCCTGATACTTAAACACATGAGCGGTATCTGTAATATTTGCCGTCAGTTTCCCGTATTCACTGTAGTAGTTCTCCTTGGAAATGCAGAAATATACATCGTAGGTTCCGCTGTCCACAAAGGAATACGGCTCTGTCTGCCAGTCACCATTTGCTTTATCCAATTCTTCCAAGGTTTTGGAATAGATAATCCTTGCTCCCGAAACTGTTGTTTGAACACTCAAGGCATGTGCATTACCATCATAAGGTCCATTGTATTCTGTCTTTGTAAAGGAACTGATAAACATTCCCTGCGTTTTGATTACTGCACCTTCACTCGGTTCCGATGCCGGCGCGTCCTCTGTTGCACTCGTTCTTGTATAAATCGTGTATTCCGTTAATGGTTCCAAAGAATCATCAAAAGTGACATTTCCGTCATCATCCGGTTTCACCCATTCTCCGGTTTCTCCGATTCGATATTCCTGACCAGGCTTTGCCTTAATCGTAATACTTTCCGTAGTTGTTTCAATAATATCCTCAAGTTCAATATCCTGCGTCGTCTCTACTCGCACATCAAGAGCTGACGGAGCATCCGGTCGTCCGGCAATGGTAATCGTAACCGGCTCTTCCAAGGTGTGACTACCCGGTACATCTTCGATGGTGATTTCTTTCCCGATCAGACTATATTCCTTTGTTTCTCCTTCAGATGTGTAGGTGCCTGTTAACGGGATCTCACCATTTTCATCTGCTTTTACAACAATCTGCTTCTCTTCCTCATCCTCAATGTACGTGATGACATACTTGGTATCCTCAGCCAAACCGGTAAGTTCTTCACTGGAATATTTCGCCCGGATGCCCACTGCCTTCTTAACATCATCGATGATATCCTTAATCTCATCTTTACTTCCCATGCCAACAATCATCACATATTCTGTCGACTGATTACTTTCGAGGGATTCCAGCGGATAATACATAACAAATGCGCTGTCACGGGCAGACGTTGTTGGAGTAATCGTAGATGGATCGGCCCCATTAATGACACTTCGATAGGAAACTGTTCCGGAAGAATACTCCGTTGCAACCGCAGTTGCACCTTCTGTTGTTGAAAGAGCAAAAAAGGAAACCCCGTTATTCGTCATAATGACTGCCCCGTCGGAATCGACTTCGTTCGCGCTCGCATCATTTTCTGCAATCATGGTATCAGCAGCAATAAAGAAGCGATAATCGCTAACCGTCTCCGACGAAGTATTCTTAACTGTATACTTTACCTGTATTGCAGCACCATTCGCAACAAACGATACTTCAGACGAAACCGTCAGTCCGGTTCCTTGATAGCAGGCGGCAGTAAAACCATAGTAGTTGTTACCTGTTTCCATTCACCATCAACATACCCCATGAAATCGTAACCTCTGGAGGCACTCGTGTAGGACATCTTCCCATTACTGTCCGTCGTATACCCATTCGACGCTGTTTCGGCAGACACCTTTATCGTATTCTGAGGCATAAGCGCAACAATGACAGCCAGTGCCAAACATACGCACAATATCTTCTTCATATAAAATCTCTGTTTTCTACTCATCATCAACTCATCCTCCTACAGGATTCTTAATGAAATTATACTCTAAAAGCACAGACAAACCATAGACAATTTCCTTGTTCCAGTCACCCCCCTTTAATAAATCTCGCCATTTGAAATATTTTCCGTCAAAAAAGAGGTGCTTTGGATATGAATTCAAAGCACCTCTTGCATTCTCGTATTATAAAAGCCTCTCATCATACACCGCACGGCTTCCGCCCACAAACTTGGAGCGGGTTCTTGCGGCAAGCAAAATCGCATCACCCAAGTGATTTACCGAAAGCCGAACCGGAACAGCCACACGCTTTAAGTGCATGCCGATTAAGGTCCCTCCGATATCCAGTCCTGCATCCGCATGAATGAATTCCACCGCCACCGGCTCCTTCATCTCGCGAAATGCGGCCGTTGCGAAGCTTCCGCCTGCCTTCGGCTGAGGAACAACGTTCACTCGTTCTGCGTAAAAACGAACTTCATTTTTGTAAAGCTCCTTTTCCACAATAAGCGCCCGGTTCAAATGCTCACAGCACTGACACGCCATATAGATTCCCTTTGCGTTAAACACCTCGGAAAGTCCGGCATAAATCATATCTGCTACCTGAGGCTTGGAATCGCTTCCAATCTTGCTTCCACTCACCTCACTGGAGGAGCAGCCAATAACTACAATCTGACCGGCTTCCAATTTTGCTGCTTCTACAAGTTCCTCTGCAATCTGTTTTGCCTGATTTCTGATATCCTGTAACTCCATGATTCTTCTTCCTCCGATTCGGTGCGCATTTGGCTCTAATTTTTCTTCAGGAAAAGTCCCTGAACCCTATTATACGCAGGAACGGCTACAAGTCCACTAAAAAGTAAAATTGCTGCTGCAATTCCGAATACGCCCTGTACAATATTGCTTGGAATGCTGGAAAGCGCTGCTGCCAAGCCCTTGCCAAGAAGAAGTCCGGCGTAAATGTAATATCCAACAACCATGATGATTTCTGCTGCAACACCTGCAATCATGTAGATTGGAAGCTTCTTCGTAAACTTTTCATTCTTCCTATATGCGTAGCATCCGATGAGACCTGCTACTAAGGCCATTGCTGCTTTAATTACAAGAGTGCCCGGAACGTAGTGTGCATAACCGGTGAGAAGGTCTGCCAAGGCCGAGCCGATTCCGGCTGCAGCTGCCCCGTACCATGGTCCTAAGGTAAATGCGGCAAGCAGTACTACCGCGTCGCCCATATTCACATATCCATTCGTCGGAGAAGGGACCTGAATTACCATCGTTGCAACACAGGCAAGTGCCGCGAATGCTGCGGTTAGCGTAAGCTGTTCTGTTTTAGTTTTAATGTTCGTATCCATAAGGGTGTCCTCCTTGTCTCTTTCTGATTTCTTTGCAAATAATCGTTTTCTGTTTTCTGTTCGCAAATTGTTTTGCTTTGATATTGCTTATTATATGCGCATTTGGTATTATTGATATAGTCAATTTCAAAATACTTTTTAATACCAGATTGATTTTTGCACTTTGCATCAAGGAGTTTCTTCATGATATTAACATATGATATGAGCAAACGAGGAACGCTTCCTCTATACGAATATTTGTACCGATGCATTCGTGAGGATTGTGAAAGCGGACAGCTTGCGGTCGGAGAGAAATTGCCCTCCAAACGCGCGCTGGCCTCTCACCTGAGTCTCAGTGTCGTAACGGTCGAAAATGCTTACGCCCAACTGGTGGATGAGGGCTATATTATCACGAAAGAAAAATCCGGTTATTACGTTTCAGGTACCTTTTCCGGAATTCGTGCGTCTGTTGCCCCTCCTCGTTCTACAATAGTAGAACCACGCAAACCAAAGAAATCCGCAGAAGAAACTCCACTTTTATTAGACCTCACCTCCAATGAAATCTCTGTGGAGAGGTTCCCATTTTCCGTATGGTCACGACTGTCCCGCGAGGTACTCTCCACCAAACAAACCGAGCTTCTGTGGCGGGTTCCGACGGAAGGTGTAATGGAACTTCGAGAGGCCATTTCTGAATATCTCAAGCAGTTTCGCGGACTAACCGTTTCCCCCGAACAGATTGTCATCGGTGCGGGAGCAGAGTATCTGTACCAGCTTCTGATTCAGCTGTTTTCCCGAAGTGCTACCTTTGTATTGGAAGATCCGGGGTATCATAAAACGATGCACATTTATCGCGCCAATCAGGTTCCGTATACCTTTGCAGGTCTCGATAAGGAGGGCATTTTGGTGAACGACCTGCCAAATGCGGCCAACCTTCCCGGTCACACTACCATCGCTCACGTATCTCCCTCTCACCACTATCCGACGGGAATCGTAACGTCACCCGCTCGCCGGGCCGAGCTTCTTCGCTGGGTTCACGAAGTACCGGGGCGTTATCTTTTGGAGGATGAGTTCGACAGCGAATTTCGCTTTTCCGGAAAGCCGCTGCCAACCCTGTTTGGTACCGATCGCGGACAGAAGGTCATTTACATGAATACCTTCTCGAAAAGCATTTCCCCCTCCATTCGAATCAGCTACATGGTGCTTCCGGAAGGGCTCATGAATCGCTTCCACCGTTCCCTCGGATTTTATTCCTGCACGGTACCAAGCTTCGAGCAGTACACACTGGCCCGCTTTATCTCGGAGGGTTATCTTACCAAACACGTAAACCGCATGAAGAATGCGTATCGAAAGACACGAAACGAACTGATTCGTCTTCTTAGCGAAAGTGCTCTATCCAAATGCACCACCATCCACGAGGAGGATGCCGGCCTTCACCTGTTGCTTCGGGTGGATACGAAGCGAAGCGATGTAGAAATCATCCGACTCGCAAAGGAAGCCGGAGTAAAGCTGCAGGCCCTGTCCGACTACTGCATTGGCACCGTCAATCGGGAACCGCACACCTTTGTCGTCAACTACTCGGGTGTAACGGAGGAGACGTTGGGAAGGGTAGGGGAAGCATTTTCCAACCTTGAAAGAGTTTTCGGTTTATGATACAATGAATTGTCCGTGAGAAACCGCTTTATGGTACAATGAATTATCCGTAAGAAAGCGCTTTATGGCGGAGAAATATGTGATGAATGCAGGAGGCAGTCCATGAAATTACAGGAATCCGGCGAGATGTACCTGGAAACCATTCTTATATTAAGTCAGAAAAAGTCGGTTGTACATTCCGTTGATGTGGCGGAAGAACTAAGCTACAGTAAGCCGTCCGTTAGCCGCGCCATCAACCTTCTAAAGGATAACGGATATCTGCTTGTGGCAAGAGACGGCGCTCTTACTTTGACAGAAAGCGGTCTCGAAACCGCGACTAAGATTTACGAGCGCCACACCGTGCTGGCCACCCTGCTGATGAACCTTGGCGTTCCTGAGGATGTGGCAACTGAGGATGCTTGCCGAATCGAGCATGACATCAGCGATGTGAGCTTCAACATTCTGAAGACTCACGCGGAGAAGATGAAATAGCGATTCGTGAAAAAACCACCGGCCGAAGCCGGTGGTTTTTGATTTGCCTCCACGTCAAGAGGCACTTTCCATCATTTTTTAATCCATCTACACGCTTTCCACAAAGCGCATAAATCCGGCCCTGCCGTTCTCATCCCTCTTATAAACGCCGGCCTGACCAAGAATGTCGACAAACACGTCTCCGATTTCCTTACGGAGAATCTTCTCATTGGTATCGTAGTCGGACGTCCACGCATTTCCGGTGGAAGCAAGGCGGGAAGCAATCTGTTCCACCCAGTCAGCATGCTTCGAAAGCACTTCGTCCTCACGGAGATTTTTCTGATTGCAGATGGCTACATTCAGGTCATGCATTTCCTTCTTCAGTCGGCTTGGGAGCACGGCAAGACCCATGACCTCGATGAGTCCGATGTTTTCTTTTTTGATATGATGATGCTCCGCATGCGGATGGTACACACCCAGCGGATGCTCCTCTGTCTGGAGGTTGTTACGCAGCACAAGATCCATCTCGTAATCAACTCCACGACGACGGGCAATTGGAGTAATGGTGTTGTGTGGCGTTCCATCGGTTTCGGCAAAGATAACGCATGCCTCATCGGTGTAGCCACGCCATTTTGCCAGGATTTTATCACAAAGCTCAATGATTCGATCCTTGTCCGGTCCGGTCAGACGGATGACAGACATCGGCCACTTTACGATGCCGGCCTTCACATCCTCGAATCCGGCAAAATGCACCTCACACTCCACCGGTGCCTTTGCCATCGCAAACTCGTAATTTCCGCCCTGAAAATGGTCGTGCGTCAGAATGGAGCCGCCTACAATCGGGAGGTCCGCATTTGACCCAAGGAAATAATGCGGAAATAAGGTTACAAAATCAAACAGCTTCACGAAGGTTGCATGATTAATCTTCATCGGGGTATGCTTCGCGTTAAATACGATGCAGTGCTCATTGTAGTACACATACGGCGAGTACTGAAGGAACCAGTCCTCGTTATTCATTGTAAGCGGAATGATGCGGTGGTTCTGACGGGCCGGGTGATTGCCACGTCCGGCGTAACCCTCATTTTCACAGCAAAGCTGACACTTCGGATAGTTGGACGCCTTGGAGGCAAGTGCTGCGGCGATTGCCTTTGGATCCTTCTCCGGCTTAGAAAGATTGATGGTAATATCAATGTCGCCGAATTCGGAAGGTGCAAGCCACTTCACGTCCTTTGCCACACGCTTCGTCCGAATGTAATTCGTTGCCTTACTGAAGGCATAGTACTCTTCGGTTGCTTTCTTCGGGCTTTCGGCATAGTTCTCACGGAACTTTGCAATCACCGTGCTCGGAAGTGGGGTGAGTTTGCCCATAATCTTCGTATCAAACAAATCCTTTGTCACGATATCGTCGGAAGCCATAATACCCTGAGAAAGTGCGTACTGCATCATCTCCTCGAGAATCGTTTCCAAATCGGTTTCGGCCGGAGTTTCCGGCTCCTCGTAATCGTCCAAGCCAAACAGCTCCAGTAGGCTGTTGGTCGTAAAAATCGTATCTTCCTTCTGTACAAGTCCATTGGTAACTCCATACTGTACCAGGCTTGCAATGCTTTCGTAGATTGTCATATGTTTCTCCATATATTACGCATTTTCCGGTCAAATCTTTTTGCGCAAATCCCTTTCACAGGCATTCGGTTCCTCTGTCCATACGCTACTTTGGGGACATTTAGGTCCTTTGCGCAATCGGTTGACCATAATTCGATTATGACACAGAAAAGTGGGATTTGCAATGGATAATTTCTGAATATTCTATGGATTATTATAAAGTTTTCCGCAAATTCACTTGCGGAGAGTATGCGGGAAAGATATAATGGGAAAAAGTGCATTTTAAGCACTTAGGGAAAAGAAAAGGGAGGCTTATCTACAATGAAATTTCTTAAAAAATTCGACTACAATGCGCCGGTCATTTTGACATTCTCGCTCATTTGCCTGGCAGTTCTCGGACTCAGTATCTTAACCGGAGGTTCCAGCAACGACTTGCTGTTTTGCACCTACCGCGATTCCCTGACCAATCCGTTAATGTATGTGCGTCTGTTCGGCCATGTACTCGGACACGCCGGCTGGGATCATTTCCTCGGGAACATCACCTACATTCTTTTGATTGGACCGATGCTTGAGAGCCGTTACGGAAGCAAGGTCATGCTGGAGATGATTCTGATTACCGCATTTGTTACCGGTGTCATTAACAATCTCTTCTTCAGTTCCGGACTTCTCGGTGCAAGCGGCATCGTCTTCATGTTAATTGTGCTTGCTTCCATCGCAAATGTTCGCGATAACCGAATTCCGATTACGTTTATTCTGTGCGTAGTCATCTGGATTGGCGGACAGATTATGGAATCCTTCTCCGCTGATAACATCAGCCAGTTGACACACATCGTCGGCGGTATTCTCGGCGGTTTCTATGGATGGTTTTTGAGAAACGACAATAAATAGGCGGAAGGTGGCCTATCTCCATTCTTCGCCGAAGATTTCTTTTTCGACGATATTCGGACGTTCATTTGATAGAAAAAAATCAGGTCGAATTCGGCGAAAATCATCTTATTACTTCTTTCCGCCTACGTTGGTCGCCGTCTATGCTTCATTGTGTGGCTTTCTACCTACTTTGAACTTCTATATGATAGGCGGAATTACTAGAACTGCTACTTTCTCGCCCAGATTAACTTGATATTCTTGCTGCATCACTGTGAAATTGGCGGAAAACGAGAACCAAACATCGGCGGAATTACATTATGTCTCAATATCCGCTGAAAACAGGGTGTGAAATTTGCAAAAAACGAGAGCCAGAATCAAAAAAACGAGAACCAAATGTTAAAAACGCCCCCAGCCATAAAGCCGGGGGCGTTTTTAACATATACTATACCGATTCATAACGACCATATCGTCCGGTAGACAAATCTTCAGCAATTAATTCGCAACAAATACATATAGATCTAATCCGCCAGCGTATAGATGCACATAGTTCTAATAAACCAACGTATAGTTGCACATAGTTCTAATAAACCAGCGTATAGATGCAGATCCAGTGCGTAATCGCACCACCAAGCACAAACAGATGCCAGATAAAATGTGCCCCTCTCTTCTTCATCCAGAAAGGAATCATTCCGAGCGTATACACAACACCGCCTCCGAGAATCCACCACACAACGGCCGGATTAATCCGATACATTGCCGGAAGGAACACCAGTGCACTCCAGCCAATCAGGAAATACAGTGGAAAATGCAGCCACTTTAATCTCCCCGGCCCGAAGATACAGACAAAGGTGATTCCAACCATAATCAGCCCCCACATAATTGTGAACAGCGCGATGTGAAGAATATCCTGAAAGAATACCAGATACATCGGGGCAAAGGTTCCGCCAATCAGCAGATAGATGCTTGAATAATCAAATCGTCGCCACAAACGTTTCACCGTTGAGCCCCAGCGAAATGCATGATAAAGGCAGCTCATCAGCATCAGAAAGAAGATGCTAAACCCATAAAAGCACGCCGCCATGACCTCGATTCCCGTATCTGCTTTTCCAAGAATCAGGATGAATCCAATGAGCGCAAGCAATGCACCGATTCCATGCGTCACCGCATTGCCAACCTCTTCTAAAACCGAAAGCTTCGGTGCTTCGTTCAGCTCACGGATGTAGGCCTTTCTCGCCTGTCGCTCCAGCTTTCGCTCCTTAATCAGAATCGGATCATATTTCGGAATAAACAACTCATTGAAATTATCCTTCATCGAGCATTCCGTTATATCATATTCCTCGCAAAATGCATGAACCGACTCCACATTGTACACATATTCACGCTCGTCATCATGGTTCACCATCAGACTCAGGCTCTCATACTTCGGATTGGAATTCACCCAGCGAAGCATCTCGTAATCCCCATCGGAATTGCCGAGCGCCACGACCGGACACTGACCAATCTGATTGTAAATGCGGGTGCATTTGACACCGCACCACGCGCCTTCATACTTCCCGGTAGGGGTAACTTTAATTCCTTTTCCGCTTTCGGAAAGAGCCAGCTCCACATTCGAACCAATCGCATGGGAGTAGTCGGCATCAAACAAGAGATTTGCCCAAGCATAGGTAAGGGAATTCGTGTTGCCGGATGCAAAATAAACAGTAAAATCATTCTCCTGAAGTAACTCCAGAAGCTGCATCATCGGGCTGAAAACCATATGTCCGTAACGGTACCCTTTTTCTTTATCAAAGTAATTTTCGGAAATGCTCTCAAGGCTCGACTTGGCATCTCCTGCGCTAAGTCGCACATACAAATCATTGTCCACCTTGTTCCCCATCTCCGGAATCAGCGTTCCATCAATGTCGGTCACAACAATGCGGTCTTCTTTCGGAATATATCCGTCTCCGCCTTCACGAATAGCCTCGGAAATGAAATTCAAAATCTTCGTCTTGACCGGGCCGTCCTTCCAGGCCGGAAGCGCATTTTTTAAGCTCATAAGCGGTTTCCCCCTTTTCTATCTGTACTATTTTATCATTCTTGACGAAAATTCGCCACATTTTCCTTCGAAGTTTCAAAATTTTTTCTCTACCATTTTAGAACGTAATATGGTATCATTTAATTATCTATGTGAAATGATTTCTCAGCATTTGCTGAACGGAGGAGATTATGAGTGATTCAAGAAACGGTGGCACCCCGGGTAAGGGAAGCTCCGGACGACCGAACGGTCCAAGACCGACGCGTCCAACGGGCTCCGGGACAGGCACCGGCAGACCAACCAGGTCTGGCACAGTAAGACCGACCGGAAATGGTACCACACGGCCTAACAGCGCAGGTACTACAAGACGAGTTTCCGGTGCGTCCTCATCCCAGAGAACCTCGGCTAAGGGGCCGGGAAGCGACAGCTTGAAAGCGCGTTCCAGAAGAAAACGAAAGAAAACACCTTGGGAGAAGTTTTGCGGCGGCTGCCGAATGATTTGGAAGCATTATCGTGTCCAGAGTATTATCATTTTGGCTTTACTCGCTTTGATTCTAATCTGCCTGATGGTAAAATGCTCTACCGGCGGAAGTTCGACGAAAACCACCCCGACGCCGACACCGGCACCAACAAGTGTACCGACGTCGAGCATTTCCGATACACCGACGGAAACCGGTTCGGCACCGATAACAACAGACGATTCCGGCATCCCTGTTTTGACAGACCAGCCGGCCGATACTGATGTAAGCACCGTGACCGGTTCCGAGCTTGTTCCGGAAACAATCGAAATCGGCGCATGCTCCAGCGTTACTACCGATACAAAGGTAAAACAGGAAGCAACCGATGGTTGGGAAGTTGACAAACTGATGCTCGTCAACTGGACACATGTTCTGAAGTATTCAGGTGATCCGGAAGGTCTCGTAAACATGACCGACTATATGACGGACTCCCGCTACCATTTTGATGATAAGTCTCTTGCAAGAGGCAACAAGGAAGCGGTCATCGCATTGAACGAGATGTGCGTGGCTGCAATGAATGCCGGCTGTTCTGATGTAAAGTTCTCAAAGACCGGCACCTATCGTACCTACGAAACACAGAACAATTTCTGGCAGAACCGCATTTCCTCAGATCCAAACTATGGAAGCGATCCATACAGCAATCCGACGAAGACCGTTCCGGGCAATGTCAGCGAGCACCGCACCGGCTTAGGCTTCGATATCTGGCTCCTTGAATACGATTACGATTGGCTTCATGACAACTGCTACAAATACGGCTTCATCCTTCGCTATCCGTCGGATAAGAAGGGAATCACCGGAATCATCTATGAGCAGTGGCATTTCCGTTATGTCGGCGTTGAGGCCGCAACCGAGATGCACGAGCTTGGTTTCTGTTTGGAAGAGTACATTGCTTACAAGAACGGCGCGGAGATTACTCCGTACCCAACCAAAAAGCCGACCAGTACTCCAAAGCCGGCAACTGCCACACCCTCTCCTACGCCAGCCGCTAAGGTTACCGAAGCGGTAAGCAAAGTTCAGGTTCCGAATCTTTCCGGAATGACTGCTGCGCAGGCTGAGGAAGAATTAAAGAAAGTGGGACTGGTGGGAAATCACTCTGAAGAGGACGATGAAAATAGTGCCACCGTTCCCGCAGGTCAGGTCATCGGTCAGCTTTACTCCCCCGGTACTGAGTTGGATAAAGGTTCCATGGTGGATTATTATTTGAGTCTTGGACCGGCTGCAGTAGACACGCCAACTCCGGCACCAACGGATACTCCGGTAGTGGCCGATACGCCAACACCAACCGCAACCCCAGTTCCGGCTGATACTCCGATTCCGACCAAGTCCGATACCCCGACTCCGGAAGCAACTGCTACTGCAACTCCGACACCGGAGCCAACGGCTACACCGACACCGGAGCCGACCGCTACCCCAACTCCAATCCCGGAAGTTCAGCCATCGGAAGAACCGGCTGATTCGGGTGATGGAGCTGAATAAGGGAACCGGTTCGGGTGAAATCCTGAATTGATTGGTGGAACTTGAATGAAACATTGAACCGATTGGGTTTTCTGATTGAAACTAAGGCTGTGACGAATGCCAAGCATCTGTCACAGCCTTTTTTGTATCCTTTTGGGACACAGTGTATGTAGATTTCCAGTTCCGTTCCCACTTACATACATATTCATATACCTGGTATTCAGATTCTACAATTCTTCTCCCCACTGAATACCACATCCCAGCCTTGGTATTCAGAAACAACAATTCTTCTCCCTGCTGAATACCGCAACCACCTCTTGGTATTCAGATTCTACAATTCTTCTCCCTACCGAATACCACATCCCGCCCCAAGGCG
>DCGJ01000176.1:4375-6585 GCA_002315495.1 Lachnoclostridium sp. UBA1781 | reverse complement strand
CCATTAAGGAGTTAAAAATATTCTTATGATTTTTAATTACAGACTTTCCAATTAGCGCTGTCATTTCTTCTATCATGACATTGATTTTAACCTTTAGTTTCTTTTCCTTTTCTCCACGGTTGATTGCAAGAACTCTGTGGTTAGGAATCTTTGATAAGGCTTCAGCATGATCGTAATACATTTCATACACTGTCTTTTCTTCCTTATCTACGGCTTCAGTAACTACTGTTGCGGTATCCCATGTCTTCTCTCTAACATCCTTTGTAATCTCAGGGTCATCTGCAATCATTTCAGCAATGATATCGCATGCTCCCTGAATAGCTTCTTCGGCCGTGTTTACTTCCTTCTCAGGATTGATATACTTTGCTCCGAAATCCATTGGGTCTCCGGACATCTCTGCTTGCGAATAGATAATCATAGCCAGTGGCTCTAATCCTTTTTCCTTTGCCTTTGATGCACGAGTTGCCTTCTTTTGCTTGAACGGCTTGTATAAATCTTCAACTCTTTGAAGTACTTCTGCCTTCTCAATTTCCGCCTTTAATTCATCGGTAAGCTTTCCCTGTTCGTCAATAAGTCGTATTACTTCTTCTTTTCTCTCTTCAAGATTTCTCAGGTATTCGAGTCTTTCATTTAAGTCACGAAGAATAACGTCTGTAAGTCCGCCAGTTGCTTCCTTTCTATATCTTGCGATAAACGGAATAGTGTTTCCTTCATCAATTAATGCCACTGTGCTTTCAACCTGATTCTGTCTGATATTAAATTCTGTTGCTAGTTTTTTAAGAATATCCATCTTTTCTATTGTCTCTTTTCTGTAATTTAAAATTATTTTTTCTTTATATTTTGTTCAATATAGTACGTTTTATCACTGCCTGTAACATATGAAGACGTAATCGCTTGACTTATTTGCGATTACAATTCCTGCTTGAGTTTTGCAGTTATAAAGCCATCCAGATTTCCGTCCATTACGGATTGAACGTTTGATGTTTCAAACTCCGTCCTGTGGTCTTTTACCAAGGTATATGGCTGGAACACGTAGGACCTTATCTGTGAACCCCAGGTATTCATTCCCATGTCGCCTTTAAGTTCCTTGATGTTTTCCTTGTGCTCTTCTTCAGCTCGTTCGAGCAGTCTTGCCTTAAGGACTCTCATTGCAGTTTCCTTGTTCTGAATCTGAGATCTTTCATTCTGACAGGTAACAACTATTCCTGTCGGAATATGAGTGATACGTATAGCAGAGTCGGTCTTGTTTACATGCTGACCACCTGCTCCGGAAGAGCGATATGTATCGATCCTTAAATCTTCCATATCGATATCAACCTTTACCTCATCATCTATCTCCGGAGTTACCTCTACCATAGCAAAAGAAGTCTGCCTCTTTCCCTGGGCGTTAAACGGCGAAATGCGAACTAAGCGATGAACACCTTTTTCATTCTTGAGATACCCATATGCATTATCGCCTTCCATCATCATTGTAGCCGACTTGATTCCAGCTTCGGTATCATCCTGGAGGTCCAGCATCTTTAAAGAGTAGCCTTTTTTCTCTCCCCATCTGGTGTACATTCTAAGAAGCATTTCAGCCCAGTCCATCGCATCAACACCACCCGTTCCAGCATGAATAGAAAGGATTGCAGAGTTACGATCATACTTTCCTGTAAGCAGAGTTTTTAGCTTCAACTCTTCCAGTTTTTCCTTAAGTTCTTCAAAGTCTTTTACTATGGAATCGGCCGTATCGTTTAATGCCGATTCACTTGCCCCATCAGCCTCTTCAAGCTCGGTAAGCTCGATCATTTCAGCCACATCGTCTAATCCCGATTTAAGATTTTCATAGGATTCTATGGTCTGCTCCATGTTTCGTTTTTCCTTCATAAGCTTCTGAGCATACTCAAGCTTATCCCAAAATCCCGGTTCTTCTATTTCCCTGTTTGTTCGTTCAAGCTCCTCAAGTAAATGATCGATGTCAAAGAGACTGACGAACTTCTACCAGTGATTCTCTCACTTCTGGGATGCCTACTTTTATGTTGTCTAATTTTAGCATCAGTCTTTTCCTTTCAATTTATTTGTATAATATTTATTTGTAAAATATCCATTCGCACCCTTGGTGCTAAAACATAGCAAAGGCAGGTCTTTGTAACCTGCCTTATAATGTTTCCAATATTTAAGTCATCGTTACAACACAAATATATATTTTTGTCAGGTTTTTATTCCTGATT
>DCGJ01000176.1:0-4362 GCA_002315495.1 Lachnoclostridium sp. UBA1781 | reverse complement strand
CGCAGCAGTTCTTGTATTTCTTTCCAGAGCCGCAAGGACAAGGGTCGTTTCTTCCAACCTTTGGCATCTCACGTCTGAAAGTTTCAGGCTTATGAGGATCCTCTGCTTTTGGTGCAGCGGCTGGCATATTTGGATTAGCTTTTGCTGGTGCAGCATCCTTGAAATCTTCCTTAGTTGCTTCTCCGCCACTAGCTACCTGCTTACGTTCAGTACCTGTTGATACTGTTACTGAATAGCAGAACTTCACTGTCTCTTCCTTGATGTCAGCGATCATTTCCTCGAACATATCAAAGCCTTCATTAGTGTAAGCTGCAACTGGGTCCATCTGACCTAAAGCACGAAGGCCGATACCTTTCTTTAATTCATCCATGGCATCGATATGATCCATCCAGTGACGGTCAATGGTCTTAAGAAGCATAACACGCTCAATTTCACGGAACTGCTCCGGATTGGAAACCTCCGTAATTTCACGCTCCTTCGCGTCATAGGCAACGAGCGCCTTCTCCTGGATATCAGCAATCACCTGCTTCTTGGATACGGTATTCAATTCTTCCGTTGTAAATGCAATCGGCTCCATCGGACAGATGGCCAATACTTCCTGGTTCAGTTCCTTCAGATTCCACTCCTCCGGATACTGGTCGTCGCCAATCACACCGTTTACAGCCTGCTCTAAGGCGGTCTTCATCATCTTGAGGATAACCTCATGCATGTTCTCGCCATCGAGTACGCGACGTCTTTCGTCATAAATAACTTCACGCTGTTCGTTATTTACCTGGTCAAACTCAAGCAAATTCTTACGAATACCGAAGTTGTTGTCCTCAATCTTCTTCTGCGCGCTCTCAATTACGTTAGAAAGCATCTTGTGATGAATCTCCTGGCCGTCGGTAAGACCGAGGCTCTTGAAAATGTTCATCATACGCTCGCTACCGAACAGACGCATCAGATTGTCTTCCAGAGAAATATAGAAACGGGATTCACCCACATCACCCTGACGACCGGCACGTCCACGGAGCTGGTTGTCAATACGACGGGACTCGTGACGCTCGGTACCGATGATACAAAGACCACCGCACTCCTTTACGCCCTCACCCAACTTAATATCGGTACCACGACCGGCCATGTTCGTTGCAATGGTAATGGCACCGGCCTGTCCTGCGTCCGCAATAATCTCCGCTTCGAGCTCATGGAACTTCGCATTCAAAACCTTATGCGGAAGATTCTTTTTCTTCAGGTAGGAGGAAATCTCCTCGGAAGACTCGATCGTAACCGTACCTACCAGTACCGGCTGTCCCTTCTTATGTGCTTCCATAACAGCCTCAACGATAGCATTCATCTTCTCGGCCTTGGTACGATAAACCGCATCCTCATGATCCACACGGGCAATCGGCTTATTCGTCGGAATGGATACAACGTCCATACCGTAAATTTCACGGAATTCCTTCTCCTCGGTAAGCGCCGTACCGGTCATACCGCATTTGAAATCATACTTATTGAAGAAATTCTGGAAGGTAATGGTTGCCAGGGTCTTGGACTCTCTCTTAACCTTAACGCCTTCCTTTGCTTCGATTGCCTGATGTAGACCGTCGGAGTAACGACGACCCGGCATGATACGACCGGTGAAGTCGTCAACGATCAATACCTGATCATCCTTTACAACATAATCCTTATCGCGGAACATCAGGTAATGTGCACGAAGTGCCAGAATGATGTTATGCTGAATCTCGAGGTTTTCCGGATCTGCCAGGTTCTCAATCTTAAAGAAGTTCTCAACCTTATGCACACCCTGCTCGGTAAGGTTTACATTCTTGTCCTTCTCATCAACTACGAAGTCGCCTGTTTCCTCTTCCTGCTCACGCATAATCATATCCATCTTCGTGAGCTCCTTAGCGGTACCCTTCTGAAGCTGGTTTGCTAAGATGTTACAAGCATCGTAAAGCTTGGTGCTCTTGCTTCCCTGTCCGGAAATGATGAGCGGGGTTCTTGCTTCATCGATCAACACAGAGTCGACTTCATCGATAACCGCGTAGTGAAGGCCACGCTGTACGAGACGCTCTTTGTAAAGCACCATATTATCTCTCAAATAGTCGAAACCGAATTCATTATTGGTACCATACGTAATATCGCAACCATATGCCACCTGACGCTCACTCGGCTCCATCGAGTTCAGAATGCAGCCAACGGTCAGGCCAAGGAAACGATGTACTCCGCCCATCCACTCTGCATCTCGGTTTGCCAGGTAATCGTTGACGGTAACAACGTGAACACCCTTGCCTTCCAAAGCATGAAGATACACAGGGAAGGTAGATACCAACGTCTTACCTTCACCGGTTCTCATCTCGGCGATTCTTCCCTGGTGCAAAATGATACCACCAATCAGCTGTACGCGGTAAGCTCTCTGTCCGAGTACACGAACACCGGCCTCACGTACCGTTGCAAATGCTTCCACCAAAATATCGTCTAATGTCTCTCCCTTTGCCAGACGATCCTTAAACTCAACCGTCTTCTGAGCCAGTTCATAATCGGTGAGTTTCTGCATCTCCGGCTCGAGTGCTTCGATTTTATCCACAAGAGGCATAACACGCTTTACCTCATGCTCACTGTGTGTACCGAAGATTTTTTCAATCAATCCCATAATAGTTCCTCCAATTTGCTCAAGCGTCTCGCCCGAGATACCCCTGAGCCATCCACTTATTTCCCGTGAGGCCTTCTACAAGCCACACTCCCGTTGATTATACCATACATAGTTACTTATTATCAACCGAAAAAGCCGCTTTCACCCCTACGTTTCTATGAGTTTTTCCAGGAAAATGCTCCATTTCCGGCAGCAAACAGCAACATTTGAGCAGAACAGATGTTTTGGTGTAGTTGTGTACTCAAATTGTGTCAAAACCCTCTGTTTATTCAGTTTTCTTCTTCTATTTTCAATACTTTTTAGGTGTAATTCTTTCTATTGTCAGTCTTTTGCACAGTAAGCCATTTCGCTTTCTGTTTATTCGATTGATTTTTTCGTTTTTTCACATCATTCTAACATCACACGAAAGAACCGGGCTCAAAAAATTTTAGGAGATTTTTATTATTCGCTCTCACACTACCATTATAGACTGGGCACCAAAATCCTTACTACACACCACGAATCCTCATGTTGATAACGTTGATAATTTCGTGCATAACCTTTTCAACACCGAAAAATGTGGGTTTCTTTATGTGGATAAGTGGGGTTGTCGAAAAAAGTTATCCACATTTTCGCGTATTATCCACTTTTTTTTGTGAGTATCTCTTAATTCGAGGAATTATAAGAAAATACTTGTCAATACCCAATTTGAATTTTTTTCAGGATCACCATGTTTACAGGTGTCGTATTCATTCCACAAAATGTTTATTTGTATATGCAGGTTTTACATTTTCTTACATTTTATTCTACAACTGTAGATTTCGTGAATTATTCCATTTTCTTCGAGTTTTTTTCTTGCCTTTCTTCTATGAAGATAAACAAAAAGAGGCTGGAAACCATCTTTTCCGAACCTCTCTCTTCAAATATTGCTATCAAATTGTTTGACTGACGAATTCAAATATTACACCCTGTATTTATCGTAATAGTAAGTCGCATTCTCTCTCCCAAGGGATTAGGTGGGCATCTACATCAGATAATCCACAATGGATGCCACCGCATTGGCCCCGTCGGAAACCGCCGTAACGACCTGGCGAAGCGCCTTCGTTCGGACGTCACCCGCTGCGAAGATTCCCGGAATTTTTGTTCTCCCGTCTTCCCCGGCAATCAGATATCCGTTCGCATCCGACGGAATCATCGTATCGAAGCCGAGATTGTTCGGTTTGGTTCCTACCGCAATAAACACGCCGTCCGTCGGCAGTACGCTCTCCTCTTTCGTTTTTACGTTTTGAAGTTTTACGCCGGAAACTTCCCACTCTCCCTGTATCTCAGTAATTACGCTATCCCATACAATTTGAACGTTTGGAAGAGCATGTAACGCCGTGCAGAGACGTTTATCCGCACGAAGTGTGTCCCGACGATGTACCAACGTTACACTTTTACAGATTCTCGCCAGATAGATGGCATCCTCAACCGCCGTGTTTCCGCCACCATTTACAACGACGTCACGATTCTTGAAAAACGCACCGTCACACGTCGCGCAATAAGATACGCCGGCACCGAGAAGCTTCTCCTCTCCGGGAACTCCCAATCGCTTTGGATTGGCACCCGTGGCAATCAACACCGTCTTTGTCTGCATTACAGCGCCGCCAGAAAGTGTTAATGCGAACGAATTCTCCGCTTGTGACAGGCCTGTAACTTCTCCATCCTGGAAATGCACCCCGTACCCTTCACAATGCTCCCTAAGCCGGTTT
>DCGJ01000057.1:3258-3763 GCA_002315495.1 Lachnoclostridium sp. UBA1781 | reverse complement strand
TCACCGCCTCCTACTCGATTGATATGAAATTGAGTTTTTGTTGATATGAAAATAGAGTCGCTCAAATCGAAGAATTACTTCAAAATAACTTTTTTGTAATTCTTCTTTCCGCGTCTAACCAGAATACCTGCGGCAAGCTGATCTTTTGTAAATACAGCCTTGAAATCGGTAACCTTCTCGTCATCAACCAAAACACCGCCCTGCTCTACATTACGACGAGCCTCGGAACGGGTAGGAGCGAGACCGGCTTTTACAAGGATGGATACAATATCGAGTGCATCATTTTCAAGGTCAGCTGCGGTAAGAGGAGCTTCCGGAGCATCTGCGCTACCACCACCGAAGAGGGAACGAGCCTGCTGTTGTGCCTTCTCAGCTTCCTCCTCACCGTGTACAAGCTTCGTCAACTCGTATGCGAGAATCTCCTTTGCCTGGTTCAACTGGCTGCCTTCCCAGTCAGCCATCTTCTCGATTTCTTCAATCGGAAGGAAGGTGAGCATACGGATGC
>DCGJ01000057.1:0-3202 GCA_002315495.1 Lachnoclostridium sp. UBA1781 | reverse complement strand
TTTCTCCAGTACTGGTAGAACTCGTATGGAGTGGTCTTCTCAGGGTCCAACCAAACGGCACCCTTTTCGGTCTTACCCATCTTCTTACCCTCGGAGTTGAGAAGAAGGGTGATGGTCATTGCGGAAGCGTCCTTGCCAAGCTTACGACGGATGAGCTCCGTGCCGCCAAGCATATTGCTCCACTGGTCGTCTCCACCAAACTGAAGGTTACAGTTGTAATCCTGGAACAGCTTGTAGAAGTCGTAAGACTGCATAATCATGTAGTTGAACTCAAGGAATGTAAGACCGCGCTCCATACGCTGCTTGTAGCACTCAGCGGTCAACATACGGTTTACAGAAAAATGCGGTCCGACATCACGAAGTACCTCAAGGTAGTTCAGATTCAGAAGCCAGTCTGCGTTGTTAACAAGAAGAGCCTTTCCTTCGGAGAAATCGATGAAACGGGCCATCTGCTTTTTGAAGCACTCAACATTGTGAGCGATGGTTTCGGTCGTCATCATTTTTCTCATGTCGGTTTTTCCGGATGGGTCACCAATCATAGCGGTACCGCCACCAATCAAAGCGATTGGCTTGTTGCCTGCCATCTGGAGACGCTTCATAAGGCAAAGGGCCATGAAGTGGCCTACATGAAGGCTGTCAGCGGTTGGGTCGAAACCGATGTAGAAGGTTGCCTTTCCGTTGTTGATGAGATCGGATACAAGCGCCTCGTCGGTTACCTGGGCAATCAGCCCACGTGCTTTTAATTCTTCGTACAGTGTCATAATGTGTTCCTCACTTTACTTTTATATTTCGATAAATAAAAATAAGCCCCTCATCCTCTTAAAGGACGAACGAGCTCGTGGTACCACCTTTATTCGCAGAAAATCTGCCTCAGCGGGTACATACATACCCTGGCACGGTAACGGGTGCGTCCGTCGCAGCCTACTGGGGATAGCCGTTCGGTGCGAAGCTTGGGGATGTATTCATGCAAAGGTTCTTGTGCGCCTCTCACCAACCGGCGACTCTCTGAACTGACCTCCAATGCATTACTTGTTCCCGTCATTGCATTTATCGATGGCTTGATGATACCTTGATTTTTTCGAAATGTCAAGGGTGGATTTTTCACTGTTTTGATTGATTATTAAAGCCAAATCCTTTATGATTTAAGTAACGGCCGAAAACTCCACGTTTTGATGTGGAATGGTATATTTAAGTATATTTAAAATGCTGCAAAGGGAAAGTGTGACAGCGCATTTTCAAAGGGAAACTTATTTCGCGCGGTAGGCGCAGAGGGAGTGAAGAATGAGGGAGATTACGAACGAGATGATGGAAGAAGAGGAACTAGCGAAGCAAACCTTACAGGAAGACGCTTCCGAGGGCTACGTAGAGCGAATCTTCGCAAAACAGAGAAAGAAAATCAAACTCTGGCGTATGGTCGCGCTCGTCTGTCTGTTGGGATTGGTTGGTGTATCAGCTGTGATGGCAATGAAGCTGTCAAAAGAAGAAAAGAAAAACACCACGATGGAGGAGCAGACGAAGACGGAACGCAAGGTGGAAAAGCTTTCGGAGCAGGTAAATGCTTGGAATGACGGTACGAAGCTGCTCAAGGCAGAAGTGCGTCAGTTTATGGGCTTCGAGTACCTTTGTTTTTCAGGGCAGACGGAAGAGGGAAGTGAGTTCTGTCTGTATTATCGGAATGAGTATGAAAAGTCCTCAGAGAAAAACGAAAATCAGATTATGATGGAAGCCTTCTTCACATTTGAGAACCACGTAACAGAATTATCACAGAGTGCAGATATTACAAAGGAGTGGGAGGCATTTCTTCCAACAAAGCGAACCTTTGGCGAACAGGATTATCTTGTTTTCCTAAAATACAATGATTCTACCAGTGTAGAACCGATTATGGAGATGGGCATTTCGAGTGATACCTTTGTTGCCTCTACGATGCCGGATACAATTCAGCTGATGAATTTGAGCAATGGAGTGTTGAGTGCTGAGTTCGCCCCGGAAGAGGTTTTGCAGAACCAGTTCGGATTTGACTTTGCTGTTTCAGGGGAGTCCGTTGCAACGGCGGTACTTTCCTATAACGATTACAACTACGCCTTTACCGGCTCGGAGGAAGTGCTGAAGGCGGCTGCGACCTCGGGAAACCGTGCCCTTACTATGAGAGAGCATTTGGCTCTTCAGTATACGGAAGACGGACTGGCGTTTGCAACCCTGGTTGGCGGAAAAACAGGAGAGTATTACGGTGAGTTTACCGGAGAATTGATCATCTCCGAGAATCCAAGTGTGAAGGACGCAAGATTCGGAGTATACGTTCCGTGCAATTATGAGGACCCGGACGGGGACCGCATCATCACACCTCGTACGGAGTACCTGGCGGAAAAGGTCACTTTAAATCATACCTATGGACGATATTTACTTCCGCGCTATGAAGTCGTGGAGCGTGTGAAGTACGATTGGGAGAAGCTTCATTCCGACGGCAAATACTGGTATATGACCGACGATGCCGGCGAGTGCGTCAGTGAGATTGGAATCGATGTATCCAAGCACCAGGGCGAGATTGACTGGGAGCAGGTGGCTGCGTCGGGCATTCAGTTCGTATACGTTCGTATGGGCTATCGTGGCTGCAACGAGGGAACGCTGGAGCTTGACGAATATGCGCTTGCAAATCTGGAGGGAGCGAAGGCAAACGGCCTTAAGGTTGGCGTGTATTTTTACTCGCAGGCAATTACGGTGCAAGAGGGTATTGAAGAGGCACAGTTTGTTCTCGAAAACCTGAATGGCATGGAGTTGGATTATGAAATCGTTTGGGATACCGAGTATTATAATCGTGAGGGTGCACGCGGTAACACCACGAGCAGAGAACTCCGCACGCAGATTGGTAAGGCATTTTGCGAGACGATTGCAAATGCGGGATACACGCCGATGGTTTATTCCAACACTTACTGGTCCATCCTTCACATTGACCGTGACCAACTGGCGGAATATCCGTTCTGGTTTGCATATTATGGCGACAAGATTAGTTATTCGTTTGATTTTGATGTGTTACAGTATTCCGAGTCCGGAAGCGTTCCGGGTGTAACCGGGGATTGCGACATGGATATTCGGTTGAATTGGATAAAATAGATTGGAGTCGGAATTTTATACACTTTCGATTGATTCGGCTATTCATCTTTTACTGTGAGCGGGGGACCTATGAGAAATAGAAGTGTTGTATTTG
>DCGJ01000006.1:359-3447 GCA_002315495.1 Lachnoclostridium sp. UBA1781 | reverse complement strand
CACTGATACTGGTTCCAGATGTTAACCATTCTGTTAACCTTATCATCCGGAGTATCAACGTTAAGCACGCCAAGGAGCTTATCCCAGTATGCCTTGTTGCCTGCCATACCTGCTGCGAACTTCTCAGGAGTATCGAACTGAGCGATCATAGCCTTAGCCTTCACCTTGTTGATGGTCTTGCCGTCTGCCTCGAACTTCTCGGCAACCGGCATCTCAACGTAACCAAGTACGAAGATGAGAGTCTTGGTCTCGCCCGGCTTAAGAGTGATCTTCTTGAAGTGGGAAGCGATTGGAGCCCAACCATCAGCGAAGGAATCATTTGCCTTGTTCGCGATAACTGCCTGAGGATCGCCAAAACCGTTGTAAAGACCGATGAAGGAATCACGATCGGTATCGTATCCGTCGATGGTATCATTTACGGAATAGAATGCATAGTGATCACGACGATCTCTATACTCGGTCTTGTGGTAAACAACAGAACCGTCAATCTCAACACGACCGGTAGAGAAGTTTCTCTGGAAGTTGTTGCTGTCGTCCTGTGCATCCCACAAACACCACTCGGCGAAGGAGAAGAGAGAGAAGCTCTTCTCTGCAGCGCTCTCGTTGGTAAGAACAACCTGCTGAACCTCACCGTTGAAATCCGGAGGAACAAGGAAGGTAACCTCAGCCGACAAGTCATTCTTCTTACCGGTGATTACGGTGTAGCCCATACCATGACGGCACTCGTAAGCATCAAGCTCGGTCTTAACCGGAGACCAGCCCGGATTCCAGATGGTGCCGTTATCGTTAATATAGAAGTAACGACCACCCATATCGATCGGTACGTTGTTGTAACGATAACGGGTGATTCTGCGGAGACGTGCATCCTTGTAGAAGGAGTAGCCACCTGCGGTGTTGGAAATCAAAGAGAAGAAGCCCTGTGTTCCGAGGTAGTTAATCCACGGATAAGGAGTTCTTGGGGATGTGATGACGTATTCACGATTGGCGTCATCGAAATAACCAAATTTCATTCGGAAAACCTCCTATAAATGTGATCCATGCGAACCGACACACGGCGAGTTCGCAGTTGAAGATATTATATCGTAAAATGCCCTGAATTACAATTACGGATTGCACGAAAACCATAAAATAATGCTTAAAAATAATGCTTTTCGTCGAAATATTTCATTGACACTTATTAATGATAAATGTAGAATAATCTGCGTGAAATGAGCAAGACTACTCTTGAATTGGAGAAATACTATGAAAATATCTGTGTTTTATGATCACATTAAGCAGGCGCAGATGCAGTCGGGTGGTGAGATTTCGGATTATCTTGACATGCTCCTGGCCGCGGGAGTGAACGGCATCGACATTCATTTGACGGACCTGCTTGCGGACGAAGCATTTCTGCTTCCCGAACTTCAGAAGAGAAATATGCAGGTGAGCTGCATTTACGAAACCTATGATTTGGGCGTGGAGACAAATGACACCCATCCGGAGGAGTGTGCGCTGGTTGATACCGCAGCCCGTCTTGGCGTCCCGACGGTTCTGGTGATTCCGGGCTTTTTCACGGAAGAAGAGGCTGCTTTCATAGACAGCAAGGATCGTGAACTGTTTGCGGGCTCTTCCATGCCGGAATATATTGTCGCATTTTCCGAGCTGCCGAAGGTGCAGTGTATGGCAAAGCGACTTACCAAGCTTTGCGCTTATGCGGAGGCGAAGAAGGTTCTGGTAACGCTGGAGGATTACGACAACATCCTTTCGCCAACCAGAGAAAGCAAGATGTTAATGTGGTTTGTAAACCGTGTTCCGGGTCTGATGGCAACCTTTGATACCGGCAACTTTATTACGTGTAAGGAGAATTCCGGCGAATTGATTTCCAAATTCGGCACCCGCACCATTGGGCATATGCATATTAAAGACCGCGGTGTTCGCAAAAACGGATTTGCCTCCTGCATTGTCGGTGAAGGATATCTTCCTATTGAACAAATCGTGCATCGTATGGTAAAATCACGCTACGACGGATTTTACACAATCGAGCATTTTGATCTGGAGAATCAAAAGGAGGGCATGGTTTTGTCTGCAATGAACCTCCGCAAAATGCTCCTTGGTAAAGGTAAGAAATAAAGAGGCATTTGTCGGATAGGAGTAATCGTATGGCAGATAAAGTAAAGGTATATATTGACGGAAGCGAGGGGACAACCGGACTTCGTATCTTCGAGCGTTTTCAGGACAGAGACGATGTGGAGATTTTGAAGATTAACCCGGAGCTTCGTAAGGACCCGGCGGAACGTGCGAAGATGATCAATTCTTCGGACATTACGTTTTTGTGTCTTCCGGATGCAGCCTCCATCGAGGCCGTTTCTCTGTGCACGAACGAGAACGTTCGCATCATCGACGCATCGACCGCACACCGTACCAATCCGGATTGGGCTTACGGCTTTCCGGAATTAAGTGAAGAACATCGTGCAAAGATCACAAACGGAAAGAGAATTGCCGTTCCGGGCTGTCACGCATCGGGCTTTATGGGCGTTGTGTATCCGCTCGTAGCTTCCGGCATTCTTCCGAAGGATTATCCGATTGTATGTTTCTCCCTTACCGGTTACAGCGGTGGCGGAAAGAAAATGATTGCCCAGTACGAGGGTGAGGAGCGACCGGTCGAATTGGATGCCCCGAGAGAGTATGGACTTACGCAGATGCATAAGCATCTGAAGGAGATGAAGGCGATCACCGGACTCGAGGTTGCACCTAGCTTTACGCCGATTGTTGCCGATTACTACAGCGGCATGGTGGTATCCGTTCCGGTATTTACCGATAAGCTTACGGTGAAGAAGACCGTGGAGGAGATGCGCGCATTTTACGCAGAGTACTATAAAGGGCAGAAGTTTATCCATGTAATGACTGCGGAAGAGACGGAAGGACTTGGCGGCTTCCTTGCCGGGAACGGTCGCAGCGGCTGGGACGGTATGGATATTATCGTTACCGGTAATGACGAGCGTATCACGGTAAATGCCCGCTTTGATAATCTTGGAAAAGGCGCTTCCGGCGCAGCGATTCAGTGCATGAATCTGATGATTGGCGCAGAGGAAGATGCGGGATTGATGTT
>DCGJ01000006.1:0-333 GCA_002315495.1 Lachnoclostridium sp. UBA1781 | reverse complement strand
GGGTATTTGGGAATCCAGGCCCCCATTATTTTTTTGAAAAAAATGCTTTACTATTTCATAGGTTTCATATATAATGGCACAAGTAAAAAACGGAGGACAAGGCGATGACAAAGATGTCGAAAGCAAAAGTGAACCCTATGATTCCTTGTGCAACGGACCTTCTATTCCCTTTTTCCTTTTCGTTTTCAGGCATAGTTATTTTTTAAGTGGCAATTTATTTGCTGCTTTTTTTATGCATTACATTACATTATTAGGAGGATTGTTTTATGAGCAAGAGAGAAGACATCAAAAAGGTCCTGATTATCGGCTCCGGCCCGATCATCATCGGTCAGG
>DCGJ01000096.1:8825-9865 GCA_002315495.1 Lachnoclostridium sp. UBA1781 | reverse complement strand
GGTACCTGAGAGGTAGCCGCCGGGGTCTCGGTGGTTTTGGTTTCTCCACAGCCAACAAGCACCATTGCCGCTGCCATCATAAGTGCTAACATAGTCACTTTTAATTTCATAATGTTTCCTTTCTCGGAACATGCGACACATCCTGCACATTCCACACAAAAATAGACCATAGGCCGAACGCCTATGGTCTAATATAGCATACTCGAAAGCGAAATGCATCCTCTGTCGCACACTTTATGAATTGTTAATGAAATGCTTACATTGCCTCTTTTTGCGAGGTGTACAGATGATAGTACGCTCCCTGAAGTGCCATCAGTTCGTCGTGGCTTCCCTGCTCAACGATACCACCATGATCAATATAAAGAATCCGGTCGCAGTTACGAATCGTGGAAAGTCGGTGTGCGATAATAAAGGAGGTTCTTCCCTTTAGCATCGCCTGTATACCCTGCGTCAGCGCCTTTTCCGTCTGAACGTCGATGCTTGAGGTGGCTTCGTCGAGTACAAGAATCTTCGGATCACTGATTAACGTTCTTGCGAAGGAAATGAGCTGTCTCTGTCCTTGTGACAGGGTGGAGCCTCGCTCCTTAACCGGTGTGTTGTAGCCTTCTTCCATCTGCGAAATGAACGGGTCCGCGCAGACGGTCTTTGCCGCATTTACAATTTCCTCCTCGGTTGCATCAAGCTTTCCGTAGCGAATATTGTCCGCAATGGTTCCGCTGAAAATGAAGCTGTCCTGAAGCATGATGCCCATCTGCGAGCGAAGGGAATGAAGCGTCACCTCGTCAACTGCTTTTCCGTCGATTTTTACGGCTCCGCTGTTGACATCATAAAAACGTGAAATCAGGTTCACGATGGTGCTCTTTCCTGCACCGGTCGGTCCGACAAGCGCCACATTTTCACCCGGCTTTACCTTGAAGCTCACATGAGACAGGACTTCCTTTCCTTCTTCATAGGAGAAGGTTACGTCATCGAACTCGACTTCGCCCACAATCGGCGGAAGCTCCTCTGCACCTTCTTTGTCGGCAATGGTTACCGGCTCG
>DCGJ01000096.1:0-8793 GCA_002315495.1 Lachnoclostridium sp. UBA1781 | reverse complement strand
GTTTCAAAGATTCGCTCCAGGTATGCGATGTTATTGATAAAGGTATTGAACAGATTTCCAAGGTTCAGAATCGGCTGCCAGAAGCGTGCCGCATAAGAACTCATCGCTACAATCACACCGATGGTAACGCCCTTCGGCCCGAGTAACAACAAAGCCACCAGATAGATTCCGCCACGAACCCATACGTTTACGTTATCGATGGCCGGCCATACCAGGTTGGAATACTTGACTGCGTCCAGCCAGGTCGCACGGCACTGCTGGGACAGTGTGTCGAAGATCTCCGCATTTTCCTCTTCACGAGTGAAAATCTGGGTCACACGGGCGCCGACAATATTCTCCTGCAGATAAGCGTTCAGGTTCGAATTCTTATTGGACACCTGTTGCCAGGCCTTACGCTGATGGTTCTTTATGTAGATCATAAACATCGTAAGAATCGGAACACCGGCAAGAATTACAAGAGAAAGCTTTACGCTGGTAAGGAACATGAACACCACAATCATGACCATATTGATGACCTCGAGCACCACGTTAATGATGCCGTTCGAGAGCATATCCGAAACAGAGTTCACGTAGTTCACGACACGAATCAGAATCTTTCCCTGAGGCCGGTCGTCATAATAAGTAAACGGAAGCTCCTGCAAATGCTTGAACACATCGGTACGAATGTCAAAAATCATATCCTGTCCGACCTTCGTCATAATACGGGAACGAATGGTGGAGAAGGTGATGCTGACGGCATAAATGCCAAGCATCAGTATGGACAGATAAATCAGGTTTCGAATATTTCCGGACGGAACCACCTTATCCAGTGCGGTTCTGGTAATGTACGGATGAAGCAGGCTTGTCGCCGCTGCAAGCCAGGATAAAACCAGCGCCAGAATCATTTTCTTCTTATACTTTTTCAGATAGACCTTCGCTCTCAGAAGGTTCTTGATATTAAACGGAGTTTCTAAGGCTTCGTCCTGTGCATAGGTATTTCTAGCCATTACAACTCACCTCCGTTCTGAAGTTTTGCAACCTCATAGTAGTACCCTTTTTTCGCCAGCAGCTCTTCGTGGGTACCATGCTCCGTGATTCGGCCATGCTCCAAAATATAGATTTGATCGGCATCCTTTGTCGAAGAGATTCGCTGTGCAATGACAATCTTCGTGCACACGTGCTGAATCTCCTTCAGACTGTTCTGAATCCGCTTCTCGGTCTCCATATCAACCGCCGAGGTCGTATCATCCAGAATCAAAATGCCCGGGTGAATCGCCATGGCGCGGGCCAGAGAGATTCGCTGCTTCTGACCGCCGGAAAGACCGACGCCTCGCTCACCGATAATCGTATTGTACCCCTCCGGCATGGAATCGATGAACTCCGATGCCGCGGCACGTTTTGCCATGCATTTGACGTTATCCTCCGGCATATGAGAATCCCCATAGGCAATGTTTCCGTCAATGGAATCCGAGAACAACAGCACATCCTGCGTTGCCATACCGATTCCGGAACGAAGGGCATGCATATCCCATTCCTTCACATCCGTATCGTCGATCAGGATACGTCCCGAATTCGCATCGTAGAACCTCGGAATCAGCTGAATCAATGACGTCTTGCCACTACCGGTCTCGCCCATAATGGCGATGGTCTGCCCCGGCTCAATCTCCAGGTTAATTCCGTCCAAAATCGGATGGTCACCATAGGAGAAATGCACATTTTCGAAACGTACCTTTCCGACCACCTTGCGACCTTTGTCTGCATGTTCCGGAGACACAATGCCCGGCTCGGTGTAATCAAGCTCCATAACCTTCTGGGCCGCGGAATGGAACCGCTGAAATTCATTGATGATACTACCGAAGTTACGCATCGGGTTCGCTACGGTCCAAAGAAGACCGGAGTAAGCCACATACTCACCCATAGAGATGCGGCCGTTTATCAAAAAGATTCCACCAAATAACATCAGAATGACAGGAAGTGCATCTGCACAGCCTTCAATCGCAGGGAAGTAACGAAGCCACAGCAGAGCGGTTTCCTTTCTTGCATTGGAAAACTCCACATTCTTCTCTTGGAAGCGTTCCATCTCGTACTCTTCTCTTGCAAATGCCTTGACCACACGATATCCGGAGATGTTTTCCTGTGCTGCAGTATTGAGCTCGGAAAGCTTCTCACGAAGTGCCTTGTGCATCGGCGCAACCTTCTTCTTAAATGCGATGGTAACCACACAAATGAGTGGTGACAGTGCCAGTACGCAGATCGCCATCAGCCAGTCCATATAGAAAAAGTAAATGACCGCCGACAGAAGCAGTGCGGCACACTCAATGACAACACGCACAACCCAGGCCATCATATGACGGACCGCATCCAAGTCACCTGTCAGTCGCGTCATCAAATCGCCGGTGCGGAAGGTATCGTAAAACTCCATGTCCTGATTCAGTATCTTTCGGAACAGTCGGTTACGAATTCGATATAACATCCCCTGGGAGACATGCTCATAGATCATGCAGTCCAGATATACCACTACCGTTCTCAGGAAGGTAAACCCAATCATTCCGGCTACCAGCCAAAACAGCCAGTCCTTGTGATGCTCCAGATTGTAGGCTGACTTTGCCGTATCTGTGACATCCAAAAACAGGTCTACAAGATACTGGCAGAACACCGGTACCGTAAGCTGCATGAAATTGTATACCACGGTTAATACCATACCGAACACATACAGTGCCCGGAAGCCCTTCAGGTCCGAAAACAGCCATCGAACAGGGCTTGTTGTTCTTTCTCGTTCTTTCATCGATGATTACCCCTATACCAAAAACTTAATCCGTTTCTTTGCGCTATCCTACCCCTTTTACCTTCGAAAAAAAATGTCGTTTTCTGCATTTCCACCCTGTTTTCAGCACGGAAATATGTGTTATTTTATCCAAAAAGCCAAGGCAAAATCGCCTGTAAATAATTATCCTATAAAAGCGTTTTTTTACTATTGATTTTTTCTTATTCTATGATACAATTCTACTGAGCAAAATGTGAGTATCGTCACACGCTGATGATAATGATACGATTTAGGAGGGACAAAGTGCATTTACCTGATTCCTTAAAAGACACGGTAGACCATGGCAATTGCCGCTATCCGTTCCGCATTCATGAGTCTTTAGAATATGCGCAGAACCATCTGCTTTTGTATCTGCACTGGCACACCCAGGCAGAGCTCTTCTACTTATTGGAGGGCAACGTAAATTTCCGCATCGGAGATCATAATTATACCGTAAGAGCCGGAGAGGTTGTACTGATTCCTCCTTACACGTTGCATTCCGCAAGTGTGGTGGACAGTGAAACCTGTCATTTTATTGCCCTTGTTTTCGACACCTCCCTTTTGGGACTGGATGAGAATCAGGCTCTTTCCAATCTGTATGTCACACCATTCAACAAGGGCACGCTCCGCTTTACCGAGCATATTCAACCGGAGGAGGAATGGAAGAAAGAGATTATCGCCGATATGCACAGTCTTCTTCCATATGCCGAAAAACCGCAGGAGTCCTGCGAGATTTTCGTACGCGGAAAGCTCCTTACCATTTGGCATCGTCTGTATACACATGCCGAGGTGCGCGACGCCGTGAATCCGGATTACGAAAGAATCCGTCCGGCGATTCAGTACATTCAGAAGCACTACTCGGAGCAGTTGTCCATTTCCGACATTGCCGAGCAGACCGGACTCAGTGTCAGTCGCTTCAGCTTCCTGTTCCAGAAAGAGATGCACACCTCGTCCATCACCTACCTGCTTCAGTACCGTATCCAGCAGAGCTGCATTTTGCTGCAGACGACGGGAATGACGGTTGCGAACATTGCAGAGAAGACCGGATTTGGTAATCTGAGCAACTTTAACCGCAGTTTCCTAAAGCATATGAACTGCACCCCGTCTGCGTTCCGCCAGGAGTCGTTAAAGCTTCGGGAAGCCAAGACAGAAAACTAAAGAACAAACAAGGCGCTGTGACATCCCAAACGATATCTCAGCGCCCATTTTTTTCAGCTTATTTTTTTTCAAGATTCAGAAGAATAAGTTTCTGCCCTTCCACACGAAAATGCACCTCATACAGAAAGAAGTGCATTCCATACACTCTCTCCGGATCATCCTGATATGCCGGTCTCGGGTCCTCACGCAGAATTCCGAGAAGCGCCTCCTGCTGCTCCTCGGGAAGATGATCAAAAGCAGTCACAGCTTCCGTGCTCAGTTCCACCTCCAACCGATGTTCCTTCGTCTCCTCTGTAAATCCTCCCACGGCTTCCGGCACAGAATCCACGTAAGGAAGATACGGCTTGATGTCATAGACCGGAGTTCCCGACAGAATATCCGCACCTGACACGACCAGCACCGGACCAAGCTTCTCATCCATACGAAGCGCCTCCAGCTTCACAACCGAAAGACCGATGGAATTCGGTCGAAACGGAGAACGGGTGGCAAAGACTCCCATTCGGGTATTGCCTCCAAGTCTTGGCGGCCGAACCGTGAGCGCCTTCTTCCCTTCTGCCTTATGGAATTCCCATAAGATCCACAGGTGCGAAAACCCTTCAATCCCGCGAAATGCATCCGGATTCCGATACTCCGGCTCCATCACAATTTCTGCCTGCACTTCCTTTACCAGACCACTCTGTCTGGGAATTCCGAATTTATCCTGAAACGGCGAAAGGACCGTTCCGATTCTTTTTAATTCCATTTCACACCTCTGCTTTCTTCCTTCCCGAACGGGTAACAATCTCCATTTTCCAGTTTAAAAATATCATTTTCCTAAACATTTCGGGTGGATGTGGCGAAAAAATACGACTTTCTCGCGTCTTTTTCCAAAAATTATCATTGCATTTTCCAAGTGAATAGTATATTATAGTGGCAGATAAAAATGCTAACTTTCTAACATTCACATAATTCCCTTTTTCAAAGGTACCCTCTGTATTCCCGCAGAGGGTGTCTTTGTTTTTAGGGCTCTTATTTTCCGACCAGTCGAACAGTCGCGATTTCTCTTGCAAATGCGGCCTCTCCCTGTTCCGTTATCGTGATCGTACCGCTTGCATCATCATAACGAATCTCACGAAGACTGTACGCTCCATGTTCATATTCGTATCCGTCTCCTGCGTCATTATACAGGGAAAATGTTCCGTTTGCTCCGCTAAACACACGAAGTGTAAGCTTTGCCTCCGGCTTCTCCGATACATACTGTTGCACCGGCAGTTCCGGAAGAATACTTCCCGCCTTCACAAATACCGGGATGTGGTCGAGGGTAACGGGAATCCTGATTTCACAGCCACCTTCGTACCGTTGTTCCGTATCGTAATCGTACCAGGTTCCCTCGGGAAGGTAAACTCTTCTCTCCGTCGCTCCCATTTCCAACACCGGGCATACAAGAAGATTTTCCCCATAGAGATACTGGTCGGACGCGGTGCTTCCCACTGTTCCCGCCGGGTATCGAAGCCCTACGGGAAGGACGGGCATTTTCCCGAAAAGTGTTATCTGTGCATGTACCGAATAAAAGAACGGAAGCAGTCGATAGCGAAGCTCAATTGACCTGCGAATCGCCTCATAATATCGCTCTCCCGGAGCGCCAAAATTCCAGATTTCTCTTGGAGTATCCGTTCCGTGAGAACGCATCATTGGTGTAAATGCGGCAAACTGAAGCCAGCGTACATACAATTCTCGATAAGCCTCATCTTCACAGCCCAGCTCATAGTGCCCGTCCCAAAACCATGGGCGATTTTTTCGAACAAAGAACGCGCCGATATCCGAGTTCCAGTAAGCCTCTCCGGTCGCGATATAATTTTGAAGAATGTGCACCTGCTTTCTAAGGGTTTCCCAACTGGCCGAGATATCACCGGACCAAACCACGGTTCCATACCGATGCTGTCCAAGCGTTGCCGAGCGGGTCAGATTGATGACTCGCTTATTCGATTCCTTCCGCTGGTTTTCATAGATTCCCTGCGCGTGGTAAAGCGAAAAACCGCAAGTCTTCGCATCGTCCATATTCTTCTTACATTCTGCCAGAGTTTTCTCGACTTCTTCCTCCATAGAAGGTCTTACTTCACCCTCCCAGCAGGCATCATACGGTTCCGAGGAATCGCACCACCAGGCATCTACGCCATGACGAAACCAGCCCTCTTTCACCTGCTTCCAGTACAACGTTCTTCCTTCTTCGGAAAATGCATCATAGACGCTGCCATCCGCCAAAAGTAAACCCGCCTCACGAAATTCCTGTTGGTTTTCCCCGTCGCCGGACATATTCGGCCAGATGGACACCATAAGCTTTGCGTGATTCTCGTGAATCTCCGAAATCACTCCGGAAACATCCGGATAACGGGTCGGGTCCGGATTCTTGTCCCCCCATTTTCCGTCTCTCCAGTAAAACCAGTCCTGCACGACACAGTCTAGAGGAACTCCTCTTCTTCGGTACTCGCGCACCACTTCGATCAACTGCTCCTGCGTATGATAATGCTCCTTGGACTGAATGTACCCCAATGCCCACTTCGGAAGCATTGGCGTTACTCCGGTAAGTTCGCGCAAGTTTGCGTAGATCTCGTCAATCGTTCCCGCAAGAAGAACAATCTCCAATTGCTCTGCACAGTCCACGTAGATTTTGCAAATGCCGGGCTCACGAAAATCAAAGCTTTGATAGGACATATTCGGAATCATCACGGCATATCCCTTATTCGAAACAAAAAACGGGACGGCAATGCGACGATTTTCCTGAAGCATCGGGAACCAGTGACCATTCAGCGTCGGGTATCCTTCCTCATGATTTCCCAAACCCCAAAATACATCATCTCCAAAGGTAAGCACGAGCTTCGCATGAACCGACGGGCGAACAAACTCCGTTGTTCCGCCGATTCGACTTTCCTTAATTCCGTCCGCAGTGGAGCGAACCTCATTGTTACCTCCTACGGTCCGAACAATATCGTATGAGGTAAATTCTGCACGCTCAACGCAAAGAAGCTCGACCCCATCCTTCTGTAAAAGAACCTTCCCTTTTTCCATGCGAAATGCCGCATTTTCCGAACAAATATGATCCAAACACTCTGTTGTTCCCGAATTCCTCTTCCCCGAATCTTCTTCCATGTATTGAATCCGCGCTAATTTTTCATTCAAAACTGCAAAAATTGGTGTCACTTTTTTCCTCCCCCCATTCCAAAATCTGCTTTCCTCACATTATATTCCAATCCACGGAATTTCTCTACTATTTTATTAGCAAATTCCGGCGTTTGCCTTGTTTTTTGAAAAAACCTGTGATATTATCATTAGATGAACGACTATCTATTTTGCTTCCCCAGTCTATTTTTCGTTGTGGGGAACGAGGAGGAGATTATATGCAAGTTATTGAAGCGAATGACAAATGTATTGAGGCTATGGTCGTACTTGCAAAGCGTACGTATGAACAGGAGTGTATGCGTCTTAGCGAATTGGCACAGGACGATTATACGGACGTCTTAAGAGATAACATTACCGAGGCCGTAAAGAACTATAGCGGTGCGGTTTGCTTGGACAAGGGCAAGCTGTTGGGTTACCTTGTGTACAACAAGATTTCAAAAGAGAACGGCGAGGACGTTTACTCCTTCCCTGTTTGGGGTTATGCAGCCGTTGGTGAGAAGAAGGATCAGATTCTTTCCCGTCTGTTCGAGTTTATGGCTGAGCGTATGGTAGGCCCGAATCCGGCACAGTTCCGCGTACAACTTTATGCTCACGATACCAATGCCATCTGGTTGTTCTCCTGCCTACAGTTTGGTGTAGAGCTTACCGAATGCATCCGTAACACCATGGATCCGGTTCACGAGAATTGCACCCACAATGTAGTAGAACTTACCACCGAACAGATTCAGGAGAATTGGGATCAGATTTGGGGCAAACTGTTATGCAACATTGGCCCGCATTTCACCGGCAGTCCGATCTTCCACTCCGGTGTTACCTACAATGAAGATTATTACAAGACGATTTTGAATACTCCGGGCACCCGTTTGTTCGTAGCGATGAACGAAGCCGGACAGATGATCGGTGTTATGACCGCTGAGAAGGATATGCGTCAGTTCTTCATCAACGATGGAGACTACAAGGTTGGAAACCTTTACGTATTGGATGAGTATCGTGGCCAGGAGGTCGCTCAGGATCTTCTCCAGAGTGTTAACGATACCATGCTTTTGGAAGGTACCTGGAAGCTGATTGTGGAGCATTTTACTGCAAACCCACAGGCAAGAGGTTTCTGGGACAGATACTTTAAGTCTTATCTGTTCACCATGACCAGAACCATTAAGAGCGTTTACTAAAGACTTCAGGAGGCCCCGCACGAGATTCGTGCGGGGCCTCTTTTTGATTCAAGGGCGGCGCCCTTTTTTGTGCGGCACCATATAAGCACTAATCAAGGCAGCATCTCGTTCTGCAGTTCAGGCACGCTCTCGCTGCCCTCGCCACGCAGCGGTACTAAATTCGCGCTTTGCGCTCATTAAGTACCGGCGGTCTCAGAGCACCTGAAACCGCATGAACGAGATTGCTGCCTTTTTCAGTTTGTGAGGTGCCGCACAAAATCAAGCCGTCGCGATGCCATCAGATTTCAGGGCACCGGCCACCCTGAATGTATTGCGTCCGGAAAGAATGTAAAAAACGGCTGCCACACGATTCATGTGACAGCCGTTATTTAATTCCCCAAAAGCAATTTCTTCATACTTGCTACATTCTGATTTAACATGTCAAAGTCTACCACGCCCTCTTTATTAAAGCCGGTAGCTTCCAGGGTATAGTCTCCTTTATAATTATACTTGGAAAGCTTCTCCATAAACGAGTCAAAATCAACCCGT
>DCGJ01000145.1:623-7599 GCA_002315495.1 Lachnoclostridium sp. UBA1781 | reverse complement strand
GAGACGACTTCGGTCGTCTCGTTTTTTTTTTCTTTTAGATGCCCGGAAATCAGCTTAAATGAGGAGAAAATTGGCAATAATCGCAGCTTCGTGTGTATCTTTAAATAAGAGAATGTTGAAGGGTATTCCTATTTCGAATATCATGGAAACTTTGGACTTCTTGTTACTGAGAAGGAAAACGGGGAAAAAGAAATCGTAAACTACGGTCGTGAATAAATAGAACGCTATAATATGCAAGAGCTCGAATCTGTTTTGGATTCGAGCTCTTTTAGAATCTGATAATATCTTAATGATCCAATCTACTTGGAAACTTCGGTAAATTCTCTGGTGTAAACGTCAAATCTCATGACAAAACCGGAATGTGTCTTCGGAAGTGTCAGACTGTTAACGGTAGTAGAGCCGTTCTTCAACGTAATCACATCATCAGCAGAAAGGTTTGCTTCAAAGACAGGGGCATTTGCCTCCTTTTCACCGCTGTAATTGGAACTGTAAATTGTGAGCGTTCCATTTGCTGCAAGCTTTGAACTTGGAAGATCATAGGTGTAGTCCCCAATCGTTAAGGAATAACCACTCAGTGAAGCTTCGGAAGCGGTGCAATTACGAAGAACAATGTAGTCGCCGTCTCTTGCAGAGATGTCGTAGAGAACTATCGGGTCATCAGTGGAAGCCTTCAGGTGAAGCACAACGTTCACCTCGGTGCCCTCAATATCAGAGGCGGTGATGGTAAGGTTTTTACCGGTCTTCTTGGCTCCATTTACTTCCCAATAATCGATTTCGTAGCCAATCGGTGCCATTGCACGAACGGTCGTTTCGTAATCTTCAAAGTAGCTTCCGGTGAAGTTTACGCCGGCGTCCGTGGTCCAGCTGTTAATGACCAGCTTCGCCTCACCGTCGTTCGTGATGTTCAGCTTATACTGGTTGCCCAAACTAAATGCAGACTTCAGATAAGAAGCGGAACGGGCCGGACGATCCTTTGCAAAGGAATAAATGACCTGCGTGAAGCCCTGGAAATGCTCGGACTGTGTCCAAACACCCCAGTCGTGGGAGGATTCCAGGAAGTTATAGTAGTAAACCATCTCGTCCGCACGATCGTCGTTGATGGCTTTCAGCGTGGAGGTCAGATATTCGTAGGAAAATGCTCCATTTGCCAGGTCAAGCATCTTCTTTACGAAGTACTCACGGCAATCGTCGCGGGCCATAAGCTCAGTGAACAGTGGTGAATTACGGTCGCCCGATGATTTCATAACAATCTTCAGCGTATCGTAGGTTGCCTGGGTTTCCTGCTGGTCGTAGAGACCTAAGGTGTAGTCCATATCGTGAACAAGATAGCGCCAGCGACCATCAAATACCGTGCCTTCGGTGTAGCTTTCGCCCTTTGCCGGAACATATGCATAACACTTATAGTTATTGTTTGGCCAGTCCTTGTTGTTCAGATAGATATTGATGGCGAAGAAATCGAGATAACTCTCCACGTCCATCCATTGGCACAGCTCTTTGTATACATCGTCATTCGAGACATCACGGTCAACGAAATCCTCGTACTTGTCTTCGTATTCGTCGGCCATTTTGCTTACAAGCTCATCGCTATCGGAATTCTTGAACTTGTCGCCACCTTCCAAAACGATGAACTCGCCGGAGGTCTCTGCATCTTCGGAAAGACTTGGGTTGTCACCGTATTTGTCGAGGAAATAGTCGTTGCAATAGCTTGCGTGGAGCCAGAAGAAGCCGACATATTTGCCGTTTCGGTAAGCAATGGCAGGAAGTACGGCTTCGTAGTCGCTGTAGCCTGCTTTTGCAGCCAAAACCTGGTTCAACTCGTCACGTACATACGCGAACTGGTAGTCATTTCCCGAATCACGAAGCACGAACTTGTCGTAGTTTAAAATCTGAGTTCCGGAACCGTCCTGACGAAGCTGATCCACAAAGGACAGACGGAAGGAACTGTAATTGCTATCATAGGAAGAACGGGCGAAAAGCTTCATGGACTTCTGCCAGTACTGACGGGAGTAAGCACCATATACACGGATGCCGGCAAACTGGGAAAGTACCGGCGTTCCGTCGGAGGCAAGAACCTCGAGGTGGATTCCTCGTTCACTTTCCATGCCGCGCTCTTCGTAGTTTTCACCATAAAAGATTCCGTCAGGACCATTATCCAATTCGTCCGGGTCGCCGACAATGTTAAAAATGTAGGTGGTGTAGCGACTCGAAACCTTTGCGCCTACAAAGTAGGTGTGAACATATACGCCGGAATTGGTTCCGTCGTCGTAAACTGCAGCTACGGAAAGCGGATAAATCTTTGGCTGAGTACCCGGCGTGGACTGCATGGAAATGCCCTTTGCCGCATCGTACGCCGTTCCGTTTTCAATCGGGTCGGAGCCGTCCAAAGTATAGTAAATGGTGCCACCCTTACGGGAGAAAACCTTCAGAATGATATCCTCGGAATAAAAGTATCCGTTCTTCGTAAATGCGATATCGTTCATGCCTTCCTCGAAGACGAAATTCTCTTCATCTACGTCGGTTAGAACCGGTGTGATAGCAGGATTCTCTTCCGAATCGGTATCGGTCTTAGCATCTGCAGTCTGCACTGCTCCGCCGGTCGGTGTCGGTGAAGCTTCGGTGTTGTTATCTTTCTTCTTCCCCAAAGAAGTAACAAGCACAACGATGACGCCAACGACTACCAGAGCAACCAAAGTGATGATAGCGCCGGTGTTTTTCTTCTTGTTCATAACTTCCTCCTGTAAATCCCAACATTGGAAATGCGGCAAAATCGCCAAAAAACGGAAAACCGCATTTTACAATTATACAGTGAAACGGATGGGAAGTAAATGGATAACCTTGTCCACTCTGCGAAGATATGGACAAAATAATCCATATGGTCGGGAAAGGGGGACAAAAAAGACCTCCCAATTTGGGAGGTCTGACGAATTCTCTTATTCTCCGGTGAATTCCACGAGGACACAGTTACTTACGCCGTCGATGGCAACAAGCGTATCCTGGAAGGAGGTATCCTTCTTTACCTTGAGCTGTAAGGTAAGCTCGGTGGAATCCTTGTAACGGCTCTTGTTCTTTAAACGGCAGTTTAAGGTATCAAGCACCTTCGTTACTTCCTCGGCTGCCTTATCCTCGTAGCGCACAACCAGAAGATAGGTGCCCTTTGCGCCGCGAAGCAGCGTCATCAGGATGTAAAGAATTGCAAGGAAAATGCTTCCCACCAATGCGAACGGAACCATTCCCGCGCCGGTGGTAAGACCAACAACGACAGCCCAGAACAGGAAACCAACATCCAGCGGGTCCTTAATTGCCGAACGGAAACGGATGATACTTAATGCACCGATGGTTCCGAGAGAAAGTGCAACGCTACTGCTAATGGTCAAAATAATCATTGCGGTAATCACGGAAACCATAACCAGAAGTACGGCAAAATTCTCGCTGTAGCAGGCACCGCGATAGAAGAAGCGGTACACACAGTAGATCAGTGCTGCACAAACGACGGTGAAGGTCAGGCAGGCAATAATCTGTGCCGGTGAGCTGGAGCTCAACGAGTCCGCCTGTCCCATCAGGTTCTTAATCTGGTTAATGTAATCATTCATTGGAAATTCTCCTTTATCAATATGTGGATGTCCACATGTTTTTGGATGTAACGGTTATCTTGCGGTTACAGAATATGATAATCCTGCGCCAGTTTATCTAAGCAGTAGACGAATTTGGATACGGCCTGTTTGGTTCCGTTGTTCTGAAGAATCTGCTTCAGATACATTGGAAAATGCTCCCCGTACTTTACTTCGAGTACTACCTGACGGTTTGGGAAAACCGGAGCTGTCACCAGCTTCGGATCGAACATATCTAACGTATTGATGCCTGCCGCAATCTCCTTGTCAAAGGTGACACGCACCATGGAAAGCGGATGAACAAAGGCTTCGCGCTGATACTCCACAATCACCGCCGGCTTTAACAAACGGCTTTGATTCAGCATATATACCTCTTTGCAGAGCGGGTTGTCGTAAGACAGTAGCGGCGAGAAATCATTTGCCAGGATGGCATCGTAGGTCGCGCGGTCAATGACGGCGGAGGACTTGCAGATTCGATCGTCTATCTTTTCTTTATTCTCGAGAATGATACGGGAATCCGAATTGTTGTAAGAGCGGATGCGAAATTTGTTACGATGCTGCACACCGCTGTCCTTCTCGTAGTAGGCACTTCGCATGGCATCATCCATGTACACACTGCGAATCAGATATCCCTCCGGGCCCGGCATATGGGGGTCGGGAGTCAATACGCCGATTGCCCTCGTACGAAGCTCGAGATACTGCTCATAGGTGAGAAATATCTTAATCTCGTGACGCTTCGGTAAATCGGAATAGGAATTGTGAAATCCCAACGTCGCCATACGTGGTCTCCTCTCAAATATGCTTCACACATCATAACAAAAAGTAAAATCGGTGTAAAGTGTGTTCACGAGATTTGCACATTCTGTATACAAAACAACCTCATTTGGCTATTCTCGGGAAGAAAAACTGTGCGTTTTGCAAATGAGGCCCGCATTTTCAGCGGAAATCAACCTGTTCGAGCGCTTGCTTCTTGTACCTTGGGCGGAGTTGTGATAATATAAAACCGACTATGGGGTAGTATTTCCCATAAGAAAAAGGAGAGAGAATTATGGATATCGACGATATTTTGAACGAAGATCCGATGGATGAATTGGAAGATGTGGAACGAGTGCTGGAAGGTGAAGAAGTAGAAGAGGTTGACGAGGAGCTGACGGAAGCAGAGACCGGAAGCGGAGAACCGATTGATTTTGCTATCTATGATGAATCAGAGGAGGAACCAAACCACGATTCGGAGATTGATGAAAATGAGGGAGACGGCGACAGTCAGGCCATCGATTTTCTGTCAAAGAAGATGCTGGTTGCCTATGCGATTCTTTTTGTCATCATTTTCTTTGTAATTTTGCTTGTAATCAAGAATCAGCATAAAGGCGTGATTGAGGGGACGGTCAGTCCGACTCCGACACCAAGCCCGACGGCGATTGTGGCACCAACCAAGGAAGCGACTCCGGTCGTGACTGAGGACGTGGAGACGAAGACGGACGAGAAGACCGAGACGGATGCGAAGACCGAGACGGGTACGATTTCGAATACTCCGACACCGGAACCGACTGCGGAAGCAACGGCAACACCAAAGCCAACGAAGGAGGTTACGGCAACTCCTACGCCGACTCCAATTCCAACAGAGGCTCCTGCGAAGACCGAAGCACCGGTAACGGATGCGAAGACCGAGACAGACGAACCTGCAGAGACGGATACGGATACGGAAACGGATACACCTACGACAAAGGATCCGCTGGCAGAAACAGATGAGCCGGAGGAAACGGATACGCCTACAACGAAGGACCCGCTGGCCGAGACTGACGAACCGTCAGAGACGGATACCCCGGCGGAGACCGATTTTCAGGAAACTTCAGCGCCGGATACGATTGTGACAACGGATGCATCAATTGTCACGGACGCACCGGAGACCGAAATCGCACCGATTTCCGAGAGCAGTCCGGAGTAAATGAACAGAGGAGCATTTTCATTATGATGAAGAATATATGTGTTACACTGCAGTACGATGGCAGTCGTTATAACGGCTGGCAGAAGCAGGGAAACACAGAGGAGACAATTCAGGGGAAGCTCGAGGGAATGCTTTCGAAGCTGTTTGAGCAGGAAATCGAGGTGAATGGCTCGGGCAGAACCGACGGCGGCGTACATGCGATTGGGCAGTGTGCAAGCTTTAAGGTGAACACCAATTACGGCCCGGGGAAAATCATGGAAATGATGAACCAGTATCTACCGAAGGATATCGTGGTGGTGGATGCGAAGATTGTGGATGCACGGTTCCATGCGCGGCTGAATGCGAAGTCAAAGACCTACACCTACCGCATCGGAACGGGCTTTTCCCGACCGGTGTTTGGGCGTCAGTTTGTCTGGTATCATCCGGAGGAATATGATATCGAGGCAATGAAGAAGGCAGCGGCATATTTTGTCGGAGAGCATGATTTTACAAGCTTTTGCGGCAACAAACATATGAAAAAATCCTGCGTTCGAACCATTACCGACATCTCGATTCAGGTAGTGGAGAACAAATTGGGGGATGGCGATTTTCCGGAGCTTCAGCTTTCCTTTACGGGAAACGGCTTCCTTCAGAACATGGTTCGCATCCTGACCGGAACTTTGGTGGAGGTCGGACAGGGGCATCGAAAGCCGGAGGAGATGCAGCAGATTTTGGAGGCAAAGGACCGTGAGGCAGCAGGCTTTATGGTACCGGCGCACGGACTGACATTAATGAAGGTCGTATATTAGGCGCGAAAAGGAGAGGACGAACCTATGAATTTTACATTGGCGAATCAGACGATACAGGCGGATTTCTTTTTGGAGAAGTCCGCCCTTTTTGGTGTTCAAAGAATTGTAAAGGCGGTAAGCCGGGACATCCGGCGTGTGACAAAGAAGACGCCGCAGACGAAGGACATTTCGGAACTTAACGGCTCCGGCATCGTTGTTTTGACACTGGGGGCGAGTGAGCTTGCGAAGAAGCTGCAGGAAAAGGGGCATTTTCAGGGAATGGACGGACTTCGTGAAGTCTACGAAATCAAAATGCTCGATGCCACCGAGCTTGGGGCATCCATGGAAGGCACCTGCCTGGTCATCTGCGGAAGCGACAAGCGTGGCACCATTTACGGCTTGTTCCATCTGTCGGAGGAACTTGGAGTAAATCCATGGGTCGACTGGGCTGACGTTCCGGTAAAGGTTCGTGAAACCGTGGTTTTGGATGAATCCATCGAGACTCGCAGTAAGGAGCCGAGTGTTCGGTATCGTGGCTTCTTTATCAATGATGAGTGGCCGAGCTTTGGCAATTGGACGGAGGAGAGAAACGGAGGCTTCAATGCGCATTGCTATGAGCGTGTGTTTGAGCTGCTGCTTCGATTAAAGGGAAATTA
>DCGJ01000145.1:0-518 GCA_002315495.1 Lachnoclostridium sp. UBA1781 | reverse complement strand
CAGCTTCTCTCATCACGAGCCGTGTATGCGTGCTTCCGAGGAGTGGGACAAGGTGCGCGGAGAGGGCACCATTTACGGAAATGAGTGGAACTTTTATACCAACCGCGAGGGACTGCTTCGCTATTGGAGTGACGGTCTTGCGCGTAGTGGGCATTTTGACAATATTATTACGATTGGTATGCGTGGCGAGCGTGACTCGTCCATGCTCGGACCGGATGCAACGCTTGGACAGAACATTGACCTACTAAAGGACATTATTCACGAGCAGCGCCGATTAATCGCAGAGCAGGTGAATCCGAAGGTGTCCGAGGTACCGCAAATGCTCGCGCTTTATAAGGAAGTTGAGGCGTATTTTTACGGGGACAGTGAGACGCCGGGCCTTCAGGGCTGGGAGGAGTTGGACGATGTGACACTCCTTCTTTGTGAGGACAATTACGGCAATATGCGAACACTTCCGACGGAGGAGATGAGAAAGCATCCGGGTGGATACGGCATGTACTATCACTTTGATTATCATG
>DCGJ01000023.1:5543-6466 GCA_002315495.1 Lachnoclostridium sp. UBA1781 | reverse complement strand
GGGGAATTGCGCCCCGCCCTGAAGAATTATTTATTTTTCGTATCTATCCTACATCGGAATGATGCATTTGTAAAGAAATATTTGTTGATTCGTTTAGGAGAATCATGCATTTGGATGAACTCGCCACCTACCCAATTTCCGCATGCTCTCTTGCAAGCTCGGCGGTTAATGCCGTCAGGGTCCAGCCGATGTTGTGCGGGGTAACCACGCATTTGTAGTTGATTGGAGTAAGCCCGGTGTTTCGATACGCTGCTAAAAATGCGTCCAACACGCCATTGGACACGCCGCTAAAAAGTAACAACTCCGGCTGTACGTAAAAGGGTGCAAGCGGAGTCTTATTCGCAGACGGCTTTCCGCTCACAAGCTCGAACACCGTCTTCGTCAGGTCTGCGCGGGTAATCTCGGAGTAAGAAACCCCGAGCTTTTGGCTGATTTTCTTCACGGCCGATGCTTTCGCCGAGTCCGTTGTATAAAGGAATATGCTGCCCATGTCTTCCCTCCGTTATCTCAAAAAGAATACGACGCCGACAGCAACCACAAAGAGCGCCGCAATGTACACACCCACCAGCTTCGGGTTGATGGTTCTCTTCGTCTTAGCCGCATACACACCGCCAATTAATAAAAACGCTGAAAGTATGCCAAGCACAATGCGCCCCACGGCATCCCTCACATAATTCACATGAAGGGCGTAGGAGGCGCCGTATGGCAATAGGCCTTTGGTTTCTGCCGGGATTCGCGCATTTAGCTCCTTTTCGACATCATACTTCGAAACTTTCTTTAATAGTACTGTGTCCTCATAGCTCCATTCCACATCAAATTTCTCCGGAAAATGCTTCTCCGCCCAGTCTTTCGGACCTTTCACGATATAAGCACTCATCTTCCCGCCCTCATTTGCAACCGCAAGGAAATAATAATCCGTTCCT
>DCGJ01000023.1:0-5418 GCA_002315495.1 Lachnoclostridium sp. UBA1781 | reverse complement strand
ACCAGATCATAGATTCCGGTTCCAAGTAAAAATGCCACCAGTCCAATCAATAATAAACCAAGAAAGAAATTCTTTATCTTACTCTTCATCAATATGTCCCCCTTCCCTATTCGGTAGTTTTCCCCACTACCCAAAAAATCGGTCACAGGCGAGCCCGTGACCGATATATTATCTCTACTTTAAGCCCAACGCGGTAAGATCCGCCGTTGTTATTTTACCATTTTCATTCAATTTTGCAACTAATTGATTATACACTGCGAGAGCTTCGTCGTAGGTTGCGTAATTATATGATGCCGAACTTGCACTGAAAAACTGAGTCGCATTGTAACTCTGATTTAGCGGTTTATCGTGATACTTGTACATGACCTTTGCAGTAACATTGTATTTCTGCTTCGCTGCATTATAGCCAATCAGAGGAACCAAAAAATCGGAGGAACCTTCATATTGATCGTTATTCTTCCCCATCTGAAACGAAGGATGATACCGCTCCTCTAACTCATCCACATCTAACGTTGACCAATAAAATATTTCGTCACCGATTTTGTTACAGTCTGCATCATACAAAGACCATGTTTTTGCCCCATACGCTTCAAAGTCAATCACACCTTCAAGCTTAGCAATTAAATCCGCCGTTCTTCCGTTCGGGGCCGTTTCATGGGAATTATACTTTTGGGTTTGCCCGCGAGCTTTCGTTGCCGCCCCCAAGAGATTTGTAAATGTACTGTCAATCGGGTTCGTCGCTACCGCCGGTGCATTGCCACCTGACGCCGTTCCGCCACTCCAGTTGAATACAATACCGGTTTCTGCCGAATAGGAAACCACGCATTTGCCGCCCTTTCCAGGGGTTCCAACCCAGTTCGGATTGTCGCTTTCGCCGTTATAGGTGACTTCGCCGATACGAATCGGAAGCTCCGTCTGCCAGTCGTCTGTCGACTGCTTTAGTTCAAATTCGGCCGTTATCGCATTGGCTGCATCCTTTGCCTTTTCCGGCGCCGCCATGTACTGCGTCATAACCGTTGCGTAGGCACTTCGCGCATTTGCAATATCCGTCGACTCTCTCGACTTTTCCAGCTGCTGAACGAACACAACGATACCGACGCCCGTAAGCACCGCGATAATCGCTACGACAATCAGCAGTTCTGCCATTGTAAAGCCTTTCTCGTTCTTTCTCATAGTGTCACTCCATTTCCCAATATATTCCCAAAACTCAAAGCGTAAATTAGTGCTTCTTCACATCGTAACTGTTTTCTTTCCAGTCGCCTCCCACCGTCCACGAGGAGTAGTTCTTTCCGTCATAATAAACGATGGTGGAGAGCTCTCCGCTGTCCTTATTGTAGATGAGACTGGCCGTATTAGCAGTCGTAAGTCTTGTCTTAATATCCTCAAACTCATTGTATGGTCGGTTGAATACAATCACACTTACTTCCTGTCCGTTTGGAAGTGTCAAGGTAGATTTGGCGATTGCATTTGCTTGTTTAAATGCATTGCCCAGATCCACACTCTCGCCATCCTTGTACTTCGCAAGCTGGTCGCGAATCTGGTATAAAATATAATCACCGACGGACTGAACGGAATCGTAATTAATCTGTGGCGGCGCATTGTCCGACCAGTTGAAAATGATGCCGTTCTCCTTCGTGTACGTAATCGTACAGGTACCGCCTTCTCCCGGAGTACCAACCCAGTTCGGATTGTCATCCTCTCCGTTATACTTGATTTCACCGATTCGAATCGGAAGCTCCGTCTGCCATCCGGTCTGTTTCTGCTTCAGCTCCACGGTTGCGGAAATCACGCCGCCGGAGGTTGTTGTCTCGAGTTTGGAAGGATTACCGAGCACGGCCTGCATCACCGCGCCATAGGCATTTCGCACATTTGCCAGGTCGGTCGCTTCACGGCTCTGCTCCAACTGCGAAATAAAAACCGGAATTGAGATTGCAACCAAAACCGCAATGATTGCAACAACGATAAGTAATTCTGCCATTGTAAAACCCTTTTTCTTCATGGTCGCTTCCTCCCTTCGATAGTCTTCCTACAATACATCTACTTTTGTACATTTTAGTATACCATCATACGGAATCACTGTCTATATTTCAGACACCAGACCGCTTTCAGCCCTTCATTTCGACGGATTTCCTTGCACAAAAAAGCCTTCTGTCGCCATATTTTGCGCAGAAGGCTTTCATATTAACATCATTCGTTAAGCTTTCGCTTCTCCACCGGCCAGGTTCACTACCCAGCGCTCCTTCTTCAGCCAGACGTAGGCAATCGCAATCTTTAGGAAATCTAACAACTTGAAGCAAATGTACATACCAACCGGGCCCATATTCGTTCCCTTCGCCAGGAAAAACATCAGAGGAATCGCAATTAAGAGAGTGGTAATCGTATCGACCACCACGCCCATCAGCGTGTCGCCGCCCGCACGCGAAACGGCAAACTGCGCATTTTGATAAACCCAAATCGGCATGAAAAGAGACATGTAGAAGACCATTTCGCGACAGATGGCACGGGACTCTACACTGAGCTTCGGGAAGACAATCGGAATAAGCAGAAGGGCCAACAATCCGACAAGTGTCATAATACATCCGAAGATAAAGGATGCAGTTAACATCCAGCGCGCTTCCTCTCTTGCCTTATCCAGTTTGCCCGCTCCGAGCGACTGTCCAAGCAAAATGCCCGTCGCCGTCGTGATTCCGCTAAAGGCAACAAAGAATAGATTGGCAATGGCAAAACTTGCGGACATGCCGCTTACAACGTCCGCACCTCCGCGTCCGTTATACAAGGCAGTGATGATGGTTTCCGAAGCGACCCAGGCCATTTCCGAGAAAATAACCATTCCGCCGCGACGAAGAATGCGACCGAACAGGCCCCAATCCACATGAAACAGGTCGGCGAAACGAATGGCCCACGGCTGGCTCTTTTTTGTAAGATAACCGATGTAGAGGAGCATTTCCACAAATCTGGCAATAATCGTAGCGATTGCTGCGCCGGCCACCTCCAAACGAGGCGCCCCCAGGTGTCCATAAATCAAAACCCAGTTGAGGAAGGTATTTACCAGGGTTGCCGTAACGCTCATAACAAGCGGAGCCTTTACCTGCCCAACCTCACGAAGACAAGTCGCAATGATATTGGATACGACCATCGGAATGCCCGCAATTCCAATCAGGAAAATGTACTTCACGGCCACATCCAGGATCTCCGTTGCCTGGTTATTGCCCTTTACCATAAGCGCCAGAAACGGCCTCGGATTCAGGAAGCCGATGTAGAAAAACGGCAGCATGCAAATAACGGACATCACAATTTTGAACAGAAGGGACTGCTTCATTCCATGCTTGTCGCCGGCCCCGAAAAACTGCGTCATGAAAATGCCGCCCGAAGTGCAAATGGTCCCAAGTAACACCATAAAAATAAACAGTATCTGGTTCGTAATGTTAACACCGGACATCTTAATGTCGCCGAGTCCGGAAACCATAAAATTGTCCACCAACGATACCAGACTTTGAATCAGCTGTTGCCCCATCACAGGGAGCGCAATCATTAAGGCCTTCTTATAAAAGGCCGCATTTCCAAAATATTTTCTCATAATTCACTATTCCACAAGGTTTCGAACCCATATATTTTTGTGTACCATAAATCCACCGATGCCGGCCTTAATAATCTCCAGGCTCTGCACAATCAACACCATCGGAATGATTCCTAGTTGAGTAAAGCGGCTCAGAATATACGCGGCCGGGACGGTAACAATCCAGACAAAGCAGCTGTCGAAAATCATCGTAAGGCCGGTTCGTCCGCCGCTTCGAATGGTAAAGTACGACGCGTGCGTAAACGCATAAACCGGCATCAGTGCACCATAGATTATAATCAGCTTCGTGGCCATCGCCTTCACCTCAGCCGAAGACTTGTAAAGCATCGGGAAGAACGGAGCGACAATCAGCATAAACACGCTAAATACGGCTCCGCACACGACCGTGAACAAAATCAGGCGGCGGGCCGTAATCTGTGCCTCCTCCAGCTCACCCTTTCCAAGCTTCTGTCCAACGATAATTCCAACCGCCTCGCCCATGGCAAGGAAGGCTACGCCTAACAGATTCCAGATGGTGCTCTCGATATTTAATGCCGCCACAGCGTCGAGACTGCGGAAGGAAAAACACTGATTCAAAAAGGTCATTCCAAGAGACCAAAGAGTCTCGTTCATCATAAGCGGAAGCGACTTTAGTACAAAGGTACCGGCAAGACGAAGCGGCACATGGAAATGTCGAAATGCCCCCTTGACGAACGGATACCGATCACTCCGAACCGCTGTATAAATGACCAGAATGGACACCTCCACAAAACGGGAAATGACCGTCGCAAGCGCAGCGCCGGAGGCCCCCATTTTCGGTGCGCCCAGATATCCGTAAATCAGGATAAAGTTACCAATCAGGTTAACGAAAATGGCCGCAAGGGATGCACGCATCGGCACACGGGTCTCTCCGATATCACGAAGGGTTCCCGCATAGCTGTTGGTAATTCCGATCGGAATCATACCAATCAGGATGATACTCATATACTCCTTACCGATTTTCAATATCTCTGCTGCGTCCTCCGGCTTTCCCTCACCCTTCAGATACAGCCCGATCAACGGCTCGGCAAAGCGGGACAAAACCAGGATACAGCCGATGGTCAGCAAGGAATTCACCACCAGTTTAAAGCGGAAAGTGTAACGAACGCCCTCCACGTCCCCATTTCCATGGTACTGCGCGGTGAAGATACCGACTCCCGCGGTTGCCCCAAACAAAACCAGGAAGAACACAAATAAAAACTGGTTGCAAATGGCCACTCCCGACAGCGCGTTATCGCCCACGCGGCCAATCATCAGGTTGTCGAGCAGACTGACAAAGCTGGAGATTCCGTTCTGAATCATAATCGGAACTGCTACTAATAATACCTTGCCATAAAATTCTCTGGTTCCAATTAATCTGCGGATACCAGATGATTTAGTCTGTATCATTTTTATTACCTCAAAAAGAGAGTCTAACACCAAGCGGTATCAGACTCTCCGAAAATTTACTACAAAAAATTATACTCTTTCAAATACAGGCATATATTCGATTGGAGCATCTACAGTAACTATTGTAGCTCCCTCAAATACTTCTCCTGTTGAAGTAAGCTTCCATGAACCCGCAGGAAGATAAACCTCTCTGCTATATTCATTAAGATGAAGAATAGGTGCAACCAGATATTTGTCACCAAACATATACTGATCTTCGATATCCCAGCACTTTTCATCCTCTGGGAATTCGTAGAACATAGTACGAATAAGTGGTGAACCATTGGTATGCGCTTCTTCATAAAGCTTTTTAATATAATCATGCATCTCAATTCGGATGTCATAATACTTTTTCATTATTGCGTAATTATCTTCACCATAGCTCCAAAGCTCAT
>DCGJ01000101.1 GCA_002315495.1 Lachnoclostridium sp. UBA1781 | reverse complement strand
CATCTTGGTGACTGGGGCCTTCAGATTGGTCTTATTATTACCGAGCTTAAGAGAAGAAAGCCGGACCTTCCGTATTATGACGAGAGTTTTACCGGTGAATATCCGAGTGAGGCACCGTTTACGATTGCGGAGTTGGAGGAGATTTATCCGTATGCTTCCGCATTTTCCAAGGCAGAAGGAAATGAAGCCTACAAGGAAGAGGCAAGACATGCGACCTTCCTGCTGCAGAACGGTCACAGAGGCTACCACGCACTGTGGGAGCACATCATGACGGTTTCCATGGCAGACCTGAAGAAGAATTATAAGAACCTTGAGGTTGAGTTTGACCTTTGGAAGAAGGAAAGCGATGCACAGCCGTACATTCCGGATATGATTCAGGCAATGAAGGATGGCGGCTTCACCAGAATCAGCGAAGGCGCTTTGGTTGTCGATGTTAAGACCGAAGAAGACAAGAAGGAGATTCCTCCTTGTATGATTTTGAAGTCGGACGGTGCAACCCTTTACAACACGACCGATTTGGCAACGATTGTAGAGCGTATGAAGCTGTTCGACCCGGCGCAGATTATTTATGTCGTTGATAAGCGTCAGGACCTTTATTTTGATCAGATTTTCCGTTGTGCTAGAAAGACCGGCATCGTGAAGGAAGACACCGAGCTTACCTTCGTCGGCTTCGGTACCATGAACGGAAAGGACGGAAAGCCGTTTAAGACCAGAGACGGCGGTGTCATGAAGCTGGAAACCCTGGTAGGTGACATTGCGGACGAGGTTTACAAGAAGATGGCTGACCGCGATATGAGCGAAGAGGATGCAAAGAAGATTTCCGCGCAGGTTGGTTTGGCTGCACTGAAGTACGGTGATTTGTCCAATCAGGCCAGCAAGGATTACATCTTCGACGTTGAGCGCTTTACCTCCTTTGAGGGCAATACCGGCCCATACATCCTTTACACGATGGTACGAATCAAGTCCATCCTGGCAAAGGTTGGAGAGGTAACGATGGGAGAGCGTGTGGAGAGAGAATATGGTGAGGATGAGACCAATCTGCTTCTTACCATTGCAAGATTCTCCGATATGATTGACAAGGCAGCGGCAGAGTTGGCACCGCACAAGATGTGCCAGTACATTTACGAACTGTCCAATGCACTCAATACGTTCTATCACGGCAACAAGATTGTGGCCGAGGAAAATGAACAGAAAAAGGCAGAGTGGGTCGAGATGATCCGCACAACACTTCGAATTCTGAACAGCTGTACCGATATGCTTGCATTTACCGCACCGGATAAGATGTAAGCTGAGATGGCGAGAGAGGGGTAACGAAATGAGGAACAATACGAAAACGAACAAATTGATTTTAGGCATGCTTTTGCTTGCATTTGCAATCATCGCGATGACGTTTGTCTACACGCAGATGAGAGCAATGGCAGCGGAGGGCGAGGACGCAGAAGACATTGCGATTGAGGCTCCGGAGGCACAGCCGACACCAACCAATTCTTTGGACTATGTAAATGCGGACCAGTATGTTACCGGCTACTACACCGGTGTCATTACCAAGGACAATTCCAATGTATATCAGGGACCGGGTACCAAGGCTTATGATAAGGTAACGACCAGCGCCGGAAAATCCGTTACACTTGCAAAGGGAACCGAGGTTACCGTTATCGGTGAGAGTAAGGACGCTGACCTGGACCATTGGTATCATGTCAAGCTGACCTTTGACGGCGAAGAAGTTTCCGGTTATGTATGGGATGGACGTTTGGAGCGTGGTGCACAGGTAACCTTTACCCCAACCCCGACGCCGGAACCGACCGATACTCCGACTCCGACCCCGGAGGAAGAAACGGTTGAGCCGACACCTACCGGTGCTGCACTTGATAATCCTACAAAGGAAATGGTAGAAGACAGCACGAAGGGAACTCCTTGGAAGTATATCGTAGCTCTTTGTGTTATCGTAATTGTCGTTATCATCGTTTATACGATTCTTTCCAAGAGGGAGGAAGATCGTCTGGAAGAAGAGATGAAGCGCTACACGAACAATAACTCGATGGAGCGTCTTGACGGCGAAGAAGACGAGGATTGGGAAAATGCGGTAAAGACGCATCGCAAACGCCAGCTTGTCGGCCGCGGAGATATTCCGGAGGAAGACGATGATTTTGGTGGCAACTCCGAGGATAATAATGAAGAGCTGACCATTGATATGTCCGGCATTTTCAGTGATGACGATACCACGACCGGTACCGGCAATGACAGTCTTGACTACACCGACAATATTGACGTGAAGACAATCAAGGAAACGATGAGACAGGATGCCGAGAAGGCTTCTCGCAAGGCAGCGGATGTTGATATTACAGCTGCAACCGATGATTGGAATGAGGATGATGACGCTTATGTTAACAGCCTTACCAGAAACATGAGCGATGAAGACAAGGCGCTCTTCGGTAAGATTGGTTCTTCTCTGACTGCAGAGGCAGGACTTTCTCAGGAGGAACTGATTCGTTCCCGCTTAGACCAGTTGAGAGAGCAGGACATGGTGGTTCATAAGCTCTACGGCGAGGGTGAAGTTATCGATAACAGTGATGCTGAAGTCATTCAGATTCGCTTCGGTAATGACCTTCGATTCCTGAAGAAGGATAAGCTTGCCAAGAAGGACTTGGTTGTATTCTAAAGATTTGAGGTAATTGATAATGGCTACTGTAAAACCTTTTGTATGTGTAAGACCAAATCAGGAAGTTGCTGCCCGCGTGGCAGCACTTCCGTATGATGTATATAACCGTGCGGAAGCAAAAGAAGTGGCTCTCAAGGATCCACTTTCTTTTTTGAACATTGACCGCCCGGAGAGTAACCTTCCGGATGAAACTGATATCTATGCGCCGGAAGTATATGCGAAGGCAAAGGAACTTTTGGACGCCAGAGAAGCAGACGGCACGTATTTGACCGATACCAAGCCATGCTACTGTGTGTACGAGCTTATAATGAACGGTCGTTCCCAGACCGGTATTGTAGCATGTGCATCCATTGATGATTATGTAAACGGCGTCATTAAGAAGCACGAGAATACCCGCGAGGACAAGGAGCAGGATCGTATTCGTCACGTGGACACCTGTAATGCACAGACCGGCCCGATTTTCCTTGCGTATCGTTCAAATGCTGTGATTTCCGAGATCGTATCCACTGTAAAGACTGGGGAAATGCTCTACGGCTTCACCGCGGATGACGGTATCACTCATAATGTCTGGAGAATTGCAGACGACGCACAGCTTGCTACGATTCAGGAGCAGTTTGCTGCAACACAGGAGATCTACATTGCAGACGGACATCATCGTGCTGCTTCCGCAGTTAAGGTTGGTCTTAAAAGAAGAGCTGCTGCAGGAAATTATGACGGTACCGAAGAGTTTAATTTCTTCCTCTCCGTTTTGTTCCCGGAAGACCAGCTGATGATTATGCCATACAATCGTGTTGTAAAGGATCTGAATGGTCTGAGCGAAGAAGAATATATGGCAAAGGTTTCCGAGAAGTTTGATATCGTTGAGAAGTCCGGTGATATTTATGATCCGGAAGCAAAGGGCAGCTTTGGTATGCTTCTTAGTGGTAAATGGTACTGCCTGACCGCAAAGAAGGGCACCTACGATGAGTCTGACCCGGTAAAGACACTGGACGTATCTATTTTGCAGGATAATCTTTTGGCTCCGCTTCTTGGAATCGGCGATCCGAGAACAGACAAGCGCATTGATTTCATCGGTGGCATTCGCGGAACCGGTGAGTTGGTAAGAAGATGTAATCTGGATATGAAGGTCGCATTTTCCATGTATCCAACTTCCATTCAGGAGTTGTTTGCGGTATCGGACGCAGGCCTGTTGATGCCTCCGAAGTCTACCTGGTTTGAGCCGAAGCTTCGTAGCGGTATCTTTATTCACAAGCTGTCTTAATTCATGACATGTAGAATCAGGAGGTTAACGGCCTCCTGATTTTTTGAGAAGTTTATTTTTTGTGAGGTTCGTATGAGTATCTTAAATGTTGAGCATTTATCCCATGGATTTGGTGACCGTGCAATCCTGACGGATGTGTCCTTTCGACTTTTGAAGGGCGAGCATATCGGTCTGGTTGGTGCAAATGGCGAAGGAAAATCCACCTTCTTTAACATTATTACCCACAAGCTTCAGCCGGATGAGGGAACGATTGAGTGGAACAAGCACGTGGAGGTTGGTTATCTCGATCAGCACACGGTATTGGAGAAGGGCATGACCATCCACGATGTGTTGGCCGGCGCATTTTCCAAAATGTACGAGTGGGAAACCGAAATGAACGAAATCTGCGATAAGATGGGCGAGGCAGACGAAGACGAGATGAACCGCCTGATGGAAGAACTGGCTGTTCTTCAGGAACTCTTGGAGCAGCACGATTTCTATAACATTGAGCAGAAGATTGAGGAGGTTTCGCACGCGCTCGGGCTCGATGATATCGGTCTGGACCGTGATGTAACGGAACTTTCCGGTGGACAGAGAACGAAGATTCTGCTGGCAAAGCTTCTGCTTATGAAGCCGGACATTTTGCTTCTCGACGAGCCGACGAACTACCTGGATACCCAGCATATTGTGTGGCTGGAGCGTTACCTGAACGATTATGAAAATGCGTTTATTCTCATTTCCCATGATGTTCCGTTTTTGAATCGTGTCGTTAACCTCATTTATCATATGGATAACGGAACGCTGACACGTTATGTAGGCGATTACGACAAGTTCCAGGAGGTCTATGCAATGCGACGTGCCCAGAATGAGGCGGCTTATGAGCGTCAGCAGCAGGAGATTAAGGAACTGAAGGATTTTGTTGCGAGAAATAAAGCCCGTGTTTCCACAAGAAATATGGCAATGTCCCGCCAGAAGAAGCTGGACAAGATGGACGTAATTGAGCTTGCAAAGGATAAGCCGAAGCCGGAGTTTAACTTTAAGGAGGCGCGCGTTCCGAGCCGAGTGGTTGTGGAGACGGAAGATTTGGTCATTGGTTACGACGACCCGCTTTCCAAGCCGTTAAAGCTTCATGTGGAGCGCGGCGAGAAGCTGATCTTAAAGGGCGCCAACGGTATCGGTAAGACAACGCTCTTAAAGAGCCTCCTCGGTCTTATCAATCCACTCTCCGGCAAGGTCGTTCAGGGTGA
>DCGJ01000014.1 GCA_002315495.1 Lachnoclostridium sp. UBA1781 | reverse complement strand
GTGGTATGCACTTTAATATAGTTCAGAAATCTCTCACTAACCCGCATTTTGCTCACTCTCCTTCTCTTTTTTTCTGCTCGGAAGCTGTGCCAGAACGATGGCCGCAAACATGAATATGCAGCCAAATGCTTCCCTTCCTCCCATATGTTCTTTCAATATAAGTGCGCCTCCAAGAACGGCAAATGCGCTCTCAAGCGACATAATCAGGCTGCACACGGTCGGATTCATATTCCTCTGGCCGAAAATCTGAAGCGTGTACGCCACGCCGCACGACAACACACCGGCATATAATAATGCAATCGGCTCCGAGGTCACCTTTTCCCAGGTCGGATGTTCAAACAGAAGCATCGGAATCATGGAGATGAGGCCGCACACCAGAAACTCGATGCATGCCAGGCGAACGCCGTCAAGCCTTCCGCCCCGAAGGTCGATCACCCAGATTTGCGCCGTGAAAGCAAAGGCACACATCAGTACAATCAGGTCGCCCTTCATCTCTCCCAGCCCAAAGGTCGCCCCCTTCGGAATGCACAGAAGGAACAGCCCAATCAAAGAAAGGGCAACCCCGACAAATGCGGTGAAAGGGCATTTGCGTTTCAAAAAAAGCCCCGCAATCGGCACCAGAACAATGTAAAAGGCAGTGATAAAGCCTGCTTTTCCCGCGGTCGTGTAATTCAGTCCCACCTGTTGGAGATTGGACCCGAGGCACAAAAGCACGCCGCAGGCCATGCCGACCAACAGAAGCTCCCGCGTCCATTTGCCGCCGTTTTGCGTGGTTTGCGACTTGTCGCTGCCCGATTCTTTTGCAAGAAGCCGGTCCCGAAGGGCAATCACCGGAAGCAGCACCAGCGCGCCGATAAAGGAGCGGATACAGTTAAAGGTAAAGGAGCCCATGGCATTGCCAACGGACTGCGCCACGAAGGCGAAGCCCCAGATTGCCGCAGTTAATAATAGGTAAAGAATATTCGGTATCTGTTCGCGTTTCATATCGTACCTTTCAACCAGCGACTCTCCGAATATGCTCAAAACTTCCAACTTTTCACAAGTATTCGTTGACACTTCGGAAAATGCTAGGTAAAATCATAGAATGGATGGGTAATCCGTCCCTCAAAAGGAGAATTCATTATGAGAAAACTGTTAAGGATTAGCGTCCTTCTATTTGTAATATGCATTTTACAACTGATGCTCATCGGTTGCAACAAAAATGACGAAACACTCATCACCTTTGATGGCACAAACATTACCGTTAAGGGCGATGGTGCGACAGCAAACGGAAACGTCGTAACCATCACGGCCACCGGTCACTATCGCCTCACCGGCACTTTGACAGAGGGTCAGGTGGTTGTGGACTCTGTAGCGGGGAAGGCCATTTACCTTCATCTGGATAATATGTCCGTAACCTGCAGCACCGCGTCTCCGTTTGTGGTAAAGAACGCTGTGCTCTGTGCCTTCGTATCCGTGGACGGTACGCTGAACACCATCACCGATAACTCCCCGCACAAGGACGGTTCCGACGCGGAGAGCGTGTTCTCGAACGAGCCGGACGCAGCCATTTACAGCAAAGCCCCTCTTCTCCTTAAGGGCGAAGGCAGTGGCAAGCTCGTGGTAAATGCGAACTCCCACAACGGAATCTCCACCTCCGATACACTTACCATCGACAGCGGAAACCTGACTGTGGACGCCAAGAACAATGGTCTGCGCGGCAAGGATTTTGTCGTAATCAGCGGCGGCAATGTGAACATCAAGGCCGATAATTACGCCATCAAATCCACGAATACCGAGGATGCGTCTCTCGGCTATATCAATATCACCGGTGGCAATTTGATTGTAAATGCGGGAGACGACGGCGTGTATGCCCCGAACTCGATCAGCATTTCCGGTGCAAATGTCACCTTAAAGAGTAAGAATGTAGCATTTAAGACGGAAGGAAAGCTAAGTTTTACCTCAGGCATCATCGATATCTCCACAAAGAACGAGGATGTCTTTGTCTGTGAAAGCAAGACCTTTGAGGCGGCTGCAATCATCACACTGAATGGAAACAAATATACGGAATAAAGTTTTGGGGGGAACGGATGGATTACGAACTTACGATTTTAATGCCTTGTCTGAACGAGGAGAAGACCATCACGAGCTGCATCGAAGAAGCCAGGGGCTACATTGAAAAGTCCGGCATTGCAGCTGAGATTCTCATCGCGGATAACGGAAGCACTGACCGTAGTGTGGAGCTGGCGCAGGCAGCCGGCGCCCGGGTTGTGCATATTGCGGACAAGGGCTATGGGAACGCGCTGATTGGCGGAATCAAAGCCGCTGCAGGAAAATATGTCATCATGGGCGACTGCGACATGAGCTACGACTTTGGACACCTGGACGGGTTTATGGAGCATTTGCGAAAGGGAGTTCCTTTTGTCATGGGAAACCGCTTTGGACAGATTGAAAAGGACGCGATGCCTTTCACGCACCGTTACTTTGGTGTGCCGTTTTTATCCTGGATTGGACGCGTTCGCTTCCATACAAAAGTAAAAGACTTTCACTGCGGTATTCGTGGCTTTGACCGGGATGCTGCGATTGGGCAGAATTTTCAATGCTCCGGCATGGAGTTTGCAACCGAAATGATTGCCAAATTCGCCCTCTCCGGGGCAAACATTGCCGAGATTCCGGTGCCGCTCCGAAAGGACGGCCGAGGTGGCAAGTCCCACATTCGCGATGTTCGGGACGGACTAAGACACCTGACCTACATCCTATTTTATAAAGGCTAATGCTTGTAAATGCACTCGGTCCACCGGGAAGCCCTCCTTTTTTGAAAAAACATCGATTTTATGGTGCATTTTCCAAGAAAAGGAATTGACACACACCCATTGGTAGGGTGTATAATGAATCTAATTATTGGTAATATCAATATAGAAATGAAGGAAAAGAAATGAAAAAGAGATTTCAAGGATTATTTGCATTACTGCTTGCAATGCTGATGATCATCCCTAATGTTGCATGGGCTGCGGAAGGGACGCTTAGTGATGAGACGTACAAAGGATATTTGGATGGTTATCCTCGTCTGGTTTGCAGCGGATACATCATTGAAGAAAATGGTGACAAATGGTCCAGCGGTTTCGGTATTACATCAGGCTATGGCGTTATCACGACAAACGCTCCATTATCCGAGGGCGATCCTGCATATCGAAGTGGTATGGCCACTTATCACTATGACAGTGGCTCTGATTTTTATATGATCTCGGGCGATGTCTACGGTGACTCATCTCTTATTGAAAAAACCGTCAAGTTATGGACCGTTGACCTAAACAAAGGTTCAGATGGCAAGTTTTACGCAGCTGTTTCCAAAGTGGCTGTTACGGCCACTGGACAGGCAAGTGGGTATTTTACAAACCAGGATGTAATTGACGCAGCTATCAGTTACAAGGATAGGGAAAATGACAGCGGCGATCTCTTTTATAACTATATCTTGCCGATTATGGAGATTAATGTCAGACCAAACTACACCAAACCGGAATCGATTACCGGTTCCTGCGGCACGAAGCTCTCTGAGGTGCTTCCTAAAGTTAGCGAAACATTTAACGACGGCGAGACCCCGATTGGACATTTTGAGGTGGTTGGTGATGACATCACACTTAACGCAGAGATGACAACTGTGAAAATTAAGTTTGTTGCTGATTCAGTTAACCTTGATGGCGACACTACCACTATTACTTCTGGCGAATTAAGTTACTCCCATTATTTTGGTGATTTGGGAAAGAATAATCTGCAACCCCCATTCACCGAGGTTTACGAGGAAGAATTCGAGGTTCCGGTTATCGTAACGCATGACACTGAGTTGAAGGGTGATGAGAATGGCCACCGGGAGACCTGTAAGGACTGTGACACTGCTGTTACGGATACCGAAGCCCATACATTTGACGATGGTGAAGTAACACGTGAGGCAACCCCAGAGCAGGATGGTCTTAAGGTTTACACCTGTACCGTTTGTGGTTACGAGAAGGAAGAGCCCATTTCTTATGTAGCCCCTGAGACTGAGGAGACGAACGAGACTGCTGAGACAGATGAGACTGCTGAGACAGATGAGACTGCTGAGACAGATGAGACTGCTGAGACGGATGAGACTGCTGAGACGGACGAGACTGCTGAGACGGACGAGACTGCTGAATCCGAGACACCGACGGAAAGCGAAACTCCTACTGAAAGTGAAGCTCCTACCGAATCTGAGACGCCTTCTGAAAGCGAAACTCCTTCTGAAAACGAGACGCCTTCTGAAAGCGCTGAGTCTTCTGAAACCGAGAGCCCAAGCGTGGCACCTGCAGATTCTGAGCCTTCCGCTCCAAGCGCTAACACCGGTGATGCGATGAACGCAACCTTACTTGCGATCATCATGCTTGCAGGTCTTTGCTGTGTACTTGCTTTCAGAAAGAGAGCAAGATAATATCGTAATAGGTAATGCTTCATAGCTTTTAATTGAAGAATTCTTAAAGGACGATGGCCCAGCCATCGTCCTTTTTTTGTTGCAGGGTATTCAGTCAACCTGAATTCTTCTCTTTCTGAATACCATCTCCCCTCCGTGGTATTCAAACCACAACAAATCCAAATTCCTGAATACCATGCCCCTCACAAGCACAAAAAATCGGAGTTGCTTTCGCAACTCCGATTACGCACGACCTAAAACTCTTATCTGCTTCCTGCAATATAACCAAGGACGATACATCCACAGCCGGTGTGAGCACCGATGGTCTGGGACAACCAGCTGATCGGAACATCGGTAATCTGTGGGTAAGCCGTCTTAATCATATCTGCAAGTGCCTTTGCATCCTCCTCACAGCAGCTGTGGGTGATGCAGACACGCTTCAAATTTGCAGCATTTTCACATCTTCCAATCTCATCGCAAAGGTACTTGAGCGCCTGACGACGACCGCGAACACGGTCAATAACTCCAAGAGAGCCTGCGTCCTCAACACGAAGCACCGGCTGAATACGCATTACACTACCAAGCACAGCAGAGGTCTTGGAGAGACGTCCGCCTCTCATCAGATGGAACAAATCGCCAACGGTGAAACGCACGCGAATCTTTGGAGCATTTTCCTCAGCGTAAGCAAGCGCCTCCTCCATGGTGGCACCCTTCTTCTTCATGTCTACAAGGTCATAAATCAGAGCGGATACGCCTGCGGTTGCGGACTTGGTATCAAGCACCACGATATTAGCATCCGGATATTTTTCTTTGATATCATTTGCAGCCAAAACCGTATTGGCATAAGTTCCGCTCAGTGCCGATGCAAATGCGATATGAAGGATATTCTTCTGTCCCTTCTTCATACGCGCCTCAAACAGCTCCTCGGAATATCCGACTGCGGTTGCAGAGGTGGTTGGCTTATCACCGTTCTTGAGCTTGTCATAAAACTCAATCAAGGTCAGCTTATTCTCCAGCTCATTACCATATTCAACACCGTCAAATACATAATGTAACGGATGCTCATCGATATCATTCGCCGCGAGAAACTCTGCCGGCATATCTTCTGCAGTATCGGTGGATAAGATCCAATCCGTTCCTGCCAACTTAACTGCTTCGGTTAATAATTCGCTCATCAATTCTTCCTCCAAAAAATATCATGTAGTATTCAATACCACATCGCAAGGCTTAATTTACCATCTATTGTCTCAAAAGTCAATGAAATATTGCATTATCCAAAGGATGTTCTTCCCCTGGCTCACTCGCCCTCCCGCATCATTCCACGAACTTGAACGTCTTCAGCATTTTCAATATTTCTTTCTCATGCTCCTTGTCAAATGCGGCCGTTACCAGCACCTTCTTATCCGCCACATAATAGTAGTGAACATCGATTTCCTTGGAAGCATTCGTGTCATGATAATAAATATGCGTCGCCTTATAATCTCCGGCGCCAAACGTACTCTCATCCTTCTTATAATCAAAGTTATACGAGTCCGTCGTATCCGAAGCAAACGCCTGAAGCACCTCATCAAGATTAACCGACGCATCAATACGAACGACGGAAATATAACTGTTAAGTTCCGCATCCGCTTTATAAAAACGCTCCATGTAAATGCCGTTCTGGCTGTCCATCAGCACTTCCCCGTACGCATATCGGTCCGCGTTGTAGGTCATCTGATACTTGTATCGGTCGGATTGATGCTTTCTCTTGCCGCCGCTCATATCTACATATAATAAAACCAGAATTGCCAGAATCGTCACACAGAAAAGTGCCGCAATCACCCACTTAAATACACTTGTGGAGTTCTTCTCAGCCTCCATATTCTCCAGTTCCCTGAAATCGCTCAAGCTTCCAACCTCCGTTTCATCCCTCTGCGCGCCCGCGCGACACCAATTATACCTTAACTCCCGCCAAATTGCCACCATTCACGTAAATTTCATAAAAAAAGCTCATATTCTACCTAGAAACCCATCGTTTTGTATATGGACTTTTTTCGCCACTGTCGTATAATCAGTTTTAATATTTGGACAAGGAGGTCCCCGCATGCGAAACGAAATCGATATGGTTCACGATTCATTGCCAAAGAAAATGCTGCTTTTCGCCATTCCGCTCATTTTATCCGGAATGCTTCAGCTCATCTTTAATGCGGTGGACTTAATTGTTGTTGGCCGCTACGTCGGCCCTACTGCCCTTGCGGCGGTCGGCTCCACAGGCGCCTTAATTAACCTGCTCACCAACCTTTTTCTTGGTTTAAGCGTGGGCACAAATGTACTGACTGCCCGCTACATTGGTGCAAAGAAGGATAAGGATGTGTCGGAGACCGTCCACACCTCCATTCTGGTCAGCGTCATTTGCGGTCTTCTGCTTGCCGCTATCGGCATGATTTTTGCACGCCCACTGCTGGAGCTCATGTCCACCCCGGAAAATGTCATCGACCAGTCTGCCCTGTATCTGCGCATTTACTTTCTCGGAATGCCGATTATGATGCTCTATAACTTCGGCGCTGCCATTCTCCGTGCCGTCGGTGACACCCGTCGTCCGCTTTATTATCTGACCGCAGCCGGCATTCTAAACGTTGGCCTCAACCTGTTCTTCGTATTGGTACTGCACCGCGACGTGGACGGAGTTGCCATCGCCACTGTGCTCAGCCAGCTGCTCGCCGCCGTGCTCGTGTGCATCAATCTGAGTCGCGCGACAAATGCGTGCAGACTCCGCATTTCCCTAATGAAAATCAGTATGCCGAAACTGCTTGGCCTGATGCGCATCGGTCTTCCGGCCGGCATCCAGGGTTGCATCTTCTCCCTGTCAAATGTCATCATTCAGTCCTCAGTGAACTCCTTCGGAGACATCGCCGTGGCGGGCAATTCCGCTGCCATGAGCATCGAGGGCTTTGTGTATATATCCATGAACAGCTTTCACCAGACCGCGCTCAGCTTCACGAGCCAGAACTTCGGTGCCGGCGAATATAAGCGCATTCCGAAGATTCTCGCGTGGGCGATGCTCTTCGTAACTCTGGTCGGTATGGGCGTGAGCGGCGTGGTACTTCTTACCTGTCGCAAGCTGCTCGGTTTCTACGTGAAGGAAAATGCGGCCGCCTCCATCGCCTACGGTGTCACCCGTCTGAAGGTCATTTGCCTGACCTACTTCACCTGCGGCACTATGGACGTCGCGGTCGGCTCCCTGCGAGGCCTCGGCTACACCATCACGCCGACGATCGTTTCCATCTTTGGCGTGTGCGGCTTCCGACTGACGTGGATCTACACCTATTTTATGAGCCATAAAAAGCTTACCATACTGTATCTTTCCTACCCGATCAGCTGGGTGCTCACCACAACCGTACATATGTGCGTGTTCTTCTTCGTGGCGATGCCGATGATTCGCAGAAAGGAGATGCAGTCCAGGCTGTCGGAGCAGACGAAGGAGACAGTTTCTGCATAATAATGGGACTTTGGGCGGGGCTTTTCCCGCCCTTCGCTATATCCGCGCATTTTCGCGAAAAAATTGCAATTTGCACGGGTTTGTGTTACTATGATATTTAGTTTGAGTGCGGCATTTTTTGAAAATGCCCGCCAAGGTGAATATCGTTCAAATTGTTATCGGTTTGAAAGGAGTTTGCGACCCGGTCGCAAGAACTATTATGAGTAAGATGAAACAAAACTGCGCAGCCTTGGGGCACAAGGTAAAAAGCGGTTTGAATTTCGTATTTGGGAAGGAAACCATCCTTCATTGTTGTCTGCAGATTTTATTTTTGTCGCTGTTTTCAACAATCGTTGTCGAATCCTTCTCCCGATTTTCCTTTTTTAAGGCCATTGGCTTTATGGTGGGACATCCCGTGCTGTTTTTCTTCAATTTGTTGATTGTCATCACGGTGTACACCCCGGCACTTCTGTTCCGTAGAAAGCCGGCCATGTATTTCTTTTTAACGATTTTATTAATCGCTGCGGGTGTCATCGATTTTGTTGTTCTTCACAATCGTACGACTCCGTTTAACGCGAATGACTTCCACATGCTGGTGGATGGCTGGAACGTGTTGTTCCACTACTACAACTGGGCACAGGTCATCGGGTTACTTTTCTTGATTTTACTTGGTATTGCCCTGATTATTCTGGGCTTCATCAAGTTTCCAAAGTCAAAGGAGAAGGTCAAATATAAAGAGCGCGTTCCTTTCTTTCTGATCGCCTCCATGAGCTGCATCCTGATTGTCATCTCCGGTCGTAACTGGGGTGTGCTGGAGACGCATTTTTCAAATGTGGCTTCTGCCTATCGGGAGTACGGTCTTCCGTACTGCTTCTCCTGCAGTCTGCTAGACAAGGGAATCTCGAAGCCGTCGAACTATTCTCCGGACGTAATTGATAACGTAATCGGAGATATTGATCCGATTGTGACCACGGGAACCGTTACTGACGAGCCGGTTATTACGGAAGTTACCGTGAATGATACAAACATCATTTTCATCCAGCTTGAGTCGTTCTTTGATCCAAAGAGAATCGCCGGAATTGAATTCGAAAGCGATCCAATTCCGACTTTTACGTACTTAAAAGAGAATTACACCTCCGGTCTTCTGACCGTACCAAGCATCTCTGCAGGCACGGCCAATACCGAGTTCGAGGTGCTTACCGGCATGAACATACGCGATTTCGGTACCGGCGAATATCCGTACAAAACGATTCTTCGTACCGTCACCTGCGAGAGCCTTGCCTACAATCTGCGTGCGCTCGGCCTCGACGCTCACGCAATCCATAACAACATTGCGTCCTTCTACAACCGCGATTCCGTATACGCCAACCTCGGCTTTGAAGATTTTGATACGCTTGAAGTGATGGAGCATGTGGAATTTAACGAACTCAACTGGGCCCGTGACAGCGTACTTCTTCCGGAGATTCTGTCCGCGCTCGATTCCACAGAAGGACTCGACTTCGTCTTTACCGTGTCCGTTCAAGGTCACGGCAGCTACCCGGACGAGGATATTTTGGAAAATGCCATTGAGCTCAAGGATGTCAACGCTGCCTATAGCGACGATACCATCTACGGCTTAAAATACTACATCACCCAGCTGAATGAAATGGACACCTTCATCGCCGGTCTGCTTACCGAGTTGAAGCGCAGGGATGAGAAGACCGTTCTGGTTCTGTATGGGGATCATTTGCCGGGCTTTAATTTCACGGATGAGAACTTGACCTATGGCACAACCCTCCAGACGGAATATGTCATTTGGTCGAACTTTGCCATGACACGGGAGAAGAGAGATCTCACTTCCTATCAGCTGAGTGCTTATGTACTCGGACGTCTCGGACTTCACGAGGGTCTACTTACCAAGCTGAACCAGAAGGAGCTAAACAATGGTTATGAGTCCGAGGAAGAGTATTTGAATGCTTTACAGATGCTCTCCTACGATATGCTTTACGGCGAGCACTATTGCTTCGACGGGGAGATTCCGTATGAGCCGACCGAATTGGTCTTTGGTTACACGAAGCCGCGCATTTCCGCGATATCCGTCATTATGGCGGAGGATAACAAGGGTTACCTCACCGTCGGCGGCGACCATTTTACCTCTTACAGCAAGGTTTACATTAACGGAGTTCAGATGAAGGACACCATCTATGTCAGTCAGAACCAGCTCTTTGTGGCTTTGGTCAGCTTACAGCCGGGCGATGAAATTAAGGTCGTTACCCTTGGTTCCGATTCCCGTGAACTGACCGAATCTCTGGCGGTTTCCTTCAGCGAGAGTTCCATTTTGAATCCGACCAATAACTAATTGGTCATACACAGGAGATTTGATTTCTATGAGCAGAAAACTTGCCAAACCGACCGCAGAGGCGGTTGCAACAACGAAGGAAAGCAAGCTTACAGCTTACATTTACATTGCCGTGCTGGCAATCATCGGTTTGCTGATTTTTATCTTTGGGCTCGCCTATGTTGAGCCAAATCAGGCCGATCCGGAAAATGATGCGCTGTTCATGGGCTTGATTTTCACCATTCCGGGTCTGGTTTGCTTCCTGGACAGTTTCTTTTACCTCCAAAACAGCAAATACCGTACCAACGCACAGTTCGTGGGCAGAAATTTCCTGCTAATGCTTCTTGGTATGATATCCATGAACACGATTTTCTTTATTTACAAGACGGCGACCGATACGCACGGTACCGTATATAAGAATGGAAAGGGCCTTCTCGTGATTATCGCGATTGCCCTGTTCTACTCTCTTCTGTCTCTCATTCCGGCAGGTTTCTACCGAATGATTACTTGGCGCAGAAGATAATCAAATGCTCGTTCCGGGGATTCATTTTTGGTGTCCTCAACGAGAGGAACCGCATTTCACGAACCTAACAGTGCATTGCACTGAAAATGATAGGGAAAAGGAGAAGCACTATGACTTTTGAGGAAATCATTAACAAAGCCAAATCCATTGGCTGTTCCGACGTTCATATTACCGTCGGAACTCCGGTTGCTTTCCGTCAGTTCGGAAAGCTGAAGATGCAGAACGATATCGTTCCGACCGCAGCAGAGTCCGAGGCTCTTATTATGAGCTCCCTGGACGAGAAGCAGAAGCCGCAGGTTCTCGCAGGCGAGGATCTTGACTTTGCTCTTTTCACCTCGGACGGCACCCGTCTTCGTGCAAACGTATATCATCAGAGAAACAACCTGGCTGCAAGCTATCGTATTCTTCAGACCGAGATTCCGAGCTTCGATGCACTCGGACTTCCACAGGTTATGAAAGACCTTGCAAATGAGCCAAGAGGTCTTGTACTCGTAACCGGTCCTACCGGTAGCGGTAAGACCACCACACTTGCTGCCATCATCGACTACATCAACAAGCGTCAGGAAAAGCACATCATTACCATCGAGGACCCGATTGAGTACGTATACGCTTACTCTCGCTCCATGATTCACCAGAGAGAGGTTCATCGCGACGTTGAGGATTTCGCAACCGCACTTCGTTCTTCTCTTCGTGAAGACCCGGACATCATTCTCGTAGGTGAGATGCGTGATATCGAAACCATCAATGCAGCTATTACCGCAGCTGAAACCGGACACCTTGTGCTTGCAACCCTGCACACCACCGGCGCTGCCGCTACCATTGACCGTGTTATCGATGCCTTCCCGACAAATGCTCAGGCACAGGTTCGTGTACAGCTGGCAAATACCCTTCGCGGCGTTATTTCCCAGGTTCTCGTTCCGACCGCAGACAACCTTGGTATGGCACTCGCTACTGAGATTTTGGTTGGTACCGATGCAATCGCAAACCAGATTCGTGAAGGTAAGACCCACCAGATTCAGTCCTCCATCCAGAGTGGACGTCAGCTCGGTATGCACACCTTGGCAGACGATTTGCAGCAGCTCGTTCGTGAGGGCAAGATTACTCAGATTACCGCTAAGAAGTACACCTAAGCAGCTTTTTTCAATCGGATAAAATAGTACGGGCGCTGTGAAAAAATGATTATTTCATTTTTTCATGGCGCCTTGCTTATCGCACTTATTCAATTAACGTTGGTCCAACCCTCACAGATGAGCTCTGCATTTGGTGCATTTACAATCACCGGAAAATCAATTTCTCCATTCGATCTCAGAACAATCGGTAAAGCGCTTTCTGAATTAATGGTAAGACAACAATTTGCATCTGCAACGAGACTTTTTACAGCATTATCATTAATAATGCGAAGATCCAAAATAAGAGCGGTGTTGCAATAAAAGTCATGGATTTCCTCCCCCTGTTCATTCACCATATACCACCCGTTCAGGTCTTCACTCTCTGCATGGAGGAATACCTTCGCATCCAGGACATCCCGGTGTTCGGAGGTGTCTGCCATTACCTGAAATGCACCTCTTAGGTCGGTTGTAATGATTTTTTTAGTAGTTACATTTTCATCACTGATACATAATGCTTGCAGAGTAACATCATAGCCACCACCCATCAACTTGTCCAGCGGCCAAATGATGAAACCATCCATCCCATTGGCCGTGAAGATCAATCGATGTGGTCCGTCATCCATTCGGAAATCCAATCGAATATCCAGAAACTCGGTAAAACCCTCGGGCGTGTTTCTACACACCAGATATGCGCCCCGCAAATCATCCTCTTCACTAATATTTAGCAGGAATGCCTCAAGTGAGGAGTCGCCAGCTGCAACCATTTCTATAACTTCTCTGGAGTTGCCATTGTTCAGTACAATTCCTGCATAGACATTTTCCGGAAGAAACTCTTGCAAAACCCACGACAACTTTTGATATTCCGTTTCATCTACTCCGAGCGGCAAAATCGTCGTTTCAATCGCGTTGTCCTCGATAGCCGGAGTCGTTGTCTCCGGCTCGTCGGTAGTGACCTGCGGTTCTTCCGTTGTCTCCGGCTCGTCGGTAGTGACCTGCAGTTCTTCTGTTGTCTCCGGCACCGGCGTATTAGTCGGCGTTACCATGAAGAAATCAACATCAACTTGCGTGCCATCTGCGGGATTTTGCTCCTTCTCACGAATACTAATCTGCTTCCACAGATATCCGGCCCCGCAGCAGATGGCAATGAGCAGCACCACGGTAAGTACCACACTCATCTGCCTTCTCTTCTTTTTTCGATATAATTCATCCAAATCTATCATACGCGCAAATCCCCCTTTTCTTTCACTTTATTTTCCTCGAATAACTCCCCAAACAACCTTCAGAGAGAACTTCTGCCCAATGTAAAGAGCCATACCCTTATAGATTCTGGCCGCGAGCCACACAAGCGCACACGCAGTCAGCAGAATCAATACCAAAGTTACGAAGCCCGGCAGATAACCGGTCGTTCCGATAATCAGATCCACCGGCAGACAGAACGGTGCGGTAAACGGAATGTAACGACAAACCGCAAGCACACCCTCATTTCCAGACATCGAAGCAAAATACGGCACCATCCAGCAAATCAGAATCGGCCACACAAAAAGCGGCTGAACCGATGCGGTATCCTCCGGCTTGGAAACCATACTTCCTGCCATCGCTGCAAAGCAGAAGAACAGAAGCACACCCAAAAGGAAGATGACAACAGCCATAATAATGGCCGGGATGGAAAATGCGCTCTTACCGATATTCGTACGAATAAACTCAATCACCACAGTAATAATCGAGCCTCCATCCGGATACAGCTTGGTTGCTAAGAAGCTACCTCCAAAGATGCCAAGTAAAATGCATCCCAACCAGACCATACTCTGTAAAACCGCTACCAAAAAGACAGCTACAACCTTACCGAGCACCAGTGCATACGGGTGAACAGAGGTTAACATCGTCTCCATCAGTTTCGAGGTCTTCTCGGAGGAAACCTCCTGGCTCAGATCCTGACCATAAAGAATCAGCATCATATACATGAACAAACCAAAAAGCATCGGAAGGAACTGCTTTACCATCATGGCAGCAAGGCTCATCTCCTCGCCTGCAACTTCCGTTGAGCCGGAAACCTCAAGCTGTGCCAAAACAATCGCAACCTGACTTGCACCACTGTCCGCAATGAGAAGCTGATGCACGTAAGGTGCCATTGCATTACCAATAGCGGATGCGGTATCCTCCGAAATGTTCGTCTCGTGAGGAAGGATTGTGATTAAGGAATAATTGTCACCATCCTGCTCCAGGCGAATTGCTAAGGTCTTCTCCGAAGCGCCGGCAGCCTTTGCCAGCTCTTCCTTGCTTCCCTGCATATCCTTAGCAGTTAAGCCCCTCAGCGTATCATCAACGGCAAAAAACGGAACCAAATCCTCAGCAGAAACCTTCCACTCGGTCTCGTTATCGAACAAAATGCTTGATACTTCCTCGAGGTACTCATTTTTCTCGTCCTCATCATCCGGCTGAGCGGTAAAGATAATCGGAAGAGAAATCGCTAACAGAATAATCAAACCGACCAAAGCGGTAATTACAATGAATTTGCCTCTGCGAACTCGCTGATAGAAGGTAAAACGGCAAACCTTTGCCCAATTTGAAAATGGCTTTCTCATTATGCTTTACCTCCTTTCTTCGCACCCTTAAACATGGTTAACCATTCCTTCGGCTTGATTCTCTCGCCGTTATGGTTAATCATCATTTCGTAAATGCGTGCAACAAACAGGAAGACAAATACATCCACCACCAGCAAAATCACGATGGAAAGCAGTGCAATCCACCAGGTAACCTTTCCAATGAGCAGTGCGCCCGGAAGGAAGAAGGTAGAGGACAGCGGGAACAGCTCTGTAAAGATGACATATGCATTGTCGCCCTTTACAAGCATTACCGTCATCGCTGCAACACCAATATAAACACCAATCAGGGTTGTAACCGTGAACAGGCTGAGTGCCTCCTGCAAAGCCTCCATCTTACTGATCGAAGCACCGCAAAGAGCTGCCAGCATACCATACATCAAAGCACCAAGCACCAATGCAACGAGCGCTGCGAGAAGTGTCGGAGCCGTAACGTGCTTCCAAACTTCTGCGGTAAACAGGTTCTCCAAAACGCTGGTCTGACCGGTACTGAACACCTTATTGGAAATGAGTACCAACGTCAGCATAAGCGCCAGCTGACCAACGGAGGCCAGAAGCATCGCGCAAACCTTACCAACCACCAACGCCATCGGGCGGATGGAGGTGAGCAGGTATTCCACAACCTTCGTACTCTTATCGGTTGTAATCGAAGTTGCAATCTGGGTGGAGCCCATAATAACAACCATCATCAGAACAAACAGCATCGCATAAGCAAGTGCATACTGAGCATCGTTAATCGTAGTATCCTTCTCTGCGGATACCTGCCCATTTTCATCGGTGAAATTTACGATTACGGAAACGGTCGCATCCACAACCTTCTTCTGCTCGTCCGTAAGTTCACTGATTTGATCTTTAAATGCGCTGAATTCCTCAACGTAGTAATCCGCAATCTGCTGTCCAATCACCTCAGGTATGGTTCCGGTATCCGCACGGTAAACCGTGATGGCAAGACTGGAAGCAGTCACACCGGACGAACCGAGACCGAGATGCACAATCACTTCCTTCTCCTTGGAGGTTTTCAGAGCCTTCAGAGCATCCTCCACAGATCCGGTTTCTTCCTTTACGGACACATTTGCATTCCCTACATGCTGACGGATAGTGCTCCAATTGAAGCCCATATCCGTAATCGTGACACCAAACAAATCCGAAGTCTCATCATACACATGGATGGTCAGTTCATCGATGCTTACATCTCCTTCGGAATCCTTTAATACATTCTCCGCTACCTCTGTCGGGTCATCGCCTGCTCCATTCGACTGAATCATCTGAAGAACCGGAACAACCACGATGGACGCAATCAGAAGCAGCACGGTAGTAATAACGTAGGCCTTACTCTTCAGCGTCTGTTGAAGCGTGAATCGGAAGACCTTGCCGGCTCCCCGAAACTCATTCTTCATCCGCTTTTGCCTCCTCGCCCATGGCAGCATTTGCCGCGCTAACTTTCTCTACAAAGATTTCATGAAGTGACGGCTCACGAAGCTCGAACTTCACGACGCTTGCCTTCTTATCAATCAAAAGCTTTAAGAATTCGCCTGCCTGCTCTTCACCGGTCACACGCAAATGGTACTCGCTCGGAAGCTTCTCAACAATCGGAAGTCCTGCCTGCTCAATATAATCGGAAATGTCATTGTCGCATTTCACAATCAGGTTGATGCGGCCATAGCCCTTCTTGATTTCATCAAGATTGCCCTGAAGTACCACCTTACCACGGTTCAAAATGGTCAGGTTGGAGGTGAACTCCTCGATGGTGGACATCTGATGGCTGGACATGATGATGTACTTGTTCTTTTCCATCTCCTCGTGGATAACCGACTTGAACAGGTCCGCATTTACCGGATCGAGACCGGAAAGCGGCTCGTCCAAAATCAGAATCTCCGGATCGGATACGAGTGCGGCCATAAGCTGTACCTTCTGCTGGTTACCTTTACTCAGCTGGTCGGCGCGGTTGCTCTTCGGCTTCTTCTGTCCCTTCACCGGCTTCGGCGGGAAGATGTACTCGTCAAGCTGAAGGCGATTGGACCAATAATGGATGCGCTCCATTGCCTTTTCCTTCGGAACATTCTTCAGTTCCGCAAAATAAAGCAGCTGGTCAAGAAGCGAATACTTCGGATACAAACCACGCTCCTCTGCCAGGTAACCAATGTTACGCTCGGAAACGTTCATCGGCTTACCATCCCAGAGAATCTCGCCGGAATCGTACTGAAGCATACCCAAAATAACACGGATGGAGGTTGTCTTACCTGCACCGTTACTACCAAGCAGGGCATACACACCCGGCTCGTCCAAGCGGAAGCTCAAATTGTCAACGACAACCTTGCTTCCATAAGATTTGATTAGATTTTTCACTTCAAAGCTCATAAAATCTACTCCCTTTCCCCGCGACCAATGTCGCAAATCATTATGCATGTTGCGCAATAGTAAATGTATTTTACCCTCCGCAAATATTTATTTCAATGTCTTATTTTATCTTGCAAGCTTCAAGTATAAGAAAAGACATTAAAATCAAACCAAATACAGCCCCGCAATGATGCAGGGCTGTCAAATTCTATGAACGGAAGGTAATCGTTCCACCCTCCATACTGTCTACAATGGCCAACGACTCGAGACGAATACCACGGTCACGAATCTTCTGTCCGCCGACCTGGAAGCCCTTCTCAATCGCAATGCCACAACCAACCACCTCGGCGCCGGACTGCTGCACAAGGTCAATGAGGCCTTCAAGCGCACAGCCATTTGCCAGGAAGTCGTCAATAATCAAAACACGGTCACCCGGGTTTAAGAACTTCTTCTCAACGATAACATCGAACACACGTCCCTTGGTAAAGGAAGTAATCTGGGTGGTCAGAAGCTCACCGTCAAGGTTTTTACCCTGCGTTTTCTTCGCAAATACCACGCGGCAGCCAAACTCCTCCGCAGCCACGCACGCAATACCGATACCCGATGCCTCGATTGTCAAAATCTTGTTCACGCCTGCATCTGCGAAAAGTCGCTTCCATTCCTTGCCCATCTCGCGAAACAGCTTCACATCCATCTGGTGATTCAGAAATGCATCAACCTTCAAAATGTTGCCTTCCTTAACCACGCCTTCTTCCAGAATTCTCTCTTCCAAAAGCTTCATGTCTCTACCTCCTATGCCCCATATATAAAAGTTACACCTTAATATACTGTACCGAATAGCCCGCCATCGGGATTCCACCCTCAAAGCTCACATATTCTCCGGTAATTAAATCCGTACCGCCTGCCGCATGGAACTCGCCATAGCCACGGCACTCATTTGCATCCGCATTGATGGCTACCAGCACACGCTCGCCATCAACGGCACGCTCGAATACACACGATTTGTTCTGAAGGTGAATGTTGCGGAAGCCTCCGTCCACAAGCGCGCGGCTCTCCTTATGAGCCTTGGCCAGCTTGCTAATCCATACACAGTTCGCGTTCCACTCCGGCTCAATCATCTCCGGCCGAAGCGACCAGTCGCCATTTTGCTTCTCACCCTTCTGCCCCCACTCGCTTCCATAATAGATGCATGGGATGCCCGGCATTCCGAACAACATACCGTATGCCACGGACAGATGTCTTGGATTGGTCAAAATGCTGCCGATTCGCGTCACATCGTGATTATCGCAGAAACACATCAGATGCTTGCCACGGTACAACGTCCAAGGATCACTTGCAAACTGCCGATTTAAGGAGTGGCAAATCTCAAACAGATTCATGCTGTTCAGTGCGGAGTAAAGCCCCTTGTAGCACTCGTAATTGGTGCAGCTATGAAGCATGTCCGCATTTACAAAGCGGTTATAATCGCCATGGAGACACTCGCCGCAAAGCCAGAAGTCTTCCTTTAACGCCGCGCAGTCCCTGCGAAGACGCTTCATGAATTCCGGTTCCAGAGAGTATGCCACATCGAGGCGAAGACCGTCGATTTTGTACTGGTTCACCCAGTCCATGATGGCTCCGATGATATGATTGCCAACCTCGGGATTGTTCAGATTCAGCTTCACGAGATCGAAGCAGCCCTCCCAACCCTGATACCAGAATGGGTCGCCATAATTGGAGCGGCCGCTAAAGCTCAGGTGAAACCAATCCTTATAGCGGGACGCCTCGCCGTGCTCGAGCACATCGCGAAATGCCCAAAAGCCACGACCAACGTGGTTAAATACGCCGTCCAGCACTACGCGGATTCCTTCTGCATGAAGCGCATCACACACCTCGCGGAAGTCCTCGTTCGTGCCGAGTCGCGGGTCAATAGTCATATAGTCTCTGGTGTCATAGCCGTGATGGTCCGACTCGAAAATCGGTCCGAAATATACGGCGTTCACACCCAGCTTTTTCAGGTGTGGGATCCAGTCCTTTACTTTCTTTATTCGATTGACGGTTTCTCCGTCCGGGTGCTGCGGTGCACCGCATGCTCCCAAAGGATAAATCTGATAAAATACACTGCTGTCAGCCCAGCTCATAGTTTCCTCCTCGTACCACGGTTTGGTACATTGGGTAGTATATCACAGCGGTGCCGCATTTTCCACCCTCGCAGACAGATTTTGTGACGGCAAATATAGATTTTCCGTAATTGACAATCCTCCTTGCGACTTCTATAATGTGTGCGGGTTTCAATCAGGAAAATGCAGCATATTTCCCGCCGTTTTCTTCCCCTTTGGCCCATGATTTACACGATAAGAAGGAACTTACTATGACAGGAAACATGAATTCCAAGCGCCTCTTGGCGCTGCTTCTCGTGATGGCTTTGCTTGTAGTTTGCACAGCCTGCGGAAGCGCTGAAAAAGACAAGAAAAAACAGGAGGCTGCAACGACGGCTGCGGCTGAGACCGGTAGTCAGACCGGGGATGTAACCGGGGATGTTGTGACGGAGACGGGGGCTCAGACCGGCGAGGTTTGGACTGAACCGGGAATCACGACCGGAGACATTTCAACTGAGACAGGTGCGCAGGTTCCGACCTGTGAGCCGATGGACATTAACGTGGCCGTGCTTACCGGTCCGACCGCAATCGCGATGGCGAAGGTGATGCAGGATACGAAGGAGGGCATTTCCCTGAATAAGTATCAGTTCACGGTTGCTGCAACAGCTGACGAGATTACCGCGAAGCTTATGAGCGGCGAAATTGCCATTGCTTCCATTCCTTGTAATCTTGCCTCTACCTTATATAACAAATCGAACGGCAAGGTGGTTATTGCCGCTGTCAATAACCTGGGCGTTTTGTCCATATTGGAGAACGGTGATTCCGTGCAGTCACTTGAGGACTTGCGTGGCAAAACCATCTACGCTACCGGCGCGGGCACAACTCCGGAGTATACGTTACGCGCGCTCCTTAGCGCTGCCGGTATCGACCCGGACGAGGATGTGAATATCGAATTTCTCTCCGCTGCTTCCGAAGTTGCCGCAAAGATGACCGGCGAGGGCTCCGAGGGCATCATCGCTATGCTTCCGCAGCCATTTGCCTCCTCCGTTCTGATGAACAATGCGGCTGCTCGCCAGGCGCTTGACATCAACACCGAATGGAACAATCTTTCCGATGACCCGATTGTTACGGGTGTTATCGCGGTAAATGCCGCATTTTTAGCCGAGCACAAGGACAACGTCGAGGCGTTTTTGTACGAGTTCGCGGGAAGTGCCGCATTTGCTACGGAGAACGTGGACGAAACCGCACAGATTCTTGAAGACTTTGAAATCTTCAAGAGCGGTTTGATGAAGAAGGCCATCCCGCTTTGCAACATCTCCTGTCTCACCGGCTCCGAGATGAAATCTGCGGTTGAGAGCTACCTCGGCGTTCTGTATGAGCAGAATCCGGCTTCGGTCGGCGGCGCAATGCCGGGAGCTGATTTCTACTACGGCGCGGAGTAGGCGCGGTCGTGGGCCTGTTTGCATTCAGATTACAGTCCACCGCTTCTTCCGAACTAAGCCCCACCCCAAGAAATCGAGTAGGAGGCGGTGAC
>DCGJ01000118.1:12058-12575 GCA_002315495.1 Lachnoclostridium sp. UBA1781 | reverse complement strand
CTCGGAATGTTCTCATAGAAGCCGCCACCGGTAATATGGCTGCATGCCTTTACCTTAACGTTGCCGTTCTTCAGGGACTTCAACGCATTTACATAAATCTTGGTTGGGGTAAGAAGTGCGTCACCAAGCGTCGTGCCGAGTGTCTCGTTGTAACGATTAAGAACATCCTCACGCATCTCGAATACCTTACGAACCAAGGAATAACCATTGGAATGAATACCGGAGGAAGCAATACCGACCAAAACGTCTCCAGCCTTCAAATCAGCACCGGTAACGATATCATCCTGATCAACGATACCTACAGCAAAACCTGCAAGGTCGTACTCATCTACCGGATAGAAACCAGGCATCTCTGCGGTCTCACCACCGATCAATGCACAGCCTGCCTGCTTACAACCCTCTGCAACACCCTTTACGATGTCTGCAATCTTCTCCGGATAGTTCTTACCACACGCAATATAGTCAAGGAAAAACAGCGGCTCACCACCTGCGCAGGCAACGTCATTTACACACATTG
>DCGJ01000118.1:7409-12028 GCA_002315495.1 Lachnoclostridium sp. UBA1781 | reverse complement strand
ACATTGCAACACAGTCAATACCGATGGTATCATGACGATTCATAAGAAATGCAATCTTAAGCTTGGTTCCTACGCCGTCGGTACCGGAAAGAAGAACCGGGTTCTTCATGCCCTTGAAACTGCCAAGGGAAAATGCACCGCTGAAACCACCAAGTCCGCCCATAACCTCAGGGCGCATGGTTTCCTTAACATGCTTCTTCATCAATTCCACAGCCTTATATCCGGCTTCAATGTCAACTCCCGCGTTCTTATAATCCATACTGATTTCTCCTTAAAATTTGAATGGAATCGGACAAGCGGCTTATCCCGTCATCCGAAAGTCATTGTATCATACTATTTCGAAAATGTATCGCAAAAAATCACATTATTCTTTAACTGTTTTTATTAGCATTACTTATAAAGTTATAACTTCGATGAATAATAGGATTTTTTATCGGTCTTCCCATGAAAATGCTTCCTAAGCCTCGTAACCACGGAAGCCGACCGACTCAATCTTGTCCTTCTTCTTCATAACTCCGGCCTTAAGCTCAGCCTTGTAATCGTTAATCTTCTCGAGAAGCTCCGGATTACCGATGGCAAGCATCTTCGCTGCGAGAATACCCGCATTTGCCGCACCATCGATTGCTACGGTTGCAACCGNNGTATTCCGGTTGCAACCGGAATACCACTTGGCATCTGCACAATGCTGTACAGACTGTCAACACCACTCAAGGTCTTCGTGTGAATCGGCACACCGATGACCGGAAGTGGGAAGATTGCTGCGCACATACCAGGCAAATGCGCTGCACCGCCGGCACCTGCAATAATTACATCAAAGCCCTTCTCTACTGCCGTATTCGCATAATCGAAAAATACATCCGGCATACGATGAGCGGAAATGATGGTCATCTCATAGTCAATTCCAAACTTTTCGAGCATCTCTGCTGCCTTCTTCATGATTGGCAGATCAGAATCACTGCCCATTACAATACCAACCTTCATGTTGTTCGTCTCCTTATTTCTTGCCTCGGGGGCTATTTTACATAATCTCATCAAGCGGAACATTCAGTTCTTCGGTGCCGGAAAGCACAAAACGCCCATTTACAATAATCGGAATTCTTGCTTCGGTAGCCGTCACAACACTCAACTCTCCCAGCTCATTATACGGTAGGGTAATATCCGTGTGGCACTGATAATATGCCTTATCCGGCTCTTTGTCCCGATTTCTCACAAGTTCGTTGTCTCTCGCGATAATTTCCTTACCGTCCGGATTGTACACCACATGGTCTTCCGCATGGCTGTAACAGGTATCGCCCACAGCAAAATGCGGTCCGGTCTTCTCTGCAATTAGAATCGGCAAAAGCGCCTGGCAATCCAACTCAATTCCCATCCGATACGCTTCCGTATTCGTACCGATTGCAAACTCACCCATTGGCAGCGTGTCGTGGTTAAACAGCACATTTTCACGAATAAACGTATCGTTTTCTTCCTTTGTGGCAAAATTATCGCAGGAATAATCGGATATCATTCCATCCTTGAACCATACCTTCAGGTTCTTAAACTGCTTTCCATCGAGATATACCGAGGACACATGCAAAAGACCGTTCGTACCGGTAAGCTTCGGTGAAGTAAATACCTCACCAACCGGAATATTCACATCCGCCGTACAGTTTTCAAAGATACTCTCCGTCTCCGGATTCTTAAGGTCATACAAGGCAACGGTCAGCTTTGTTTCATTCTTGCCGCAACCTCGCACCTCGACGAAACGCCCCTGATTCAGCGCATCACATAAATGCTGCTGGATTCGCGTATAGGTATCATTATCGAGGGTATTCAACACGATGGTACGGTGAAAGATTTCCTCAAACTTTTCGCCAACCGCAGGAATCGGATATGCAATAATGGAGAAGGATCGCTCCTCTGCCGGCATGTAAGCATTTGCAACACGGCTCAGCTTCATCGCCTGCTCCATCAAAAGCTTCTGGAGTCGTTCGTCTGCAACCAAAACCTCCGGCTTGTTCACAAGCTCTCCGCTCTGTTCCCCAAAGGTTTCCTGAAGCATCGGTCCTGCATACTGAAGGCAGTTCTCCGCAAGGAAACGATAACTATCCTCCGCTCTTCGCACGCGATTCTCGATTAATTTCTTGTTTAGCACAAGCAGCACATCATTTCGATGATCATATTCGTACTGCGCATTCGGGGAAATGCTGTATAACCCGGTCGGTCTCCCAAATCTTCTTCCAAGAATCTTTCGATTGGAGGAAATCATCACCGGAACAAGACCCTTTCCTTCCAGCTTCTCAATGACCTTCTTATGGATTCGGTCAAAGCCCACAGCTCCGATCAAGGTCACATACTTCTTTCCTTCCAGTTTCACACGCATCGTCTGAAACCCGCGAATATAACCCTCTACAAAGGTATCTGCCATCGATTCAATTGCTTCCTCCGGAAGTTTATCCAGATACTTAAAAAGCTCACGCTCATTATCCGAGATATACTCTCCGGACAGATACAGATGCTTCGGGCTTCCTTTACGATACGACTTGATTACCTGCTTCAGATGGTCATATCGTTCCGTCACCTGCTCTCCCAATCGGTCCAGAATATACTCGCCGCTATAATCATGGAGATAATAGAACAGGGAACGTTTCAGAGCATTTCCATCGGCATCATTTTCCAAAAGCCCAAACACTTCCAAAAAAAGTTCCAACGAATACAAAACAGGCTTATAGATTCCTGCATACGCATAGGAAATCATCGCCCGCATTTCGGAATAAACCGCAGACGCAACTCTGCCGCGCGTGCGTCCAAGTAACTTGCAGGCATAGGCCGGATTCGCAAAGGACTCCTCATATTCGTCCGGAAGAATATCGGCGTAAAATGCGGCATTTCTCACCTTTAAATCGGTTACGGTTTCCTTCTCCAGTTCTCCGGTTCCTGCTTTCATTACCGTATCCGCAAGAAGCAGGCCAAATGCGGCCAAATCTCCGCCATAAGCCCGGACCGGTGTCGCATTCTCCTCTGCCCTGTCTTCCTCCATAATTTCACGAAGTCTTCCGACACAAAGCTCGAGTCGTTCCAGAATCATATCGTCATATTCATTCAAATAAATCTTCTCTGTCATATATCCTCCAACTGTTAGGATAACGCCACACCCATCAAAAACAATACAATATAGGTGATAAGCAGAAACCCATTCAGCACCGCTCCAATGAGCGCCGCCAAATAATACACATTATTCTCACGTAAGCCGCGCCCGCTTAATACCAGACCAAAAACAGCTAAAACGGCATCACACAGTGCCAGCATTGCTCCTCGGGAAGGTGCATACCCGCCTTGTCGTACCTGATGAATCAGAAAGGCAAATACCAGCCATCCAACGACACCGACGCCAATGGCCATCGTACCAAGGCCGGACCGGCCGCGCCCGTGATATTTCACCCGGACATCGTCCCGAATCGTCATATCAATCACGGTATTATCTTTTCGCTTAAACTTTTCAAGAAAGTTTATCTGCATATCAGTAACCTGCCCTTTTCCTTATCGTTTCCGCATCACCATTCGGTATACGAAGAATCCAACTGCGCTGCCGAAGGAATTCAGAATAATATCATCTACATCGAAGCTTCCAACCATTGTGAACAGCTGAATACATTCCATGGTTAACACAACCAGATACGTGATGCACATCAATACCCAAAACTCATATTTCGGTCTTGGAAATGCGAGCGGAAGCAAAAAACCGAACGGCATAAACGCAATGATATTCCCAAGAATATTAACGGTGAACAGTTCGAATGAAAATGCGTCTGCATGTCGAAGATAGCGATTGATCTCACGAAACGGCTGCAAATTATAATGAAGCTCTGTATATGGTTCCGTTCTTCCGTAGCGTTCCGAGAAAAACAGAAAATACAGCAAAACACCGAAGTATGCGAAAAACAGAAGTCGGGCAAACCATTTCTTACGTAATTGTTTTCTCATGGCTTCTCCTTCCACAAAATAATTTAATTGTAATTGTCCGAAAATCGGATAAATAAGCACATAATCCCAAAACATTTTAGCATATAGGCAAAAAATGTCAAGTTAAAGCCCTGTCTGCTCATTTGATTTTTCCCACGAAAAATGCTATGTTATATAAGAACAATACGGCCCCGATTTGTGTTTGGGGCGACAGGAGAAACGAATGATGAAAGCTTCCGAAACCTTGCAAAAATTGAATACTTTTTCCAAGAAATTCGGCGACGATAATCTTTCCCCTATCTCGGCGGAGGTTACTTTGTTTACGGTTATTTCCGCATTTCCTTTTTTGATGTTTTTGTTCTCACTTCTTAGCATTACACCAATTGAACAAACCGTTCTGTTTGATTTATTGGACCGTATACTGCCGGAGGCAATTCTTCCCTACGCCAAACAGGTCATTCCGCAAACGGGTGGAACCTTTACGCTTTTGACCGCGTTGGCCTTTTTATGGGCCGGATCCAAAAGCTTTATCGCCATCGAACGGGGACTAAACAGCATTTACAATCAGACATCCCGAAGAAATATGTTTTCAAGACGATTTCTGTCTATCATCTACACAATCGTATTCGCCGTCTTCATCCTGATGCTTCTGATTTTCTTCGTATTCGGTAATCTGT
>DCGJ01000118.1:0-7380 GCA_002315495.1 Lachnoclostridium sp. UBA1781 | reverse complement strand
TAAATCGAACACGCCTTTCCGGTTACCTACAACATTATAGAAACCATTCGGAGTTCTCGATTACCGGTTTTGGCTGCAGCGCTTTTGTTCTTCTTCACTTCGATTTTTAAAGTTATTCCGAACCGACAGGCACATAAAACAAGCATCTTTACCGAACTCCCGGGCTCCATCATTGCGACCGGTGGTTGGATTGGTTTCTCATATCTGTATAGCCTATACGTGGACAAGGCAAAGAATCTGGCAACCATCTATGGTTCCTTAACTGCCGTCGTACTGCTTCTTTTATGGCTTTATATCTGCTCCTTCATCATGTTCGTCGGTGCAGAAATCAACAGTATCCTAAAGCTCTACGAAGTACGTGCACGAATCCTCGAGCGCAGGGCAAAGCGTCAGCTCGCGAAGGAACAAAAACGGGAGTTAAAAGCTCAGGGGCAAACACTTCCCGAGCCACTTCCTACGGAAGCGTTTGGACACGGTCCGGAACCTGCTGACACGAGCGAAACACACACCGAATAAAATACAGGGAATGTGCCACACATGGTACATTCCCTGTTTCTTTTAATAGAGTTTCATAAGCATGATATAAGATTCAATATCTCGTTTGTCGCAAAGGAAATTCACATTTCCATTCACACAAATGATGCAATATTCGTCATCATATGCATACACTTCCACTTGCGAACCTGCAAGTCCCTCTGTCATCACAATCTCAAAGCAGATGATTGGTTCTCCGAAGTTATTCTGAAGAATTGCCGCATTTGCTTCGCCATCATTCGCACTCAGGCCAAGTTTCTCTTTCTCTTCTGCGGAAACAAGCTTAGAATACTTAATGTTAAATAAATCAGAACCAATATCCGAAAGAATCTCGGTACAGTCTTTTCCGTTCCAGGTTGCGGTATCTCCATCCTCCGAATGATTCATAAGAAGCGTATAGGTATTCCCCTCTGCTTCTACGGTCATCTGCTTCATCAGATTGGTGTTCGGCCAAAACGGCTTCAGGTATGACCATGTGTACGTCTGTGCCTTTACACGATTTTCCACAATCGTCTTTGAAAAAAGAAATACCCAGTCAATATCATTAAAATAGCCGTATACATTTCCGTTCTCGTCTTCATTGCCAAGATACAGGGTAATCGTCGACTTTGCCGTGCCATCCATGAAGGACACCGTGAGTGTGGTATTCGGCTGGTCAAGGCCATATTGCTCCAACCCATCCAGTCCGTAGCGAACTACTCCGACATACGGGTACGAGGAATAATTCGACAGCTGAGTATACCACGTGGTATTGGTATAGTCCGCATTTACATAACCGTCATAAGGTGTTCCAAAATACCAGTTAAACATATGACTTCCAGAGTAATCATACGGATTCTCTTCGTCGTAAAATGCCTCAAAATTGGTGTAAATCGTACTCTCAATCGACACCGAGCGAATCTGCTCCACATCGGAAATGGTCGGAAGCGTAATCGATTCCATCAAACCATCCCACGTAAGCATCATGTAACGTTCGTAGTTTGACGCAACAGTGTAAACTTTATCACTGTCATCAAACATCGCGTAATAGGCATCCGCATTTGGCACCTTATCTCCGAGCTTAATCGTTACCAGACACTGCTCACCTTGATATGCCTTCAAAACCGATTTCGGCTGTTCCAAACCATACTGACTGAGTTCCGCCGGTTTGTCGAGTTCCTTTAAGGCATTGAGATTCGACAGCAGACTGTCAACGATAAGGCTTGCCACCGACTGATTGATTGGAAACACCGCAGAACCTTCTCTCTGCCACTGTTCACTGCTTTTTACAAGGCAAATGCGCTCTGCCCCGCTCGGCTCGATGCTAATCTTCTCAACTGCCTGGGCATCAATGGTAACCACGCGAATGACCTTATCACCGGCCGGTTCCTTCGGTTCCTCCGATTTCTTTGTAAGCAAAAGATAAATGCCCAGCAAACCGACAGCCACAAGAACAAGCGCCACGATACCAAGCAACTTTTTCTGTTTCTTCATAACCCCTCCGATTATGATATTTACTACTGTCTTCTTCTGATGAAGACGATGATTCCAACCATCAGCAGGATTCCCGGAATCACGCCAAAGAACAAAATCGAAAGATTTCTCTTCTGAGAGTTGTTCATCGTAAGTGCCGGTTCGCGGTCCAATTTGGTAGGAATACTAAGTGAACTCAGTGCGGAAGCGCCGTCCGACAGCACCTCCAGAAATACTTCACTATTCTTATATGCACTATTCGAGTTAATGCATTTGTCACTTAAGAACAGATACGAGTTGATGACATACAGTTTTGACGTAATATTATGATAGGTTTCGGTTGCCACCGCCATCATTCCATATGCGTCAATCTGATCCCCGTCACCAAAAGCTAATTCGGTTGCGTCATAGCCCTTCACATAGCCCTTGGAAGCATTTACCTTCATCGTAACCCCTACGGTATTACGCTGTTTTCCGGTAAGTTTCAGCGCACAGCCAAGCGGCCAGAAGCAATATCCGCTTCCCGAGGTACTAAGTACATAGGAAGGATTGCCATTACTGGTCAAAGTCTGATCCGATTCGCAAAGGATACCGGAAGCCAACTCAATTCCGAATTGTCCGAGGAATTTACTAAGGTTTGGAAGCGTTGAGGTTCCATAATGAAGAAGCGCACACACATTACCGCCATGCGCCATATAGTTTTCAATCAGACTTACTTCCTCTTCGGTCAGGTCTTTACTGATTCCGGCAAGCACCAACAGACTGCAATCATTCGGAACCTCAATCAAGGTCTGGGTGGAAAGATATCCAACCTCGAGACGATTCAGTCCAAGCAGAGAGGAAAGACTGTCACTGATTTTTCCCTCATTCAGAAGCAGTGTTGTCTCCTCACCGTGTCCGGTCGTAAAATACACCTTTCCGGTAGAATCCCCCGTAATCTGTACCAGGCCTTTTATAATCTCCAGCTCCGCGTCATATCCGTAAAGAACCTTCTTGGTCGTCATGGTCGCAGAGTCCAGCTTCGTCTGATAGATACACATATCTTCATAATCGATATAGATGTACCGTTCAGGCGCAGCCTCATTCACCAAAATGATGCTGTTACTGTTAATCTTCTCATTCACGCCGTTGTACTTGTAGATGAGCTGCGGATACTGTACCGGGTCCTTGTAACTTAAGTGAATGTGGGAATTCTCTCTTGCAAACAATTCTGCAAGATTCGAAAACATCACGCTCTTCGAATCACTCTCCGTAACATAATACATCGTTACATCCGTATCAAAGGTGCTCAGATAATGAACCGACTCATTCGACAAGGAATAGGTGTTCATATCGGTCAAATCGCTGGTATGTGTGATCTGTGAAACCAACAGGTTCACAATGATCAGGATGACCACTACAACGACAGATATAATGGTGGTATAGGCACCGTTTTTCAGGCTTCGCTTATTTACATTCATTGGCTCCACCTCCGCTTATTCAGCACCTGAATGGTTAAGAATACGAACAAAACCATCATACTGAGATAATAGATAAATGCGGCCGGATCGAACAAACCGTATTTAAAATTCTCAAAACGCGTCAGTAACGAGAACCACCCGAAAACATTTCCAACCGAGCCGTCCAGCATTTCGCTCTTTCCGAAATAGATGATAAGAAGAACTGCTTCTACCACGCCAAAAGAAATGCAGGAAACCAGCTTACTGTGCATCAGTCTGTACAGAACGATCCCCAACAATATTGCAACGATTGACCATACCAAAAGGGCGGTTTTTGCATCCGTCGGAAGCATGGCACCCAAAAGGTCCACAATCCAGGTGAACAGAATAACGATAAAGGTAAGGACTGCCGCCACAACCTGACTTTCCGTAAGGGATGACAAAAACATTCCGATTGCCATATACGTACAGCCGAGCAGAAAAAATGCGGCCAGTGTACTAAAGGCAATCTTCAGACTGGTATCACCATATCTTCTAAGAATGAATGGATAGATACATGTGCCAAGGGCTGCAAGGGCCATAACGCCCACCAAAGCCAGGTATTTTCCAAGTACAACCTTGGAATAAGAAATCGGAGCAGTAAGTAACAACTGGTCCGTCTTCTGTCTTCTCTCTTCTGCAAAGACACGCATGGTAAGCATCGGAATCAACAGCAAAAAGAAGCGCGCAACACTGTTAATAGCATATGCGACATTGGCATATTCCAGTTTCAAGTTATAGCTGTACAGGAAAATGCCCAAAAAGATAAAATAAAACGCGAGGAACAGATATCCCAGCAACGACTGGAAATAACCACGCATTTCCTTCTTAAAGATTGCGAGCATGGTCATCCTCCTTTGTCAAACTGATAAAGATGTCCTCAAGTGACTTCTCTCTTGTCTTGCTCTCCACAATAGGAATACCGGCCTTTGCAAATGCAAAGAACAGCTCCTCCCGGATGTCGGTACCGGTCTGATAACCGATATCAACCTGAAGCAGGCCATCGTTTTCCTCCGGCTCGCTTACATGCTCCACGCCGGACACGGAAAGGATTACCTTCTTCACCTGCTCCTTCTCACCGCGACAGGTGATTGCGTAGGTTGCAGTTCCGCCAAGATTTCGAATAATATTCTCAGGCGTATCTAAGGCCACCTGCTTACCGTGATTAATAATCAACACACGATTACAGATATTCTGAACCTCAAACAGAATATGGGAGCTGATCAAAATGGAATGCTCCTTGCTGAGCTCGTGAATCAGATTTCTCATTTCAATAATCTGTCCCGGGTCAAGACCAACCGTAGGCTCATCCAGGATTAACACCGGCGGGTTGCCAATCAGTGCCTGCGCAAGACCGACTCTCTGACGATATCCTTTACTAAGGTGCTTGATCAGCTTGTGAGTCATATGGGTGATACTGGTCTTTTCCTTCACTCTGGTCACTTCGGCCTTTCGCTCGGAGCGGGCAATCCCCTTTAACTCCGCAACGAAATTCAGGTACTCCTCCACACGCATATCCGGATAAACCGGCGGAATCTCCGGAAGGTATCCGATATATTTCTTCGCTTCCTCCGGCTCGTCGAACATGCTCTTATGGTCCACCAGTACATCCCCCTCGGTTGCACTGATATAACCGGTAATCATGTTCATCGTCGTTGATTTACCTGCACCGTTCGGTCCAAGGAAACCAAGAATCTCCCCTGCCTCCAACGTGAAGCTCAGATGATCCACGGCCTGAAAGTCGCCGTACATTTTCACTAAATCACGTACTTCAATCATCGATCAATGCTCCTTAAGCGATTACGTCATGCATGTTATACATACCTGCAGACTTTCCTGCAAGGAACTTCGCAGCAACGACGGCACCCTTACCGAAAATTGCACGGGAATATGCGGTGTGACGAATCTCAACCACTTCGTCCTGACCTGCGAAAATAACCTGATGGTCGCCTACAATGGAACCGCCACGAACAGCACTGATACCAATCTCCTTCTGCGGTCTTGCCTCTCTTCTTCCGGTACGGTCATAGACATACTCGTACTTTTCAGGAAGTGCGGAATTGAGTGCATCTGCAAGCATCAAAGCGGTACCGCTTGGTGCGTCCTTCTTCATCTTGTGATGACTCTCGACAATCTCCATATCAAAGCCTTCTGCGGCGAGCACCTCTGCACAAGCCTTCACAAGCTTCTCCAATACATTGATACCAAGAGACATATTGCCGCTACGGAAAATGGCCAGTTTCTTTGAAGACTCATTGATAAATGCAATCTGCTCTGCGCTGTAACCGGTGGAGCAAAGAACGAGCGGAAGGTTCTTCGCAATCGCATCCTTTACTAACTCCTCCAACTGATCCGGTGCGGAGAAATCAACCAAAACATCAGCCTCTTCCTTCACTTCCGACAGCTTCTGATAAACCGGATATCCCGGAAATACCTGACCGGAAACATCAATGCCTGCTACGATTTCAATCCCATCGTCATTGTTACAAATATCGGTGATAACACGTCCCATACGTCCGTTACAGCCACGCATAATCATTTTAACCATTCTTTTGTCCTCCTTTATTCGACGCCCTGCGTCTCTCCAAAAATTTTAATGTTGCGCCCACGCGCCTAAAAAATAAGAAAGGGGATGGTGATTTCTCACCACCCCCGTCTGTTCGATCGAATTCTCTTAGATTAAGCCAAGTCTCTTAAGCTCTGCTTCAACTTTAGCAGCATTTTCCGGCTCCATCTCACAAAGAGGTGCACGATAACCGCCTACTTCGAAGCCCATCAGATTCAAAGCCTTCTTTACCGGAATCGGGTTAACCTCACAGAAGCAAGCCTTGCAAAGCGGAATATACTTTAACTGAAGCTCGGTAGCCTTCTTGGTGTCTCCTTCAAGATATGCATAAACCATATCATGCATCTGCTCCGGAATAATATGGGAAGTAACGGAGATAACACCCTTACCACCAAGAGACATAATCGGAACAACCTGGTCGTCATTACCACTATAAATGTCTATCTTACCATCGGTCAAAGCCGCAATCTCAGCAACCTGAGAAATGTTACCGGAAGCTTCCTTGATTGCAACAATGTTATCAACCTCGTTAAACAACTTGGCAACGGTAGCCGGAGCAATGTTCACACCGGTTCTGCCCTGGATGTTGTAAAGAATGATTGGCTTTGTGGTAGCATCGGCAATTGCCTTAAAATGCAGATACAAGCCCTTCTGGGTACTCTTATTGTAATAAGGGCTAACAACCAACATTGCGTCAGCGCCGGCCTTCTCTGCCTCTTCGGTAAGGTAGATTGCGGTCTCGGTACAGTTCGAACCGGTACCTGCAATAACCGGAACGCGGCCGGCTACCTTCTCCACACAGAAACGGATACACTCAATGTGCTCCTCATGGGACAACGTAGAAGCCTCACCGGTTGTACCTACGACGATAATGGCATCTGTTTTATGATTAATCTGGTACTCAATCAAATTCGCAAACTTCTCAAAGTTAATGGAACCGTCTGCATTAAATGGAGTAACAATAGCAACACCTGCACCTGTAAAAATAGACATAGTGATTACCTCCATATCATATATTTCAATTTACTTTGCGATATATATTAGCATTTTACGTCCCTAATGTCAACCAAATGCGGCCATCTGTACAAGAAAAACCAATCGTCGTTTTCTTGTATTTCCTTGCCAAAAAGGAGGGGCATTTTCCGTTGAAGTTTGTCACTTCTATCGCTTGCAAATTCCGAGAAATATAGGTACAATACTTGCGGTTTGTTTACTATTATTAGAGTACCCGGCCGTACGCGGCCAAAACATAGAGTAACGAAAAGAGGTTTCTATGAAGAGAGAAGACATTCGTAACATTGCAATTATCGCCCACGTAGACCATGGTAAAACCACCCTGGTTGATGAGCT
>DCGJ01000134.1:938-3377 GCA_002315495.1 Lachnoclostridium sp. UBA1781 | reverse complement strand
ACCTCTCCGGTATCTCCCGCACGACCGGCACGACCGGCTGCCTGTGCCAGTAGCTGGAACGTTCTCTCGCCTGCGCGATAATCCGAGGCGTAGATGGAAAGGTCCGCTGCCAGTACTCCCATCAGAGTTACCTTCGGGAAATCATGTCCCTTTACAATCATCTGCGTTCCTACTAAAATATCCGCTTCTCCGTTAGCAAATGCTTCCAGAATCCGGTCGTAATCTTCCTTCTTCTTCGTCGTATCCGCATCCATTCGAAGTACTCTCGCATCCGGAAATTCCTGCTTACACAGAGCCTCAATCTTCTCCGTTCCGGCCTTCCAGCCAACCAAAAGACGCGAGTTACATTTTGGGCATGCAGCAGGCTTCTTCATTCGATACCCGCAATAGTGACACTGCATCGTTCCGTCGTAGTGCTCCGATAGGGAAATGTCGCAGTGAGGACACATTAACGCCTCTCCGCAGGAACGGCAGGAAATCAGTCCCGAGGTTCCTCTTCGGTTTAGAAACAGCATCACCTGCTCCGAGCGCTCCAAACGATCCTGAATCTTATCGTATAACAGTCGGCTGAATACCGACTTGTTTTTCGCTTTTATCTCCTCACGCATGTCAACTACGTAAGCCTTTGGAAGCACCGCATTTTTCGCACGATTCTTCATCGTTAACAGCTGATATTCGCCGGTCTGGGCCCGATGATAGGCCTCTAAGGACGGCGTAGCCGAGCCTAGCACCACCGATGCGTTGTGATAATTACCTCGCCAAATGGCCGCCTCGCGGGCATGAAACTTCGGCGTTGTATCGCTTTTATAGGAATTCTCCTGTTCCTCGTCAATGACGATTAATCCAAGCTTTGGAAATGGTGCAAACAATGCCGAGCGCGGTCCGATCATAATGGAGATCTCGCCATTTCTTGCCTTCTCCCACTGCTTATACCGCTCACCGGCAGATAACTTGGAATGCATAAATGCAACCCTGTCTCCAAAGCAGCGATAAAAACGAAGCACCGTCTGGTATGTCAGCGCAATCTCGGGAATCAGCACAATGGCCTGCTCGCCACGCTTTAACACTTCCTCAATCACGGAAATATATACTTCCGTCTTTCCACTTCCCGTAACGCCGTAAAGAAGGTACTTTCCCTTCGTCCCAAGTCCGCGAATAATGGTATCGCTGGCCTTTTTCTGCTCCGCATTCAGAGTTACGGTAAGTCCGTTCCCTTCCTTACGCTCCGTGCTCTTCTCCCGAATGGTAAGAAGTTCTGCCTGCTGAAGGGACTTCAAGGTCGGTGCGGCAATACTCATCTTTCCGGTAGCCACATCATACGGAATCGCATCGCTGTCCAAAAGCTCTGTCAAAATGCGGACCTTCGCCGCATGCTTCTTTCGTGTGGCCTCCGCCAATGCCTGTTCCAAGGTTTCCTTCGGAGCTATCGCAACAATTTCTTTCTCGACACGCACTTCCACCTTACTCTTAACAGGGAGTACCGTCTTCAGGGAATCGTGATAGATTCCGCCGTACTGCTCCTTCATCCAGGCTGCAAGCTCCATCATCTCGTCTTCCACCTGAAGTCCTTTGGACACCACATCCAGAATCGGCTTGATGCGATCCGGAGCAATCTTCGGAGTTTCACTTAATCCTACTACATATCCCTTCTTCGGCGTTTTCGAATTGCCGAACGGAATCAATACGGGAGACCCAATTCGACAGCTCTCCTCTAATTCCTTTGGTACCGAATACTGAAAGGATTTATCTAATTGTGTCACGTGAATATTGACTATGACATCAGCAAATCGCATTTTCCCTCACCATCTTTGCAATCTGGTCCAGTCCCATGCCTCGGGATCCCTTAAGAAGTACCATATCGCCGGCACTTAACATAATCAACAGGCTTGCACCTGCTTCCTCTCGGGAGTCGAACGAAAATACCTTTACCCTGCCACTCTTCTCGGCTTCCTCAGCGATATATTTCGCCTCCTTACCGACGGTCAACAGAATCTCGGTCTTTGATTCCCGCACATATTGTCCCACAAGGCGGTGACATTCTTCGCTCTTATCTCCGAGTTCCAAAATGTCTGCCAGAACTGCAATTTTTCTTCCCTTTCCTTCCATGGCATCCAGGATGCCAAGTCCACTTTTCATGGAGTCCGGACTCGCATTGTAGGTATCGTCAATCAGGCAGATACCACTTGGCAGCCACTCCACATTTCCACGCATCGCCATCGGGCGATACTCGTATAAACCTCTCTTTGCTTCGCTCGGCGCAATGCCGGCTTCCTCACAGATTGCCAAGGCTGCCAGTGCATTTCCAACATTATGAGCACCCGGAACGCAAAGGGTAATATCTTCTGTAATCTCTCCGTGCCGATAGGTAAAGGTTACCTTTTCCGCACCTAATTCCACCTGCTCCGCACGATACTCACACCACTCGGCGGTACCATAGGC
>DCGJ01000134.1:0-908 GCA_002315495.1 Lachnoclostridium sp. UBA1781 | reverse complement strand
GGTACCATAGGCCCGGAAGGTAATCTCCGGAAGCTTTGCCCTTGTTTCGTCGTATAAAGCAATCTTATCGTAGCCTGAAAATGCGGGACTGCCCGGAACCAGTTCGGCCAGTAGAGGATCGTCGCCATTTACAAAAACAACGGCCGGGGCCTGCAAATCATTGATAATACAAAGCTTCTCTTTTCGGATATTCTCCTGACTTCCGAGATTGCCGATGTGCGATACACCGATATTCGTGATAATCGCATAATTCGGCATTGCCACCTTGGAGAGACGTCCCATCTCCTCAAACAGGCTCATGCCCATTTCGATGACAGCAAAGGTATCGTTCTTCTCGAGTTCCATCATCATAAGCGGAACACCCAGCTGACCGTTTTTGTTGCCCTCGGTTTTAAGAACCTTTCCACCCACGGAAAGGGCGGCCGCAACAAGCTCCTTTGTGGTTGTCTTACCGACACTTCCGGTGACTCCGACCATCGGAACCATGGCATAATCGTTTCGAACAGAAGCTCCAAGCCGGTGCAGTGCGGAAACGGTATTATCCACCGCAAGAACTGTCATATCTTCACAGCCCTCAGGAATCTCTCCCCTCTCGGTAACGGTACAGCTCATCCCGTTCTTTCTTGCATCCGGAATGAAATTATGCGCGTCAACTCGCTCTCCTACTGTTGGAAGAAATAAGGTTCCCCCATTTCCCTCCTTCGAGCTAAAGCTGTACCCCGAAATCATTCTCTCCGGATCCCCGCACAGAATCGTTGCTCCCATTCTCTTCGCAATCTCTTCAATCGTTAAAACATTCATTACAAACTGCCCTTCTCACTACGAAGTTTTTCTGCTTCCTCCAGAATCATCTCGACGTCGTCCATATGGTACTTCACGCCTTTGATTTCCTGGTAATCCTCATGGCC
>DCGJ01000115.1 GCA_002315495.1 Lachnoclostridium sp. UBA1781 | reverse complement strand
AAATAATCATTTTTTCACAGCGCCCTTGTCTTTATCTCGTCAAATCTTTGACCCATTTATATTTACCAAAGTGATGCATAACCCATGGTATCTTTCCAACCTCATCGAGGCAGGTGCACGCATACACGACAAATACCGGCCAATGGAACACAAACGTTCCAAGCGCCGCTAGCGGCACTGCAATTCCCCACATGCAGATTGCCAGGGAATACATATCAAACAGGGTATCTCCACCGGCGGAAAAGACGCCGTTAATGATGATGGTGTTCACCACTCGTCCAATCATATAAACCGAAACAACCAGCATCATCTGTCGAAGATATCCCTTCGCAACCTCCGTTAATCGCACCATATCTACAACGTAAGGTGTTAGCAGATACATCATAATTGCCGAAGCGAATCCGATGATAAAGGCAATCTTTGCAATCTTGATTCCGTATGCTTTGCCCTGCTCGAGCTTACCGGCTCCGAGTGCATTTCCTACAAGGATTCCTGCACCACCGGCCAAGCCATCGCAGACACAGCAAATCAGATCTCGAATGACTGCCGTTACCGAATTGGCGGCAGCCGCATCCTCGCCCATATGCCCCATAAATGCAGAGTAAGACGTAAAGCCTACACCCCAGAACAGATACGCTCCGAGAAGCGGCCAGAGACATTTGACAAAGTCCCTTGTCAACAGGCCCATGCGTTCCAAAAGTCCGGTAATGCTCGGCCTTAGATATCCGTTCCGATAAGAATATACAATGCAAAGAATCAACTCGTAGATTCGTGCAATTAACGTTGCGACCGCTGCGCCCTTTACTCCCATCGCCGGAGCCCCCAAAAGTCCGTAGATGAATACCGCATTCAGGAGAATATTCAATACCACTGCGCTGGAACTTACAAATGCGGTTTGCGGCACATGGTCGCTGACCTTCATAATCGCCAGATAGCATTGTGAGATTCCGGTCATTAGATACGACCATCCCGCAATCTCCAGGTAGCTTGCACCAATTGCAATGAGTGCAGGTTCATTCGTAAAAACCCTCATTAGCTGTGTTGGAAACAGGATGCATCCGACAAAGAAAATGCCTGCAATCACCACGTTAAACCGAAGCATCAGGCAGAAGATTTTCTTGACTGTCGTTTCGTCCTTCTTCCCCCAGTACTGTGCGCCCAGAATGGAGCCCGCAGTAATCACAGCAGAGGTAAACATATTTTGAATAAACTGAATCTGCGTTGCCAAAGACACCGCTGCCATATCGTTCTGTTCCACATTTCCGAGCATCAGTGCATCGGAAGCCGCTACCGAGGCCAGCATCAGATACTGGAAAGCAATCGGAAGCGTAATTTTTACTAGGCGACGCAGAAACTCTGTGTCGCCTAGTAAAGAGTAATCCTTCGTTTTCTCTCTCATATCATACTCATCCCTTAATCAAATCTCTTTTTTATTTCCTGGAATACTCCGGAAATGCAATATGAAATTCATGCTTCACATGATACATCTGCTCCTCTGCCATGTCAATCAGCTTACGCACCTCTGAGGTACTACCATAGGTGAAGCCGGCGGAAGCAAGCTCGAATTCGTGAGCCTTTACCTTGTTCAGAAATTCTTCTCTTTTTCGTTCAAATGTTTCCTTCGGCATTCCCGGAAGAAGAACGATAAATTCGTCTCCACTGATTCGGTAGACATCGCTCTTACGATAACAGCTGAGAAGAATGGATGCAAATTCCTTCAGTAACTCATCGCCTGCCTTATGACCATAGTGATCATTCGTGTATTTGAGGCCGTTCACATCCGTAAAGATGACACCAATATTGGAGTCCTTAGGAAGCATTTCCAAATCTCTGGAATATGCCAGTCGGTTTAACAGACCGGTCAGCTCATCATGATGAGCCAAACTTGATGACTGCTTTCCTTCCGCAATCAAGCGGCTTACATGCTCGCCCTGGAGCGTCACATAAATAATCACAATAGAAATCGTCAAGGACGCAATGCTGAAGTTCGTTGCCGAATCAATAAGGTTGATAACGATAAAAAGAACAGGTACAACAACAAACATAAGCGCTGCAATTCCATCATGCCATCCCATCTGCTTTACATTGATTAAGACTGCCACCGTCAGATATAACAAAATGATGATATATCCGGACAGATATGCCGTATAGCAGGATTCCAAACGATACACACCGTCTCGTAGGGTAAACAAGCGGTCAGTGAAGCCCCAGAAGATGGTAACCGCAAGCATCAATCCACAGTATCCGGCTCCGATGCGAAGCCAGTGGTTTGAAATCTCCGCTTTCGTACGAATATGATAATACATGTACCGCAAGAAAACAGCACAATCTACAATCGGAGTAATGTAGGTGAGAAGCGTTACCACCCAGTTCTCGATTCGATAGCCTGACCAGTCGATTTGAAGGTAGGTAATCATATCCACCAGAAGCGTAAGAATAACGCAACAGATCAGTAAGATAAATGCCTGGTTCTTCTCCGTGTCCTGCTTCGTCTCAAACAGTGTACCGTATAACAATACAGCAAGCACTATCATTCCGAATATTTCTAAATATAATAACGTTGTATTCATATAAGCCTCATTCTGTATAACAAAACCCCATTCACCTGTAAAAGCTACAGATTCTATTTACATTTTTATTGTACTATAGAACACAACTCTTCACAACGCCATCTGCAATAAACTGCGATTATGCCTAGTTTTATGTCATTTATGCTTTCATTTTATTCACTTTTTCCAATCATGCCATCAATAAAAAACCGAAAGAACATCGTTTTTTCTTCCGTTAACATCACAAAAATGGGCGAAGCAAATCTGCTCCGCCCGAAGTATTAGAATCAGTACCCAATTTTGATTACTTATGTTCCGGAATCAATGACGCAATATTCAGAACCTCCGTCAATTCCCCATCGTTACCTCCGCAAACCTTAAGTGTAATATTCCCGTCGTGATAACCGGTTCGAATCATCACCATGGCATGTCCACGGTATGTGCGTGTAACTCCATCGGAATAGTTATCTTCCGTAATCGGATTGCCGGAGCCGAAGCCTGCCAGATATCCGGCTCCGGAAACCTCCGCATGAATATCTAACTCAGCGTCCGGTACCGTCAACCCGTCCTCGTCCAAAACATCAATTCCAACATAAATCACGTCGTGTCCGTCTGCGACCGCGGTTACCCTCTCCGGTGCAAGAGACAGACGGCTTGGTTCCTTTGTAGTAACCAGTATAGCGCGACTGACTTCTAACCCGTTTGTATAGCTTACCGCCTCTACTACACCCGACATATATTCCACATCAAAGGATACCGAATACGGCATCGGATCCCCGAGCTTCGTTGGTCGTTCAAAGTTCACCGGTCTCCTCCCAACGGAGGTTCCATTTACAAGTAGTTCCACCTCTTCGGCAGATGAAAATACCGTTACTTCCACCGGTTTTCCCTCATTTCCCGCATAGTTCCAGCTCTTCTGTAGATATGGGAAGCCCCACATGCTCATAAGTTCCACCTTGCCGAAGCAGTCCGGATGTTTGGAATACACAAACGTCTTCTCACTGCCCCATACAACACTGCGATACTCGCCCTGTGGAAGCAGTCGTCCGGTAATATCATAATCGGCATCATTTGCGAGACGCCACGGAAAATTGGTTGTGGATGGCGGCATTACACCCCATGGACCTTCCTTGATTTTCGGATCGTCCGGATTCAGATACAATGCTTTTCCGATTCCTGCCTCACCGAGATAATCCCAGCAGGTCCAGGTGAAATCGCCAATCACATAAGGTAACTTCTCCACCATCGGCCAGCGGAATCCAATTTCCTGCGGGAAAGTTTCGCTGCCAACCATAACACGCTCCGGATAAAGGCTGTGGTCATTTTCATAATGCTCTTCCAAGTAGTTATATCCAACAACATCCAATCCGTTGGTAAACGGCTCACTTCTTTTCTCCCAGTTGTTACTGTATGGGTCCTCTACCGCATTTTGCGTATAATCCATACCCTTCGCCAGGTAATCATCAAGGCCGCTCCAATAGGAACAGATTCCATTACAAATCGGTCTGGTCGGATCAAGACTACGAATCTTCTCCGCAAGTTTAGTAGCTATCGTGTAACCATTCCCAAGTCCGCCACGTTCCGGAATCTCATTACCGGTAGACCAAAGAATGACTGACGGATGCGAGCGGTCTCTCCTAATGTAATCCGTCAAAACCTGCTCCCATTCATACTCAAAATAGTTACTAAAATCTCCAATACGCTTGGACATCCCCCAGGCATCAAAGGCTTCATCCATGATGTACATTCCCAGTCGGTCACAGGCCTCAATTAACGCCTCCGATGGCGGGTTGTGCGCGGTACGAATGGCATTAAATCCAATCTCCTTCAGTTTCTTCACACGACGCTCCTCGCACGCATAAAGCGAAGCTGCGCCGATCAGTCCGTTATCGTGATGAACACAACCGCCGCGAAGCTTTACGGTCTGACCGTTCACTCGCAAGCCGCGAACAGAATCAACGGAAATGCTCCGTACACCGAACAAAACCTCCGCTTCATCGGTGGTTCCGTCCACCGGAATCAGATGGGTGCGATACTCCCCTTTGTCGGTAGCATTTACTTTTACCCGATATAGCTTCGGATGCTCAGCATCCCACAACATCGGCTGTTCCAAAACAAATGCCTGGCGGGCCACCTCGCTGGTTCCCGGATTCACCTGAAGCACACGTGTGACCTTCTTCACACAGGTTGATGGAGCATTTTCCGGATAAAGCTCAAGTGTCACTTCCACCAGTCGATTCTCACGGGTTTCATTCACAATCTCGACTTGTGCTTCCAGACATGCTATTCCGTCCGAGATTTCCTTTGTCACAAGATAAATGCCATCATTTGCAATATGCACGCTCGGCCCATGACACAGTTCTACGCTGCGATAGATTCCTGCGCCCGGATACCAACGACAGGAGGATTCCTTTCCGGTATCGAAACTTACCGTAACACGATTCTTCTCCCCAAAGGTTACAAACCGGCTGATATCAACATAAAACGGGGAATACCCGTAATGATGGTCGGTCACCTTGTATCCATTGATATCAACCCGCGTGTTCATCATGGCTCCGTCAAAGCGAAGCCCGATGCTCTCGTCCTTCCATTCCTCCGGAATCTCAATATATTTCGTATAACAACCATAGTCCCCACGGAAATATCCCCAGTCATAATTCGCCGGTGCAGCTGCATCAACCGGTGTTCCGACCATACTGTCGTGCGGAAGGTCAACGATAACACCGGGCGTCGCTTCCAGTGCACCCAGATTATCGAGATACCCTCGTTGGAAGGTCCATTTTTCGTCTATATTGATTCTCTTCATATCGCGCCTCCTATTGAAAATGCGCATTTTGCGCCACAATCAACCTTTATTATACAACCGACAATCCGATAGTCAATGTCGTGATTCATCCATTATCACACAAATAGTATTCCTTAACATTGCCCCCCCATAACCTTTTGGAACCACCATTCACTTAGGGATACAAAAAACAGCAGGCTTCCTTGGAAAGCCTGCTGTTTACCTTTCATTACTCCGGCAACTTTATATTGTTTTCAGAATATGCCTGGGCACTTCTCCAAGCATACTCGCTCTCTACATTTGTAAAGCGAGCTGTTGGGAATTGAGAGTAAAGTAAATCACTGTTATACGTTTCTCCAATACTGAACGCCACGTATTTACCTACGCTGCGATCCTTATTGTAATCAACATATGCATCCGCTCCGCTCACACCATTCAGGTACGTATTGGAGCCGGTTACGTAATCATAGTCCGTAGCGGACCAGTTTGTAACCTCGGTTACCTTATACCAGCCAGGTTCGGTCACCATAATATAGTTCTTGCCGATATAGCCCACATAACTATATGTGTACCCCATCGATGTGGTAACCTTCTTCTTGGTGATATCAATCACGGTTCCGTCAACGTAATTCTGCGTCACGGTTGGCACATACTTGTCGGTACAATTCAGATTCACATAGAAGGTGTCCTGTGCATTTTCATCAGCCTTCAGATTCTCCAAACTGTCAAAGCGTTCAATCTTAAAGACGAATTCCTGCTGCTTATCGTTTGCACTACCTCCATGCGCAGAGGTGTCCACATAGATAACCTTTTCTACCGATAGGAAATATTCCTTCTTGGTATTCACTGCACGGAAGGAGAAATAACCATCTTCCGGGTCTTCCTCTGTCTCGATTTCAGTAACGAAATCGTCCGATATTTCCAGTCCGTTACGATCATATACGCCTCGTTCCTCGAAGCTGTAACTAATCTCTCCGTCTGCGGTTTTCGCCTGCAAAATCAAATTGTTAGCAACTGTCCAGTAGAACTTTGTTTTCTCTTCCTCGTCAAAGCCGGTAACAATATCGATATCCATATCCTTCAGAACACTTCCGGAAATGCTCTCCTTGTAGTGGCCAACCACCTGTTCTCCATCGTACGACATCTCAATCTGTCCGACATAGAATTCTGTTGGAAGACCATCTATTGTTGTTTTGCCAACAAGGTCATAGATAATCTTAGTTCCATCCTCAACCTTCTGATCACGGAAATTCTTCCAAACCTTATCTACGGAAATCTCGGTGTAGTACAGTCCCAGATTCCAGTTGTTACTACGATAAGGGCCATAGTGAATATTCTCGAGAGAAGGCATCTGAATCGTCGAATAAAGCATTGCACCTTCCAGCTTAGCTTTGTCCGTTGCGTCATAGGTTGCCAAACTCTTATTACCGTTATTCAGGTTCTTATACTCCGTTCCGCTGACACTAAGCCGTTGGAATGTGATCGGATGCTGCGCTTGCGTGGTTGTTGTCACAACACGATAATCATCATTTTCATTGCTGAAAACAACGACATACTCACCCTCTCGCAGATCCTCGAAGGTATATCTTCCTTCGTTATCCGTCTTCACGGTTTTAACCTGATTGCCAAGTACATCCGTGGCAATGGTTCCGAGAATAATGTTCCCATCGTCATCTGTTGTAGCATTGTAAAGTGTTGCTGAAATTCCGGAAATCGGATACTCAAGGATGCTATCCTTTCGATTCTCATCTCCGTCATATGCTTCCCCAATCTGCGCGGAATCAAACAAACCGTTCTGGTTCTGATCCATCCAGACAACGCCGGAAATCACTCGGTTTGCCGTATTCACAGAAACAGCGTTGGAAGGAGCTGCCTTCGCATCACCATCTCGATAGACAAACTTGTTCTCGTACATACATTTACCTGTCTGTACGGTCTGCTCATTTACATTTGCATCTCCACTCTGAATCAGGTCGCTGATTTCAGTTCCTCCGTAAACCATAGGGGAAAGAGTAAGTTCAACATAGACACGTTCCTTTCCGCCAGGATTATACTTTGCAAAGAACGCAATGCCGGAATTATTAACCGTGCCATCCGCCTTGTATGCATATTGAATCATATCCGCGTTATCCGCAATCACATAATCAACATACAGTTCGGTTTCATTTTTAACAATTGAATCCGTCGGAATTGGAGTTCCCTGACTTCTCATGTTATCAAGCATGGTCGACAAGGTCGTCAAATTCGTAGAATTCTTTTGATTCTTCATATATCGTAATGGATTCGTAGAAGCCAGGAATCGGTTCATCGTCTCCGCATCCGTAAATCGAACACGAACCTTCTTAATTCGATATCCACCGGTGAATTCCGTGCCTCTTCCATCGCCGTTATATGGCAGAACATCAAGCAGCTCAATGTTTGCTTCGTTATCGATATTGTTGCTGTAGCTCAATTTGAAGGTGAAATCCTCACCGACTTCGACAATCGATTTATCCACATCCTTTGCAACACCGATATCCGACTTCAGTACGACTGCAATCGAGGTTGTGGACTCATGTCGTTCCGCTGCCGTAATATTGCTTTCCTCATACGCAGCACCGATAGCGGCTTTGATTGTATAGGAGCTGTTCTTGTTGATGTCATTCTCCGTGTCATCCAAATCACCGATGTTACATTCGAAATAAATGTCCGGAAGACCCATGTCGATATTGGAAACGCTGGTCTTAAGAATAATCTTCTTACCAATCAGATTTCCCTTGCTATCGTAATCATCCACAATTTCAGGAGTTCCCCAGTTAAGGTCACCTTCATTGTAGTAACAACGTGGCTTACCGTCTGCGCCAAGAAGCGGAGTTCCGTCATCTTCCGCATATTTGTAAACCAGACTGCCCTGTCGATACGATAAATGCGTCGGAATCGATAGTTCAATCGTAATATCTGCGCCAAGAGTACCATTATCAACGATTTCCGTCTTCTTAGCAGCACTGGCAATCTCCATATAAGACATTACCTGGAACTTTGCTACACGTTCATTATTTGAAATATCATAGGTTGTCTTTCTAACAGTGTTGTTGGAACCTTCCACGTAATCCGCAGAATAGATTTCAATACTGGTATCCATCGTGTACAGAAGAAGGGAATTACCCTTGTCTGCACCGGTATGTGTTCCTGAAATCTTCGAACCGTTTCTGTACTGCGTTTTTTCATAATTATCAGCATATTGTACGATTCTGCTTGTGGAAACCGAATCATTCGCATCATCCTTCGCAGTTTCATTATAGATATATGCAAATGCGGAATCCGTGGTATAGGATACACCTGCGTCAAGTCCGAGACCATATGGAATAACATCATTTTGCTTCTGCTTATTCGCTGTTTCTTCGTTAACACTAGTCCAATTGAACTGGTAGGTATGATCCTCCAGACTGGTTCCCTTCATCATCTTGTAATAATACTTATAATGCGGACGATAGGTATACCAGGTCTTCACATCATTGGTCGTACAATACGTCTGACCGGTGTAATTAAAATCATCCGTAACCTTCATTAACGCACTGGCCTCAAAGCTACGTCCGGTTCTAAGACAACAGTTTCTCACTTCGTACAGGATTGCAACGCATTTTCCTTTTGGATTACCGTCTGCATCGGTTCCGAAATACTGATTCAGTTCGTCCATTGTCTCGAAATAAATCAGGTTTTCTTCTCGATACCGGTCCATATCCCGAACACCACCGTCATTGTAGGTTCCCGGCTCCGCCTGCTGACCACCAACACTGAATTTTGTGTTATCCGATACGTCTTCGTAAACCCAGTCAGAGCCATCCGGCTTTGCTGCATAAAGGATGGTTAAGTTATAACTCCAGGTAATCGGTTCATTCGTCCAAGAGGTTTTCGCATCCGTACTCGTGAGCACAAATGCATCATTGCCATCCTCCGATTTGATCGTTGTACTCTTCGTAGAAACCGCCTTGTTAATTACCGCCGGCACATTTAGCGGAGTATAAACTCTGGAATCAAATTTCTGAAGAATGTTGATTGCCGTAACATAGTTATTCTCCGTACCCAGTGCGGTGTAATTATCCGTATGATACAGCGGATCCGTTCTGTAGTAATGAGTCGGATCATCCTCCTGATTGTTCGTGTAGTATGTCGTACTGCTAAAGGTTAGTCCGCCATTTACATAGACATACGAATTAAGAGGCGTTTCACCGTTACCGTTATTATCCGACAGCATACCTTTTTTGTTATCCAGGAAATAATTGTACTTTCCGATCAGGTTACCATCGCCACCATCAGGATAAGAATAGAAGGAGGTTGAAATACTGGAGATGTTATCCGTATATCTTCTCTCATTCACTGCCAATGCGTTCAAACTATCGTATCCTGCATACTTACCACGAAGCATGTATGGATTTTCCAGTTCATAGAAATCATCATTCATCGCCTTCAGATTAGCAAGCATTTTCTCTTCTGAAAGACCGGAACCGTCAATTTCTTCCGGCTTTTGACCGGATACACCGCTCGCATCCAAGCCGTTTGCTACGGCCTTCATATTAAGTTCAACGTATCCGTTCAACTTACTTTCGTCGACATCAAGCGGCATAAGCACCTGAATGTAGCCCGCCGTAAACGGCTTTACATCATTGGAGTTAAAAATTACACTGTTCGCTCCATTGGAATTCTGGTTTGGCGAATAATCGGAATTGATGCCCGTGCCGGTTGCAAACAGATAATCAGAAACCTTGACATGAATCTTAGTTTCCTTCGACCCACTGCTTGGCTGATTACCTGTAACCTGCCAGCTACCGCCGTTATAACAGGATTTTGCATTATTTCCAATATTGAAAGGTGCGGCATTGTAGGCATAACTCGTGGTTTTTTCTTCCTCCAAATCATCCTCATCATTCCAGTTCATATTTCTGTCATAGGAGGACTCGCCAAGTGCCTTACCATAATCCGATTTCACATTTTCTTTGTAGCCCCAGATATAAGGAGCAATCGTTCCGGCATCTGATATCAGCACGCCTTCACAATAAATTTCACCCTTTAAGTCAATATCAAATTCAAGGGTACTGTCCGGATATTCCAGACCTTTTAACTTCTTTCCCGCAGGTTCGTTGTACAACGAAACGGTAACACCATATCCGAGGATAACGCCATGAACAATCGGATTGGCACCAACATAGTTTTTCGATACTTCCGTTCCCGCTACAACATCAAAATATCCCTCATGAGCAAATGTTGCCCCGGTATTATCCTTGCAATACTCCAGAGAAATGTTGTATTTCGGAGCAGAAGAAATCGTGAGCGTCTTCGACTCACATCGAGCCGGATTAACTTCATTTTCCGTGTTACCTTCAATCCACATCTCGAACGAAGGTTTTATGGTTTCTCCATTCTTCATTCCATGGATATCAATCATAACATTCTCACTGATATCCTTGGTCTTGTTATCGGAGTCAACGGTTCTCTGCCAATAACCTTCCAGAATCTGATACTCCTGTCCGTTTTCTATTGAAGAAGTAATGATGAACTGATCTAGGCCCATATTCTGGGTGAAAAAGCTTGCCTCCCCTTCCGCACATGGAATCTTTACCCGAATCCATGCGTTGTAGGTGTAAGTGTCTCTATTTTCTGTACCCGTTATGGCAACATTCGAGGTAATGGAATATGTTACACGGTCAAACGAACGAACCAGGGAGTTTTCCGCATTGGAGTCATTTCCCGGCCACCATTCCACCATCTGGTGCTCCTCGTATTTCTTACCGTTATACGAGATGTAATGATAGGTAACTCCGTTATACACGTAGGTCTCATCCATCTCATAACAGGTCGCCGAAGTGCCTAATTTCGTAAGCATCTCTCTGGCGGTAACTTCTCTTGTGGAAGCATTTTCATATCCTTTCAGACCGTTATCAAAATCACCGGTACCGGAAGTCATACCATCCGATACAACACTCGAATCCGTAGAACTCTTCTGTTCGATTTTAATATTGGAAATCTTGAAAATGGTATTCAATCCACTGCCGGCTCCAACATTTTGATAATCCGCAGTAAGCTGAATATTGCTTCCTGTAATCTTCTCCGTAATATATCGACCTTCACCAAGATAGGTACCGTCATGCTCGGTTCCGTCATAGAACGGATTGCTCTTTGCATAGGTGTCATCTCGCCATACATCGTACTGTGAAACACCCATGTTATATGCCGAAAGAAGCTGGAATTTCGGAATATTGTTCTTGTTGCTGAGGCACTGAGGATAATTGTCCGAGCCCTCATAAGCAGAATAAATATCGTTACCTGCAGATGTCATGGTAGACACATTTCCGTACACTGCGCCCTTGGATACATTGGTAAGCGTGGACGCATTTCCCGGGAATGGATTCTGTGCGAAACCACCGCCAAGTTGCGCGGTATTGGCAGTAATGGTACCGCCCATGACATTCACGGTTCCTCCGGTCTGATATACAGCTCCACCTCGAACCGCACTATTCTCCGTGATCAGAGCCCCCTTAATAATATCAAGGGTACCACCTGTCACATAAACACCGCCGCCGGTTGAATAAGATACAGCATCCTTTGAATCAAGTGTCGTACTCTTTGGCTTCGTGGTTCGATTCTTTTTAATAATACTCTGTCCGATTTGAACACTGCCGCCATTTACAAAGATAGCTCCACCTCGTTCAGCGCCCACATTATCAGATATTACCGGAGTCGAACCGCCGATTCCGGATATCGTCGTTTTACCACTCGCATTAAAGATGGCACCACCCTGGTTCGCTGAATTATCGTGAATGGTTCCGCCATAAATCTTAACATTTCCACCATTATTGTAGATAACACCATTTCCCGTGGATTTGTTATTGCAGATTTCTCCACCCTCCATGATAAAGGAGGAGGATGCACTCTCTACCAGCACAGCAGAGCTGTGATAAGCAGTATTGTTGCAAATCTTACCTGTTCCGGTCAGCGTAAAGGAACCGGTAGAAATATATACACCGGCACCACCGTATTTTGCATCATTTTTATTGGAGCCCGCCTGGCAGCCTGAAATCTGACCACTGGCAAGGATTGCCGATCCACCGGTTACAT
>DCGJ01000032.1:237-2522 GCA_002315495.1 Lachnoclostridium sp. UBA1781 | reverse complement strand
TGCCTCGTAAATCATATATTCATCCACAAGGAAATCCTTCCGAATGCAAGGTGTGGAAACCGTATCGGTAATCTCTGCGAGGTATGAATCCGCACCCAGAAACCACTTCGGCTCCGTAAGCACGGAGATGCAATCCGCACCGGCTGCCTCATACTCCTTTGCAATCTGAAGATACGGAAAATGCTCCGCAATCACACCCTTTGATGGAGATGCTTTTTTGCACTCACAAATGAAGGACATCCCCTCCTTTACAAGCGCCTTTTCAAATGCAAAATCCTTCTTAGGAAGTGCGTATGCTGCTTCCTTCACCTGTTCCAAACTGACTTTTTCTTTTGCCTCTTTCACACGAACGCGTGCATAATCGGCCAATTCATCCAATATACTCATACTTCTCTGCGTGTTGCCACGCCTCCTAACAAACTAACGATTGGAAACCTCAATCAACTTCTCAAGAGTAGCCATCGCCTTACCGGAATCGATCATCTCAGCGGCAATCTTGATACCCTCTTCGATGGTTGCCGCCTTCTCATAAATCACAAGTGCAGCGCCGGCATTCAATAATACAGCGTCTCTCTTCGGTCCCTTCACGCCCTTCAGAATGTCGCGGAGAATGTCTGCATTTTCCGAAGGATTACCACCACGAAGGTCGTCCTTCGTGCAACGCTTGAAGCCAAAATCTTCCGGAGCGATGGTTCTGGTGCGAATCCATCCATCCTTGAACTCGGTAATTACGGTTTCTGCGCTCATGGAGATCTCATCGAGCTTATCGGTACCATATACAACCATACCATTCTTTACACCAAGCTTCATCATAACCTCTGCAAGAGGCTCAACAAGGGAGCGGTCATATACACCGAGAAGCTGACGGTTTGCAAAAGCCGGATTTGCCAAAGGTCCCAAGATATTAAACACGGTACGAATACCAAGTTCCTTACGAATTGGTCCTACATACTTCATGGAAGTGTGATACTTCTGTGCAAAGAAGAAGCTGAAGCCAACCTCATCCAAAAGTTCCTGGCACTTTTCCGGAGAAAGGTCAATGTTAACGCCCAGTGCTTCGAGACAGTCTGCGGTACCGCAGGAAGAAGAAGCTGCACGATTACCGTGCTTTGCAACCTTGACACCGGCTGCCGCACAAACAATTGCGGTGGTGGTGGAGATGTTAAAGCTGTGTGCTCCGTCACCGCCGGTACCTACAATCTCCATCAGGTCCATATTGTGTTCAAAACGAAGCGCCTTGTCACGCATTGCTGCTGCACTGCCGCAGATTTCCTCAATGGTCTCAGCCTTTGTGCTCTTTGTGGAAAGGGCTGCGAGATATGCCGCATTTTGCGTCGGAGTGGTTTCGCCACTCATAATCTCGTCCATAACTGCGTAAGCTTCATCATACGTGAGGTCCTGCTTGTCTACAATCTTCTTAATTGCTTCTTTAATCATTGTTTTTTTCTCCTTTAAGTTAATTTATTAATGGCATTCTGAAAATGCGCTATCTGGTTCTATGAATGAAATTATAAAGCATCTGCTTTCCGTCCGGCGTCATAATGGATTCCGGATGAAACTGCATTCCGTAAATCGGATATTCCTTGTGCTCAACCGCCATAATATCGCCGGTGTCGGTAACGGCGGTCACCTTTAAGCAATCCGGAATGGTATCCGCTGCGGCTGCAAGCGAATGATATCTTGCTACCTTTGCCACCTTCGGAAGCCCCTGAAACATCGGGCTCTCCAAATCAAAGGTAACATCGCTCTGCTTTCCGTGCATCAGCTTGCTCGCATAGGTAACGGTTGCGCCATAGGCCATGCAGATGGCCTGATGTCCGAGACATACACCCAAGGTCGGAATCTTTTTGGAAATGCTCTTCGCTACCTCTACAATCACGCCGGCGTCCTCCGGTCTGCCCGGGCCCGGTGACAAAATAATTTTGTCCGGAGCAAGGGCTCTGATTTCCTCTATGGTCATCTCGTCATTTCGAATCACACGAATGTCCGGATTCAGCTCGCCAATCAGCTGATACAGGTTATAGGAAAAGCTGTCATAATTATCTATTAATAAAATCATTATTCAACCTCCTGTGATGCCTTAAGTGCATTTATTACTGCTGCTGCCTTGTTAATACATTCCTGATATTCATTTTTAGGAATGGAATCTGCTACTATTCCAGCTCCACTTCTTACAAAAACCTTTCCGTTTTTCTTATATGCTATTCTTATTGCAATGCAGGTATCAAGATTTCCTGTAAAGTCAATATAGCCTATAGCACCACCATATATTCCACGCTTGTTAT
>DCGJ01000032.1:0-150 GCA_002315495.1 Lachnoclostridium sp. UBA1781 | reverse complement strand
CCGCATCCAATGCATCCTTATCGTCTCTTATCTGCCCTCTGACAGTTGAGCCAATATGCATAACATGTGAGAAGCGTTGTATCTCCATGTATTTTTCAACTTCTACAGTTCCAAATCGGCTTATCTTACCTATATCATTTCTTCCCAAAT
>DCGJ01000042.1 GCA_002315495.1 Lachnoclostridium sp. UBA1781 | reverse complement strand
CAACTGCTCGAACAGATTCTCGGCATACTTGTTTGCCGAGAATCTGTTCGAGCAGTTGCTTCGGGGAGATAAGGAAGGCGCGAAGGAAGAGGTACAAAATAACAAAAATCAAAATGCGGAGAATATCAAAGAGAAGAATCCGGGGAGCCCATTGGGATATGGGTTAGGAGTACTTGGAAGTGTTGCCAGCGGGCTGAACTCGGGGGCGTATTATGTGACCGGAATTCTTTTGTTGACAAGGGTTATTGGTTCCAGCCTTTGGGCCGTGATTATTGTTGGAATGTTGGTTTTGATCTTCACGGGATTTTTCTGGTTCCTGTTTACCAATGTTTACAAAGCGATTTTGGCACGAATCTACCTGGAAGGACGAACCTACGAGGTTCTTCCGGTAAAGTCAATTCTGTTCTTTCCTCGTATTCGAAAATGGTTTCACGTTTCATGGGTTTGTGCGGTTACAAGCTTGTACCATCTGCTTTGGTACCTGACCATAGTCGGAGGCTTCATCAAGATTTATTCCTACTCCATGGTGCCTTATATTATTGCCGAGAATCCGACTCTTTCCGCAACAGAGGCGATTACGCTTTCGCGGAAAATGATGAATGGTCACAAGCTGGAGTGTTTTAAAATCGACCTCTCGATGATTGGCTGGTACATTCTCTCCCTGATTCCAATTACATCCAGTGTGGAAGTCTTTTATTTTGGACCGTACCGACTGGCAGTCAAGGCCGAATTTTACACCTATGTAAGAGCAGAGGCCAAGCGAAAGCATATTGAAAATGCGGACCTTCTTCAGGATGAATATCTCTTTGAAAAGCCGGATTCCAAAGTCTTTCGGGAGAGATTTCCTGAGGCAGCGGAGCTTTACGATATTCCAACCATCGAGGTTGAGCCGCTGACCGGTGTGGAGGGCTTCCTTTCAAAGAATTTTGGTATTATTTTACATAGCGGAGAGCGGGAACAGAAGTTCCGTGAGCAGGTGGCTTTGCAGGCAAACCAGCGAGAAGTGCGCGACTTAATTGAGATGCGCTGTTACCCAACGCCACTTCACCCGCTTCATGGGCGTGTTCATACCAAGCAGAAATCCTTCAACTTCCTTCAGAATTATACCATCTGGGATATCATTATGATCTTCTTCATTTTCTCGATGGTCGGCTGGTTGTGGGAGATCTCGTATCACATGGTGGAGGCGCATGAATTCTCGAACAGAGGTGTTATGCACGGGCCTTGGCTTCCGATTTACGGAAGTGGTGGCGTACTGATTCTGACGATTTGCAAACGATTCCGTAGTCGCCCTGTGGCGCATTTTCTTGCATCAGTGGTGCTATGCGGTGTCGTTGAATATGCGACCGCCTGGTATCTGGAGACCACACACGATGGAACGAAGTGGTGGTCCTATGACGGATACTTTTTGAATCTTCACGGCCGGATCTGCGCAGAAGGGTTGTTTATCTTTGGCGTCGGAGGAATGGCCATGGTCTATCTGGCGGCGCCGGTTTTGAGCTCACTGATGCAGAGAATAAAGCTTCAGGTGCTGATTCCGATTGCCCTTGTGCTTGTGATTTTATTTACCGGAGACATGATTTATTCCTCCATTCATCCGAATACCGGAAAGGGAATTACGGATTACGAAACCTTGGGAAAGAAGGAAAGCATTTGGGTATGTACCGCGGAGTACGAGATTACGGACGGCGAGGAGCATTTGGCTCGCTCTTATGAATACGATGAGTTTGGCACACGAACAAAGATTACGGTGCAGTATAATGATGGACGTGCCAATGTGGTCATGACCTATGCCATCGAGCGCGACAAGAAGAACCGAATCGTGAAGCAGACAATTCACGACGAGGCTGCAGGGACGGATCGAAGCCAGGACGATATTTATACATATTCCTACGGTGAGGGAGATCTCGAAAACGAGGTTGTTATGTTAAGCCCGACGGACGGGAGTGTTCTGTTTCGTTTGACGTACGAGTATGACGACAAGGGCAATGAGACTCGGGAACGTCGGGAGGATTATGACGGAAAGCTCGACACGGATATCACATACGAGATAGTTTATGACGGTGCGCGCATTTTGGGGCAGAGGACCTATGATAATCTGACCGGAGGGAATCTGAGTTTTGTCATCAAGAAGGAATATGACGAAAACGGATTCCTGGTAGCGGTTTACAGTGGTTCGAAGGAAAATGCGTGGACCTCCCGCGAGTTTTACACGAACAATCGTGACGGCAAGGCGGTTCGCGTGGAATACTACGCAGGGGAAAGCTGTTACGAGGTAAGAGAATTCACTTACGATTCCAACGGGAATATTCTGACTCAGAAGAATTGTCTGGAGGACGGAACGGTTAAGGCCGAGTATCGGTACGAGTATAAGGAAATTACTGTGAAATAGTGGCAAGGAGGTATTGGTATGCGTTTACAATTTATTGGAGCAGCCCATGAGGTTACCGGTTCGGCAACGTTACTTTACACGGAGAACTATAAGATTCTGGTGGACTTCGGGCTGGAACAGGGTGTGAATCTGTACGACAATATTGATTTTCCGGAGAACCCGGGCGATATCGATTGTGTGCTGTTAACCCATGCGCATATCGACCACTCCGGAAAGCTTCCGGTGCTTGTGAAGAATGGATTTTCAGGCCCGATTTACATGTCGGTTCCGACGGAGCGTCTATGCTCCATTATGTTGCTTGATTCTGCTCATATTCAGGAGCAGGAAGCAGAATGGAAGAACCGAAAGAGCATGCGTGCGGGCAATGGTTCGGTGGAGCCTCTTTACACGACAAATGATGCCAGAGCCGCGCTTCAGCTGATGAAGGCCGTAGATTATAATACGCCGACGGAGATTTTGCCTGGGGTATCCATCCGCCTTCTGGATGCAGGGCATTTGCTTGGAAGTGCGAGCATTGAGGTGTCCGTTACCGAGAAGGGGAAGACGGAGAAGCTTCTGTTCTCCGGAGATCTTGGAAATGTGGATCGTCCGCTGATTAAGAATCCGCAGAAGCCGGACCCAGTGGATTATGTCATCATCGAATCCACGTATGGTAATCGCACACATGGCGAGCGGAAGGACTATGTGGAGCAGCTTCGTGACATCATTCAGACGACCTTGGATAAGGGCGGCAATGTTGTAATTCCTGCCTTTGCGGTTGGTCGTACGCAGGAGATGCTTTACCTGATTCGTGAAATAAAGACACGGAACCTGATTAAAAATCATGATAACTTCCCGGTCTGGGTGGATAGCCCGCTGGCCGTGGAGGCGACCAATGTGTACAGTACCGACTTTATGAGCTACTGTGATGAGACTACGAAGGAGCTGCTGGTTCAGGGAATCAATCCGATTCGTTTTTCGGGACTGAAGACCTCCATTACAAGTAACGATTCTGTGGCAATCAATCTTGATCCGACACCGAAGGTGATTATTTCCGCCAGCGGCATGTGCGAGGCCGGCCGTATCCGCCATCATTTAAAGCATAATTTGTGGCGACCGGAATGTACGGTTTTATTTGTCGGATATCAGTCGGAGGGTACGCTTGGAAATGCGATTCTGTCCGGCAAGGAATCGGTTAAGCTGTTCGGTGAGGAAATCTCCGTTCGCGCCCGTCTGGCGCAGATGGATGGTATCAGCGGACATGCGGACGAGCCGCTGCTCCTCGATTGGATTGGCGCGTTAAAGGATTGCCCGCCAAAGAAGGTATTTGTAAATCACGGAAATGATTCCGTGACGGACGAATTTGCCGAGAAGATTCATGCCCTGTACGGAATGGATGCGGAGGCACCATATTCGGGCGGAACGTACCTGCTTGGAGATACCGTGGAATGTCTGGACAAGGGTGTTACGACTCCGGTACCGGAGAGAACTCCGCGACAGGCGGCAGCGAAGGCTAGCTCTGTATTCCAGCGACTTCTCATGGCCGGAAAGCGATTGCTTTCGGTTATTGAGCATAATCGCGGAGGAGCGAACAAGGATCTGGCAAAGTTTGCCGACCAGATTGACGCGCTTTGTAATAAGTGGGATCGATAAGATTCCTTTTGGGGAGATTTCTTATGAGTTCAAAAAAGAAAAGAAAAATTGAGCCAAATGCACGCCATCCAGAAACCAAGCGACAGGGGAAGGACTGCGCTACCTTCCGCAAGCGGGTGTTTCATACCGTGCAAATCGGGACGAAGGATGACCTGCCCAGCCGGGCATTTGACTTCTTCTTAGTTGTAGTCATTATCTTTAACGTCGTTGCCATGTTTATGGAGACGTTTGACCGATTCGAGTCGATTATGACCGGGCTTCGTATCGTGGAGTGGGTGACCACCGCGGTATTTGTTGTGGAATATCTGCTTCGTATCTGGACCGCAGATTTTCTGTATCCGAGCCTGACAAGAAAAAAGGCTATCGGACGGTTCGTCGTATCCTTCGACGGTATTGTGGAGCTTTTGACGATTTTGCCGATGTTCTTCCTGAGCGGCTTTATTGTGTTTAGAATGCTGAGGGTGGTGCGCATTTTCCATCTGTTTCGAATCAACAATCAGTACGATAGCTTTAATGTTATCACCTCGGTTTTGTACGAGAAGCGAAATCAGATTTTCTCCTCCATGTTCATTCTGGTCATTCTGATGTTCGGATCGTCTCTCTGTATGTACAGTGTGGAGCATGAGGCGCAGCCGGAGGAGTTCAAAAATGCATTTTCCGGCATCTGGTGGAGCGTATCCGCGTTACTTACCGTCGGCTACGGAGATGTGACGCCGATTACCAATATGGGGCGATTCATGGGCATCATCATCGAGTTTTTGGGCGTTGGTGTTGTGGCTATTCCTACCGGTATTATTTCCGCAGGTTTTGTGGAGCAGTACTCGAACAAGGAAAATGCGGCCGAGCGCTTTGACGATGTTGAGAAGCTCGGCGAGGTTGTGGTCGAAGCGAAGAGTAAGCTGAAGAACCGCACCGTGGAGGATATTATCGAGAATTTTGATATTCATATTCTGGTGGTAGTACGAGGTGATATGACGGTTGTCGCAACCAATAATCTTCGGATTCGTGAGGGTGATATTCTTGTGGTGAGAACCGAGAAAATTGAAAAGAATTAGGGCGAAGAATCGTGCCTGAATCAGAAGCAAAGGGCAGAAGGATTGAGGCCCAAAATAATCGTGAAGAATTGGTCGAAAGGCTTGAAAAGAAATTCGTCAATTTGTATAATATCAGTATCATTTTTATTAGGAGGACACTTCATATGAAGAAGTATATTGCTGAGTTTATCGGTACATTTGTACTCGTATTGCTTGGTTGTGGTACCGCAATGGTTACCGGCTGTGAGAATTACGGCGGTTACGCTTTGACCGCGCTCGCATTTGGTTTCGTCATTGTTGCTGAGGCTTATTCCATCGGTAACATTTCCGGTTGCCACATTAATCCGGCCGTTTCTCTCGGTGTGTTGATTAGCGGCGGTATGAAGGTGAATGATTTCATTGGTTATGTGATTTCTCAGTGTCTTGGTGCACTCGCAGGTGCAGGCGTTCTCGCATTGATCTTTAACCTCGGCAGTCTTGAGGATAAGACCGGCGGACTTGGCTCCAACGGACTTGGTGGTGTGAACGGAAGCATTGCTGCAGGCTTGATTGTAGAGATTTTACTTACCTACATCTTTGTTCTTACCATTCTTGGTGTTACCTCTGCTAAGGCAGGACATGGTTCCTTCGCAGGACTTGTTATCGGTATCACCCTCGTATTGGTACACATTCTTGGTATTGCACTTACCGGTACTTCCGTTAACCCGGCTCGTTCCTTTGGACCGGCTTTGGTCGCTGCAATTAAGGGAACCACCCAGCCGATTAAGGACCTTTGGGTATTCATCGTTGGACCGTTGGTTGGTGCAGCCGGTGCCGCATTTACCTACAAGTTCCTTGAGAGCGATAAGTAAATCGACGGAAGCTTCGTTAGCAGACGTCAGGTGAAAAAAGTGAAACCTCCGGTTCCAAACATGGGACCGGAGGTTTTTTTCGCCTTGGGGCGGGATGTGGTATTC
>DCGJ01000037.1 GCA_002315495.1 Lachnoclostridium sp. UBA1781 | reverse complement strand
TCTGACCACCGGTCATACCATAGATTGCATTGTTAATGAAAATGATGGTAATGTTCTCGTTTCTGGTTGCACTGTGAACGGTCTCAGCGGTACCGATGGAAGCGAGATCACCGTCACCCTGGTAGGTAAATACGATGTTATTCGGATCACTTCTCTTAACACCGGTAGCAACAGCCGGCGCACGTCCGTGAGCAGCCTGTACCATATCACAATTAAAATAGTTATAAGCAAATACGGAGCAGCCTACAGAAGCTACACCAATGGTCTTTCCTTCGATACCAAGCTCGTCAAGTACCTCTGCAACAAGACGGTGGGTAATACCATGAGTACAACCCGGGCAATAATGGAACTGGTTATCGGTTAACGCATGCGGCTTCTTAAATACAACTTCACCCATTACTGCTCACCTCCTAACTTATTTGCTTCGTCAATGACGGAAAGCACATGCTCCGGAGTTGGGATACAACCACCGGTACGGGTGCACTTAAGCACCGGCTTCAAGCAACGGGTAGCAAGCTCGACATCCTCGAACATCTGACCCATGTTCATCTCTACGGTAACGAAAGCCTTTACCTTATCTGCTGCAGCGCGGAGTGCCTTCTTCGGGAACGGCCAAAGGGTGATTGGACGAATCATACCAACCTTAAGTCCATTTGCGCGTGCTGCCATAATCGCATTTCTGCTGACACGGGAGGAGATACCGAAGGCAACGACACATACCTCTGCATCGTCCATCATATACTCTTCCCACATCGGCTCCTGCTCTTCCATCATGTCGTATCTCTTGTAGCGGTCGATGTTCCACTGCTCGAGTTCCTCCGGAAGCATGGACAGGGAGTTGATAATATTATGCTCTCTCTCCATCTTGGTTCCGGTGAGTGCCCAGCTCTTGTCATGCTCTTCGACCTTCAAATCGTCAAGCACAACCGGCTCCATCATCTGACCAAGCGTACCGTCAGCAAGAAGCATTGCCGGCACACGGTATTTTTCTGCTACGTTAAATGCATGAGCGGTCAAAGAAACCATTTCCTGTACGCTTGCCGGTGCAACAACGAACAAATGATAATCACCATGTCCGCCGCCCTTTACCGCCTGGAAATAGTCGGACTGGGATGGCTGAATACCGCCAAGACCAGGGCCGCCACGCTGTACATTTACAATGAGTGCAGGAAGGTCACAACCTGCCATGTAACTGATACCCTCTGCCTTCAGGGAGATTCCCGGAGAACTGGAGGAAGTCATTACTCTCTTACCGGTGCTTGCAACACCGATACACATATTAATTGCAGCCACTTCGCTCTCTGCCTGAAGGAAGGTTCCACCAATCTTCGGCATACGCTTTGCCATGTATGCAGCAACTTCTGTCTGTGGGGTGATCGGGTAGCCAAAATAGAAATTACAGCCTGCCATAATCGCAGCTTCTGCAATGGCTTCATTTCCCTTCATCAAAACCTTATCTGCCATTTTGTCTCCCTACCTTTCTACTGTAATAACACAGTCCGGACACATCGTAGCGCAAAATGCACATGCGATACACTGGGACTGATCGGTAATCTCTGCCGGATGATGCCCCTTTGCATTGATCACATCAGCGGACATACGAATGATACTCTTTGGGCAGGCAGTAACACAAAGGCCACAACCCTTACAAAGATCGGAGTTAAACGTAACTTTGCTCATTTCAAACCTCCAAACCAAACCATATTCTATCTAGCTACGCCACAAGCGCTTGTCCTGCAAATGCAGTGGCACAACCTGTTCCATTTGAGCGGAAACCCCTTCGTAGATTGACTCCCAAACGGTCGTGAATCGTATCGGAATTCCTGCTGCATTTCCAACTGCTTCGGCAAATGCGGCCGTTCCGACCACATCGTCTGCTGTCGTCTCCACACCGAGATTTGAGTTGTTGACAATCGCAGTAAAGCGTATTCCCGCAGCTGCTTCAATCTCTCTCATGACCTCGATGGTGTCCTCCACAGTTCGCGTCAGTGGACGGAACTGATTCAGGACGAAAAGCATTTCATAATTGTTTTCTTCCAGGATAAATGGGGTGTAACGACCAAGCGCATATGCACCACGATCATCGCCACCAATATCCAGTATAGCATAATTTTCTTTGTTCGCGAAGATGGAATATATCTCCTGCGGAAGGGCCGGGCAGTCCACGTTACTGTTCGCATAAGCCGAACTGATCAACGGAATCCCTGCTGCCGCAAGTTCCTCCTGGCTGTCCTTTGTACGATAGTACGGATTGACAATATCCAGGTCGGCAATTACAACACTCTTTCCTTCGCGTTTCAGTTCCATTGCCAGGTTGACAGCAATGTTGGTCTTGCCGCTGCCATAGTGTCCGGCAAGCAAAACAATACGTTTACAGTCCATGCAGGACACCTCCTATTACTTAGAGCTTATTACGCTGAATCTTACCGGAGATGGTCTTTGGAAGCTCATCCATAAAGACAACCATACGTGGGTACTTATAAGGAGCGGTGTGCTTCTTAACGTATTCCTGAATCTCCTTCTTCAATTCCTCAGTTCCCTCGGTGCCCTTAACAAGCACGATGGAAGCCTTAACAATCTGACCGCGAACAGGGTCCGGAGCAGCACTTACACCACACTCGAGAACGTATGGAAGTTCCATGATAACGGACTCGATTTCGAACGGTCCGATACGGTAACCGGAGGACTTGATAACGTCATCCTTACGACCTACATACCAGTAGAAGCCGTCTTCATCCTTCCAGGCAACGTCGCCGGTGTGATAGATGTTGTCATGCCAAGCTTCCGAAGTAAGATCCGGATCTTCCCAATATCCGTTGTAAAGACCTGCAGGAGCCTTGCCATCGGTGTAGATACAGATTTCACCATTCTCACCAACTGCAACCGGCTTATCATCATCGCCAAGAATCTCAACACGATACTGAGGGGTTGGCTTACCCATGGAGCCAAGCTTGTGATCCTCGCCAACCAGGTTACCGATAACAAGCGTAGTCTCGGTCTGACCGAAGCCTTCCATAACGGCAAGGCCGGTATTTTCCTTAAACACCTTGTAAACCTCAGGGTTCAATGCCTCACCTGCGGTAGTTGCATGCTCGATGGAGGAAAGATCGTATTTGCTGATATCTTCCTTAATCAACATACGGTACATGGTAGGCGGTGCACAGAAGGTAGTGATATGATACTGTGCAAACAAAGGAAGAATATCCTCTGCATGGAAACGATCAAAGTCGTAAACGAAGGTCGGACCTTCTGCAAGCCACTGACCATAGAGCTTACCCCAAAGGGCCTTACCCCAACCGGTATCGGAGATGGTGAAGTGGATACCGTCCGGATTTACTCTGTGCCAGTACTTTGCGGTTACATAGTGACCAAGTGCATACCTGTAGCTCTGAAGTGCAAGCTTCGGATAACCGGTCGTACCGGAGGTGAAGAATGCGATCATATTGTCGGAACCGCATGGTGCATCTGCCGGACGCTCGTACTTATCGGAGTACATTACAAACTCGTTATCGAAGTCACGGAAGCCTTCTCTCTCGCCACCGGTGATCATCATGTACTGAACGGACTCGCATTTTGCTGCAGCAAGCTTAGCCTGGTTTGCAGTGTCACCGTCGCTGGTGATAACAAGTGCCTTAACTCTTGCCTTATTGAAACGATACTCGAAGTCATGCTCGAGAAGCTGGTTGGTAGCCGGAATTGCAATCGCACCAATCTTATGACATGCAAGGATGCTTACCCAGAACTGCCAATGTCTCTTCAGTACAAGCATAACACGGTCGCCACGCTCAATACCAAGGGAACGGAAGTAGTTCGCACACTGGTTGGACAGCTTGGAGAGATCCTTGAAGGTGAACCATCTCTCGTTCTTATTCTTGTCCAAATGAACCATTGCCATCTTGTCCGGAGATCTTCTAGCCATCTCGTCTACGCAGTCAAATGCGAAGTTGAACTCCTCATCGTTCTCAAAACGAATGCTCTTAAGGCGTCCATTTTCATCCTCTTCACACTTGATGAACTTGTCAGCGATGCCGGCCTTCTTCACGGTACGGCCATTTACCAAGGTCTCCAAAACCTCAGCCTCTGCCTTGGAATCACCCGGAAGAACGACAGCAAGGAACGTACAATCCTGCTCGTTGATGGCAACCATACCATGAGGGGTATTACTGTTATAAAGGATGGAATCGCCTTCCTTCAGAATCTCGGTGTGCTCACCGACCTGAACCTTAAGGCATCCCTTCAATACATAGTCAAACTCCTGACCGCTGTGGGTATCCACATGAATCGGCTGCTTCTGTGCTTCCTCAGAATACTGATAGGTTACAAAGTACGGCTCAGCGAGCTTATGCTTAAAGTTCTGTGCCAAGCTCTTAATCAAAATGCCCTCTTCCTTCGCGGTAACCTGGCCCTTGCCCTTTCTGGTTACACAATAAGAGGTGAGCTTTGCGCTTGTACCCTCGATGAGTGCGGTAAGGTCAAGGTCAAATGCCTTTGCACACTTGTGAAGGAAAGAGAACGGGAAGTCCTTCTCACCTGCTTCGTACTGCATATACTCCTCTACGGAAACCTCGGTCATCTTAGCTACTTCCTTGGAAGAAAGACCTTTGATGACACGCATCTCCTTGATACGTGCAGCGATTTCTTTTGCCTGATTTTCTGCTTCAAACATGTTTTTGTTCCTCCTGCTGAAATAAATTATTTCGATGGATGAGAAATGGGGGGTGCTGTTTTTTTATGTCACCGAGTGACATAAAAAAACAGCTCGCCTCAATCTCTTGAGACGAGCTGCAATTAGCATACCCGCGGTACCACTCAACTTGTGCTTTCGCACCACTCAGGGACTCCATCAAGTCCTTTGCCTTCACGCGGCAACTACGGGATCACCTACTTGAAACTCGTTCAGCTCACCAGCTCGGAAGTGATAGGCTTAATACATCTAAGTTATCGGTTCGCACCAAACACCGACTCTCTGAAAACCAAACGTAACACCGTCTTCGTCATCGCTTTTTCTTAATTATGAAGGCTTTACAGCCGATTTGAGCCAATTATACATTTACCTCCCGGAATTGTCAACTACTTTTTTCGATTATTCCATGAAATCTGTATAATACTCTTTTTTCTCTTCTTTTTCCTTTGCAGGGCAGTATTTCTTCTGCTTTTGAAGTTCCCACCAGATCGCGGTTCCCATTACGCCAAGGAGCAACAGGGCTCCAAGGATAATCACATAAGTCTTCCCGGACATTTTAACCTTTTCCCTCTCCGTAACCGCTGCCGGCTTCGTTTCCGGATTCGTGTTCGTATTGTCCGAGGTACTCGGCTTATCTTCCTTCGGATCGGTATAGGTTGGATCATTTCCATGATAGCTTGAGGAAACCAGTACATTTTTGGAAACCACTTCGCCATTTTCCGGATAAACCGTAAGCGTCGTGCTTCCGTCCGTGATACCATTTACATGGAAGGTTGCCACGCCGCTTGCATCAGCGGTAGCCGTATATGTCGTTACACCTGCTGCACTTGGATCAGAGCTTACCAGATAGTAGGTCTGGGCATTTCCCTTCACTTTTACTTCGTTGTCATTCAAACCAAGCGTCGTAACCTCGATGGTCGGAGTCGTATATTCGACCTCCTCGGGTTCCTCTTTATTCTCTTCAAACACAAGGTTACTCAGTGTAAAGATAACCGTGATTGCCGTCGGATTCTCAATCGTCGTGAAATTAGCCACATGATTAAAGGACTTTGCTTCCTCTACGGCAGATCCGTCCCAGCTGTTAATCGGATCATTGGTATCGAAAATGCCCGAATCCTTCAGCGCGGATTTCGCATCCGGCTTCTTTATGGTCAACGCTTTTCCGTTTACAAGGATGGTATTGTAGGTGATGTCACAGGAAACAAGTGCAGACTTCTCTGCAAGCCCCTCCGTAACATCCTGGTCCTTAATATAAATGGCCGTCATGTTCTTTAACGCGGTCACACCGGCTGCCTTTGCTGCATCGGAAAGGTCTTTTCCACAGGAGAAGGTAAGCGTGTAGGTGCCATTTCCGGAAACCGTAATCTCCGAACCGACCTCATTACCGAAATATTCATGTGTGGAATCGTTGTAGTACACATTTAGCGCCAGGCGAATGGAATTGGTTGCTTCCTTTCCGTTCACATTCACCTTCACGGTTTTCGTAACACCATTGGAATTGGTAATGGTAATATATGCCACTCCGCCGGAGATTGCGGTCACCTTACCAAGCGTTGATACGGTTGCCACGCTTGGATTGGAGCTGCGATAACTAAACCAGACGCTGTCGTCTTCCTTCGCATTTCCAAAGTTATCGGAAAGTGTCGGATTAAGATAAATGCTCTCTCCCTGCTCCAAGGTGGTCTCATCACTTGCTACCGAAATCTCGTAAGCCACCTTTGCGGCCGGAGAAACATTTACCGTAATGGAAACACTTGCGTTACCACTCTGCGCCTTTGCGGTAATAACGGTAGAGCCCACACCCTTAGCGTGAATCTTACCGTTATATACGGTCGCAACGGAGGTGTCAGCGGAGGACCACAAAACAACGTCGTTGTTATCCGTCGGTGCTGTGGTTACCATAACATCTGTCGTATCTCCAACGGCAAGCTTTACTGTTTCTGAAGAAGTCGTGATGGAACTGATGGCCTTCACTTCTGCCTGCTTTACAACATCAAGCACATCAGCATAATTTTGGAAATATCCACGAATCAACGCATCCGTAACAGTCTTATCCACAGACTCGCAGGTCACACGGTCAACCAAAGAGAAGCTATAGTCCGGATTCTGGCTACGGTCATACCAGCCCTGATCCCAATACACCGGAACGATACCGTCCTTCTTACAGATGGCATTGATTGCCTCTAAATAATAGGCTCTCTCGTCAGAATTATTTTTATTAATCGCACCATACTCTCCGAGAATTACAGGAATGCCCTTTGACGTGAACTTGGTAACGACGGAAGCAAATGCATTTGCAATCGACTTCACTTCCTGCATCGTTGTTGTCGTATCCTGCATGCTCTCCGTGATGCCAAAGCCATCATAATAATGGAAGGCAACAAACAGACGGTTCTCTACAGTGTCCTCAGGAATCTGAAAAGAGCCTGCATTCAGTGCCGAAAGATTCGCATAGCGAGCCGGAACGGAAAGCCAGCGCTCGCTGTTATTGCCGCCGGTCGAACGAACCACATTGACAAATGCCTGGTTCAGCTCGTTGATGGCTGCATTATCCTGATCGGTGTTACGATTGCCCGTAACCTCATTCATGGATTCAAAAATCAAATGCTCGTCGTAGTTTTTGAAGCGGGAGGCAATCTGCTTCCACACACCAATAAACTTCTTCTTCACCGAGGCAAAATCAGAGGATGCAATTCGAAGCCATCCGGTCTGTTCAGCACCATCGTGATGGATATTGATAATGACATACATATCCTGAGCGATAGCATAATCTACAATCTCCTGCACACGATCCATCCATACCTTGTCGATGGAATAGTTGTGTGCATCATCAATCGTTGTTCCCCAGGTGATTGGGATACGAATCGTATTGAATCCCATGTCATGAATTGCCGTAATCAGCTCCTGGGTCGTCTTCGTGTTCTGCCACAGAGTCTCATTCGGTGTAAAGCCGGTGTGACCATCCATGGTGTTTCCGAGGTTCCAACCGGTTCCCATCTCTGCCACCATTTCATCTGCGGAAAGAACGCGGAACGGAAGGGCATTTCCGGAATAACGATTGGAAAATGCGGCCTCATCCGCACCCTCCTCCGATGCCCCTGCCATCGCGATTCCCGACAACAAGCCTACCAAAAGACAGACTGTCATGAGCAATGCTGAAATCTTCTTCATAATTACCTCCAAAAAACGGTTTCTATACGCGCAAAAGAAACCTCTCATCCTATGCATTGTAACATAAGATGAGAGGTTTTGAAAACCAATCAATTGTTATAATACTATAAATATAATATAAAACATCAACAGTTTATCCGAGAATATGACATCTTTTCCTACATCCAACCATCAAAGAGTCAATTGGCTTCGAAGCAGCGCTCTCTTCGCAAGCACCTCACAGCCAAGAATTCCCTGATCGTCCCCCAACTCCGCAGGTACAATGTAGTGCTCCAAATCAGCCAACTCCTCGGTCACAAGATACCCCCCGAGGTACTTTGCAAAATGCTCCCGAATCTTTGGAAACAACTGCTTCTGATGCATAACACCGCCGCCGAGTACGATACGATTCGGAGACACCGTGAGGGTGTAGGTTGCAAGCGCCTGAGCAATATAGTCAGCCTCGATATCCCAGGCAATATGCTCCTCGGACAGTTCAGTCGCCGGCACACTCCAGCGGGCCTTCATCGAGCTTCCGCTTGCCATTCCCTCGCAGCAGCATTCGTGGTACGGACAGATGCATTTTCCCGGGTCGTCCTCTCTCTTTCTCATCGGCACATGCCCGGCTTCCGGATGAAGCATTCCGTGAATCGGCTCGCCATTTACCGTAATCCCCGCGCCGATTCCCGTACCAACCGTAAGATACAATACATTGTCCAAGCCCTTCCCGGCGCCATAGGTTGCCTCACCGAGGCAGGAACCATTGACATCGGAATCCAGTCCAATCGGAACCCCGTAGTCTCTCAGATATACCAGCAAGTCGGTATGCTTCCAGGCCTCCTTCGTGGTTTCCAGAATATGCCCATACTCCACTTTCTTCGGGTCCACGCAAATCGGGCCAAATGCGGCAATGCCGAACGCATCTACCTGTTCCTCCTGAAACCACTCTGCCACCTTCGGCAGGGTTTGCTCGGGAGTTAAGGTCGGAATGCTTTCCTTTTTCAAAATCTTTCCCGGCTTGTCGCCGCAATCCTCCACCAGCGCCATTACAATCTTTGTTCCGCCGGTTTCAATACATCCGTAAATCATACCTGCTCCTTACCCAATATCAAAGATACTGCGCGCCTTCACTTCCTTCACTTCGCCGCGCACAATCTTCACAACCTTTGTGCCCGGATTCATATCGAAGAAGTTGTCGGAAAGAAGGGCATCCGGATTATCCGTCTGAAGTTCAACATTTTTCGCAAATGCGGCCGCATTTATCGTTATTTCATCGCCGTTCACGGCTACCGTAAGCTTCGGGTCAGCAAACTTCATATGCTTCGGAGCCGCAAAAATCGTCGTTCCGAAGCTCTTCACCTCACCCTCGGAAACAACTTCGTAGGAAAGGTATATCTCCAGCGGATTGTAGGTAGAGAAATCCATCTTCGAAAGCCATACGCCATCATATGCCGAAACCAAAACCTCCTCGGTTCCCTCTTCCAAAATCTCACCCTTCATATTACGAAGACTCCAAATCACCTTACCTTCGAGCTCCTCTCCGGTCTCATTTGCCACATGAAGCTTCGCGGAAATCGCAAGTGGTCCCGGCTCCTGCACACAGGACGGACGCTGGGTGATTTCTCCCTCTTCTTCACAGGAAATCAAAATCGGGGCAAAGAAGCGCTTCTCGCCATAATGCAGCGCCTTCCAACGACCGTAATAATCAATACTTGCCCAGGAGGCTACCGGCCAGTTGTCATTTAGCTGCCATACGACCGTGCCCATGCAGCGACCGCGATGTCGGCGGAAATGCTCCACTCCGTATCGAATCGCCTCTTCCTGGAGCATCTGGGACGCATACAACAGGTGATCAAAATCCTTCGGATAACGATACGTATCCGACAGATACTTTAGAATCTTTCCATTCGCCATGCGATTTCTCTGATGCATCTCCATCACACGTGAGAAGATGTTTCGGTCCTCCGCCTCGGTAAAGCTCTCCACTGTAGCAAGACACGGAAATGCCTGGAAGCCGAACTCGGAAAGATATGCAAAATGATACTTGCGATAATCCGTAAACGGCTTCTCCCCATGCCATACATCCCAGTAATGCATGTCACCTCGCGCCTCGTCCCACGGGTTGTCATAATTACCGCCTGACGACGGAGAGGACGGCCAGTAAAAGGCCTGCGGATCATATTCCTTCACCAGCTTTGGAATGATGTAGTCAAATATCTTACAGTAATCGATAAACTGCTTCTGCGACGGTTTCCAGCAGCGATCCAGGGTCTGCGTCTCCATCTCATTATTCCCGCACCAAAGCCCAAGGGAAGCATGATGACGAAGTCTCTTAATCTGTCCGATGATTTCTTCGCTTATATTCTCCTCAAAATGCTCGGTAAGCTCGTAGTTTGCGCATGCGAACATGAAATCCTGCCATACAATCAGACCAAGCTCATCGCAGGCATCGTAAAACCAGTCCTCCGGATAATAACCGCCACCCCACACGCGAATGCAGTTGTGATTTGCAAGCACGGCATCCTCAAGGAGCTTGCGGGTTCGGGCCGCATTTGTCCGAGACAAAATGCAATCCTCCGGAATATAATCCGCACCCATGGCAAACACCTTCTGTCCGTTGACCTCATGACAGAAATTCTCGCCCCACTCGTTCTTGTCACGATTCATCGTCATGGTGCGAAGACCGATTCGAAACTCGCGCGAATCCAGAAGGTTTCCCTCTCCGTCGCAAAGTTCCACGAGCACCTGATACAAACGCTGCTCGCCGTAGCCATGCGGCATCCAAAGCATTGGCTCTTCAATGACAATCGTTCCCGTTGCCTCGTCCTGAAGATACTGATTTCCCTTCGGATCCGTTACAAACACTTCAATCGAGTAATCCTCGCCACTGCCACAGGTACAACCCTCGTTATCAAACACATCGAGAGTAACCTCCGGGTCGAGATATACGACACCGTTCTCATGAGTTTGAAGCATCAATACGTCCTCGATGCGGGCCTTGTTGCCCCACACCAACGATACCGGTCGCCAGATTCCCATATCCGGAATTCGTGGGCCCCAGTCCCAGCCGAACA
>DCGJ01000133.1:3986-9538 GCA_002315495.1 Lachnoclostridium sp. UBA1781 | reverse complement strand
TCTGTGGAAGAATGTTCCGTGGAGATGAATTCTGGGGCAAAATGCTCCTCACCCTTGCTGTCTGCACCATGCTTGTCGGCGCACTGATTGCACTGTTCTCCATCGATATGAAACAGGTGCTTGCCTGCTCCTCCGTTTCCCAGATCGGTTTTATTCTGACCGGCTGTGGTTTGATGAGTGTGATGGAAGAAGAGCAGGGACTTGCGGTAGCAGGCTCCATGCTTCATATGGTAAACCATTCGTTATTCAAACTGGTTCTCTTTATTCTTGCGGGTATCTGCGTTAAGAATCTGGAATCCAGAGACTTAAATGTGCTTCGTGGTTTTGGCCGCAACAAGCCGTGGTTTATGGTTGTCTATCTTCTTGGTGCACTTGGTATTGCCGGTGTGCCGGGCTTCTCTGGCTATGTCTCCAAGACGATGCTTCACGAAGCGATTGTAGAGTGCTATAAAGTGTCGGGAGACAGCTTCTTTAAGGTAACCGAGGTGTTGTTCCTCATTGCCGGCGGATGTACGCTGGCTTATATGTTAAAGCTGTTTGTCTGCCTGTTCGTGAAGTCACCTTCTAAGAAGGTGCAGGAGGTGGACGCGAAGAAGCAGGGACGTTATCTGCCGCTTTCTCTTAAGATTGTACTTGGTGTAACGGCACTCAGCATTTTCGTTATGGGTAGCCTTCCGGAATGGACGATGTTCAAGGTGGCAAAGAAGGCAGCCGATCTCTGTGCGTTCCATCCGATGGAGGAAGACCTGAATGTGTTCAGCTGGGAATGTCTGAAGGGTGGTCTGATTTCCATTGCAATCGGACTGACACTGTATTTCGGTGTTGTACAGTTCCTGGTTCGTAAGCGTGTCAAGGACGCAAAGGGACAGGTGGTAGAGGAGCTTTATGTGAATCGCTGGCCGGCCTTTTTGGACCTCGAGGATTCATTTTATCGACCGGTGTTGTTTGGCCTTTTGCACCTGTTACAGCTTGTGCTTGGATTTATTGACCGTTCCACTGAGATGGTAATCATTGCGCTTCGTAAGACCGTGCTTCGTCCGGTTTGCGAAACCACGACAACCTCGTTGGTTGGTACTGTTCTTAACGGCATTGGTCATATGAGAAACGGCTTCCAGAGGGTGGCAAATGCGACCTTCCACAGAAGCAAGAAGAAACACGTGGATTACGTAGAGGTCACCAACAAACGTTGGAGCGTACTGACGGAAACCTTCAATCTGGCTTCCCGAAGTTTGTCCTACGGTTTGATGGCATTTAGTATCGGCTTACTGGTACTTCTCGTATATCTGTTATATCGAATGTAATTGCATCCAAATGCGGGGCGTCGACAGTGTCGGCGCCCTTTTTCTATGTGGTAAAAGTATTGAAAAGAGACGGATGTTCTGCTATAATGTTTCCAATTATGGAGTTTTCTGCGAAAATGGTCCGAATGGTTTGGCGGGGAGCATTTTCCGAAGGCTTCACAGAAAGATTGAAATGATTTTGGAGGTTGCCATGAGCCAGTTGATTGATGGTAAGAAGATTTCTGCGGAAATCAAAGATGAGCTTCGTGAGAAGGTTGCAGCATTAAAGGAGCAGGGAGTTGAGATTAGCCTTGCGGTTATTCAGGTGGGTAACGATAAAGCATCCTCCGTTTATGTTAATAACAAGAAAAAGGCATGTGAGTATATTGGTGTGAAGAGCCTTGCGTATGAGCTTCCTGAGGAGACGACCGAACAGGAGCTTTTGGACATCATTTCCGAATTGAACGGAAGAAAGGATGTAAACGGTATCCTCGTTCAGCTTCCGCTTCCGAAGCATATTGATGAGGATAAGGTGATCTGTGCCATCGATCCGAGAAAGGACGTAGATGGCTTCCATCCGATGAACGTAGGTTATCTGAACATCGGTCAGCCGGGCTTTGTATCCTGTACTCCGGCCGGTGTCATTCAGCTTTTGAAGAGAAGCGGAGTGGAGATTTCCGGTAAGGAATGTGTCGTAATCGGCCGCAGCAACATTGTTGGTAAGCCGATGGCAACGTTACTGCTTCGTGAGAATGCAACCGTTACGATCTGTCATTCCCGTACAAAGGACCTCGCTGAGGTTACGAAGAGAGCTGACATCCTTGTGGTTGCAATCGGAAAGCCGAAGTTTATTACCGCCGACTACGTGAAGGAAGGCGCTGTGGTAATCGATGTCGGTATTCATCGTGACGAGAATAATAAGCTGATGGGTGATGTGGATTTCGAATCCGTTGAACCGCATACTTCCCTGATTACTCCGGTTCCGGGCGGCGTTGGTCCGATGACCATCGCAATGCTGATGAATAACTGCGTTGAGAGCATTAAGCTTCAGTAAGAGATTCCGCATTTAGAGGGAAGAGAGTTTATGAAGGTTTATTTTGTTTCTCTTGGTTGTGACAAGAATCTGGTTGACAGCGAAGTGATGCTTGGTCTTCTTCGGGATGCCGGGCATGAAATCACGGACGATGAGACAGAAGCAGAAGCGGCTGTCATTAATACCTGTTGCTTTATTCATGATGCCAAAGAGGAAAGTATCAATACCATCATTGAGTTGGGTGAGCTGAAAAACAGTGCGAAGTTAAAACGGCTGGTCATCACCGGCTGTCTTGCCGAGCGTTATGCATCGGAGATGGCGACGGAGATGCCCGAGGTGGATGTCGTTTTAGGAACGGCCTCTTATGACCGCATTGTGGAAGCAATTGAAGGGGCTTCCGAAGCGGTTGTTAAGGATGATTTGGAGAGGCTTCCGTTACCGGAGACGAAGCGCATGCTTTCCACGGGAACGTATGTGTCTTATCTGAAAATTGCGGAAGGCTGCGACAAGCACTGTACCTACTGTATCATTCCGAAGGTGCGCGGTAATTTCCGCTCGGTTCCGATGGAGTATCTACTGGCGGATTGTGAGCATTTGGCAGAGCAGGGGGTAAAGGAGCTGGTTATCGTTGCTCAGGAGACCACGCTTTACGGCGTTGACCTTTACGGAAAGAAGATGTTGCCGGAGCTGTTAACGAAGCTTTGTGCCATCGAGGGCTTTACAAGAATTCGACTGATGTACTGTTATCCGGAGGAGATTACGGAGGAACTGTTGCAAGTGATGGCAAAGGAACCTAAGATTTGCCATTATCTCGATCTTCCGATTCAACACGCAAGCACAAAGGTGTTAAAGGAGATGGGAAGACGGACCTCGAAGGAGGAGCTCCTTTCCATCATTGCAAAGATTCGAGAGTACATGCCGGACGTGGCACTTCGTACCTCGTTAATTACCGGATTCCCGGGAGAGACGGAGGAAGACTTCGAGGAACTGAAGGAATTCGTGGAGCAGGTCGGCTTTGAACGGCTGGGGGTATTCGCCTACTCGAAGGAGGATGGAACTCCGGCAGCGAAGCGAAAGGACCAGATTCCGAAGAGAATCAAAGAAAAGCGTCGTAAGGAAATTATGCTGCTTCAGCAGAAAATCAGCAAAGCACATGGAGAGAGTCTGGTGGGACAAGTGCTCAATGTTTTGGTCGACGGCAGAATTCCGGAGGAGGGCATAACGGTCGGAAGAACCTATATGGATGCTCCGAACGTGGATGGTAATGTGTATTTCCCGACGGAATATGAAATAATGAGTGGAGAGATTGTTCCGGTGGTAATCACCGAAGCATCCGAATATGATTTGATTGGAGAGGTTGTAGAAGAATGAAGATGAATCTACCAAACAGAATTACCTTGTTTCGTGTAATTTTGATCCCGATTTTTGTTATGCTGTTAATGGCTGAGGACCGTATTCCTTACTACAGCTTTATTGCTACCGCTGTGTTCGGTCTTGCTTGCTTTTCCGATTTCTTGGACGGATATCTTGCGAGAAAGTGGAATCTGGTTACAACCTTCGGTAAATTTATGGATCCGTTAGCCGATAAGATTCTGGTTATTACCGCTATGATTCTGTTGGTTGAGATGCATATGATTCCGGCTGTTGTGGTAGCCATTATCATGGCTCGTGAATTCATTATCAGCGGCTTCCGTATGATTGCAAGTGACAAGGGTGTCGTTATTGCAGCCGGCTATATCGGTAAGACGAAGACCGTATTTCAGATGTTAATGTGCATCTTCCTTTTGGCAACCTCCGATGCATATTATCGTCAGTATATGTTCTTTAAATTCTTCTATTACCTTGGCATTATCTGTATGTGGATTGCCCTTGTACTGACGATTTGGTCTCTTGTTGATTACATGTGGAGAAACCGTCAGGTGTTGAAGGATACGAACTAGTATGCTCTGCGGCAGAGAAGCAGATGATTGCTTTCTGCCGCTTTTTTATTAAGTGGGCATGGAAAATGCCCTTCTTTCGGAAGGAGACAATATGTCGGAAGAACGAAAGCAGGTTCTTGTAGTTGGTGGCGGCGCAGCCGGAATGATGGCGGCGGTGGCGGCAGCCGAGCGTGGTGCAAAGGTCACTCTGCTGGAGAAAAACGAGAAACTCGGAAAGAAGATCTTTATCACCGGAAAGGGCCGTGGCAATGTGACAAATGCGTGCGACTTTCAAAGCTTTTTTGAGCATGTGATGAACAATCCGAAGTTTTTATTCAGCGCCTTTTCGTCCTTTGATAATTTCCAAACTATGGACTTTTTCGAAGAGGCGGGATGTCGACTAAAGACGGAACGGGGGAATCGGGTATTCCCTGCGTCGGACCATGCATTTGACATAACAGATGCGTTAAAACGAATGCTTCAGAAATATCATGTAAACGTACGTCTGAAGACCGAAGTGAAGCAGCTACTGACGGAGGGCGACCACGTGAGCGGTGTGATGTTTCCGAACGGAGGCGTGCTTCATGCGGATGCGGTAATTGTTGCTACGGGCGGTCTGTCCTATCCGACGACCGGTTCCACGGGTGACGGGTATCGATTTGCGAGAGCAACGGGACATGAGGTGACAAAACTGGTACCGTCTCTGGTATCTCTTCTGATGGAAGAGAACTGGTATCCGGAGGTGGCGGGATTGTCATTAAAGAATGTGTCGCTGACTTTTACGGACCGAAATCAGAACGAAGTGTATCGAACCTTTGGCGAGATGTTATTTACACATAAGGGCATCAGCGGGCCGGTAATTCTGACCGCGACGGCAGAGGCGTCTAACGCATTAATCGGAAGCACCTGCGTGCTGGATCTGAAGCCGGCGTTGACTTCGGAGCAGCTCGATGCCAGAGTGCTTCGCGAATTGGAGGCCGGAAAGAGTAAGCAACTAAAGAATGTGCTTGGGAGCCTGCTTCCGACCAGCTTTGTACCATTGTTTTTAAAACTGTCCGGTTTGCCGGAGGATAAAATGTGCAGCCACATTTCCAAAGAAGAGCGTGCAATCATTACGAATCTGATGAAAAACATCACAATGAAAGTGAAGGAAATGGGTGGCTACAACGAGGCCGTGGTAACAAAGGGCGGCGTCAGTGTCAAGAATATTCAGCCGAAAACCTGTGGCTCAAAGCTTGTGAAGGGGCTGTATTTTGCGGGAGAGGTTTTGGACCTCGACGCCCATACGGGTGGCTATAACCTGCAGATTGCCTGGTCCAC
>DCGJ01000133.1:0-3844 GCA_002315495.1 Lachnoclostridium sp. UBA1781 | reverse complement strand
ATTTATGTTGATACCGGAGCAATGTATCGTGCTATGGCATTATACTTTCTTCGTCAGGGAATCAGCGCGGATGACAGTGAAGCGATTGAGGCAGCCTGCGACCACTGTGAGGTTACCATTTCTTATGTGGACGGAGAGCAGCAGGTACTGCTTAACGGAGAGAATGTAAACGGCTTTATTCGCACCCAGGAGGTCGGTAACATGGCCAGCGCTTCCTCGGTAAACCGTAAGGTCCGTATGAAGATGGTAGAGCTTCAGAGAGCTCTTGCAGAGAAGGAAAATGTGGTCATGGACGGTCGCGACATCGGAACTTATGTGCTGCCAAATGCAGACACGAAGGTTTATCTTACTGCCAGTGCCCACGAGCGTGCGCTTCGCCGTTACAAAGAGTATGTGGGAAAAGGGCAGGAGGCTGACCTTGAAACCATCGAAAAAGAGATTATCGAGCGCGACGAGAGAGATATGAACCGTGAGTTTGCTCCGCTTCGTCAGGCCGAGGATGCAACCTTGATCGATTCCTCTTTTATGACCATTGAGGAAGTGGAAAAGGCAATTATGGCTTTGGTTACGGAGGCATAATCCATGAAGGTAACGGTAGCGAAAACGGCCGGATTTTGCTTCGGTGTCGAGCGTGCGGTAAATAAGGTCCATGAGCTCCTAAAGACCGGAAGCAAGGTGTATACCTACGGTCCGATTATTCACAACGAGGCCGTGGTTAACGAACTGGCCGCGAAGGGTGTGGTGATTATTGAGGACGACTCGGAAATCGACCGCATTTGCGAAGGTATTATTATTGTTCGTTCCCATGGTGTCCGTGAGGATGTATTCCTGCGAATGAAGCGTCGGGAAGAAGAGACCGGAGGGAAGGTTCAGGTCGAGGATGCCACCTGTCCGTTTGTGAAGAAGATTCATAAGATTGTGCGGAAGGAATCGGAAGCAGGAAAGACCATCATCATCTGCGGAGATGCCAAGCATCCTGAGGTGGAAGGCATCATGGGATGGTGCAAAGGACCGGCGATTTCGGTTAAAACACCCGACGAAGTGGACGATTTACACCTGTCAGAGGGAGAAGAGGTATGTATTGTCTCTCAAACAACATTTAATTCCGCTAATTTCAAGAAAATTGTTGCTAAATTTTCGGAAAAGGGTTATACTCGTTCTGATAGCGTTGTAAATACGATATGCTATGCAACCGAGGAACGACAGGCAGAAGCGCGCGAACTTGCAGGCCATTCCGACGCGATGATTATCATCGGCGGAAGCAATAGTTCGAATACCAGAAAGTTATATGAGATTTCTAAGGGATTATGTAATGACACTTTCTATGTACAGTCGGCCGGCGATTTAACGTTGGAGGAATTTTCCGGGTATCAGAGCGTAGGTATTACAGCAGGGGCTTCCACCCCAAAAATTTTTATCAAGGAGGTTCAAAAAATCATGGAAAATATGGATTTTGAACAGATGTTAAGTGATTATCAGAAGACAATTCACAATGGGGAGGTAGTTGACGGCACAGTTATTAGTGTTAAGGATGACGAAATCGTTCTTAATATTGGATATAAAGCAGATGGCATTATTCCGCGTAACGAATATCCTTGCGCAGCTACCCAGGATCTTCGCGAGATCGTTACCGAGGGCCAGAGCCTTCAGGCTAAGGTTCTTAAGGTAAATGATGGTGAGGGTCAGGTTCTTCTTAGCTGCAAGAAGGTTATGGGCGAGAGAGTAAGCGAAGTTCTTACCGCTGCTTTCGAGAACAAGGAAGTTCTTACCGCTAAGGTTGCTTCCGTTGAGGAGAAGGGTTTGATCGTTGTTGTTGACGAGACCAGAATCTTCATCCCGGCAAGCATGGTTAGTGATGTATTTGAGAAGGATCTTTCCAAGTACCAGGATCAGGAAATCAGCTTCCAGTTGATCGAGTACGATGTAAAGTCCCGCAAGAAGAGAATCATCGGTGATCGTAAGTCCCTTCTCGTTGCTGAGAAGAAGGCAAAGGCAGCTGAGACCTTGGCAAGCCTTGAGCCGGGCGATGTTATCGAAGAGGGTATCGTAAAGAACGTTACCGATTTCGGTGTATTCGTAGATATCGGTGGTATCGATGGTTTGCTCCATGTTTCCGAAATCGGCTGGGGCAGAGCTGAGAACCCGAAGAAGAAGTTCAAGACCGGCGATAAGGTAACCGTATTCGTTAAGGAGATCAAGGGCGACAAGATTGCTCTTTCCAAGAAGTTTGACGATGAGAATCCATGGGCTGATGCTGAGACTCGTTTCGCAGTAGGCACCATCGTAACCGGTAAGGTTGCAAGAATGACCGCTTTCGGTGCATTCGTAGAGCTTGTTCCTGGTGTTGATGCACTCCTTCATGTTTCCCAGATTTCTTGGGAGCGCGTAGAGAAGCCACAGGATGTACTTACCGTAGGTCAGGAAATCGAAGCTAAGATTATCGACTTCAAGCCGGAAGACAAGAAGATCAGCCTTAGCATGAAGGTTCTTACCGAGGCTCCTGCAAGAGAAGAAGCTCCTGCAGAGGTTGAGGCTGAAGCTCCTGCTACCGAGGAGTAAGAACATAATCACCGTGATACAGTGATTTGATTACGTTGTCAGAACATAAGGCACAATGGATTTCAGGTCCATTGTGCCTTGTTTGCTAAAAGGAGAGAAAAGACATGGAAGAAGCGATTGTTCGAATGATTGCGGATCAGCTTCATGTGGAAAAGCAGCTGGTTACGGAAAATGCCCGTCTTGTGGAAGACCTGGCAGCCGATTCCCTGGATATGTTTCAGCTCATGGTTCGCGTTGAGGAGAATTTTGACGCAAGATTGAGTGGGGAAGTTCTTGGACGCAAGCCACAGACCGTAAAGGAACTGGTAACGTATATTATGGAAGCATTGGCGTAAGAGGAGCATTTTCGATGATGTGAACCTTACGAAATGGAACATTTTAATAACGGAAGGAGAGGAAAGAACATGTCAGAAACGAAGGTTGTTTCCGATCATTTGGAGGAGCTGGAGAAGGAAATCGGATATTCCTTTAAGAACAAATCGCTACTTCGCGAAGCGGTTACTCACAGTTCCTATGCAAATGAACTCAGTCGCTACAATATTCATCACAACGAACGTTTGGAGTTTCTTGGAGATGCGGTGTTGGAGCTTGTAACGAGTGAGTTTATTTTCGAAGAACATAAAAATATGCCGGAGGGCAAGATGTCGAAACTTCGTGCCAGTATGGTGTGTGAGCCGTCGCTGGCCATTTGTGCGAGACAGATGAAGCTGGGAGATTATCTGCGACTCGGTAAGGGCGAGATGCAGACCGGGGGACGTGAGCGCGAATCGATTTTGTCGGATGCCTTTGAGGCCGTCATTGGGGCGATCTATCTGGATGGAGGCTTTGAGGCTGCAGCAGCGCATGTGCGGGCTAAGGTGCTTGAGACGCTGAAAGCAAATCAGCTGTTTAAAGACAGTAAGACGATGCTTCAGGAATGGTCGCAGAAGGAATATGGCGAAGCACCGGTATATGTGTTGGTCGGGGAAACCGGACCGGCCCATTGTAAGGAGTTTGAAATCGCAATTCAGATTCAGGGGAAGACCTTGGCCACAGCCACGGGCTCCTCGAAAAAGTCCGCTGAGCAAAATGCGGCAAAAGCGGCACTGGAAACATTGGAAGTGAGGGGATAAGATGTATCTTAAAAGTATTGAAGTACACGGATTTAAGGCATTTGCCAATAAAATTAATTTCACCTTCGACCAGGGAATCACAGGAATCGTAGGACCGAACGGTTCGGGTAAGAGTAACGTTGCGGACGCAGTACGATGGGTTTTGGGTGAGCAGAGCCCGAAGCAGCTTAGTA
>DCGJ01000004.1 GCA_002315495.1 Lachnoclostridium sp. UBA1781 | reverse complement strand
TTAACAAGAAGGTTCTTGAGAACTGTGGAATTGATTCTGAAGAATACAGCGGTCTTGCTTTCGGTATTGGTATCGAGCGTACCGCAATGTTAAAGTATGGTATTAATAATATTAAATTACTGTTCGAATCTGATTTGAAGGTTCTTGATCAGATTAACGATAACTAAAATTGCATGGAGGTTTAGAAGATGTTAGTTCCCTTAAGTTGGTTAAAAGACTATGTAGATATTGATGTTACAGCAAAAGAATTAGAAGAAAAACTTTTCTCATGCGGTTTCGAAGTTGAGGAGTTAATTGAAGTAGGTAAAGAAATCAGCAAGGTTGTTGTAGGTTTGGTAGAAGAGTGTGAACCCATTCCTGAGACACATTTGCATGTATGTAAGGTAAATGCAGGTGCACATGGTACCTTCCAGGTATGCTGTGGTGCAGATAATGTATGTGTAGGAGGCAAATTCCCTCTTGCTTTGGTTGGAGCAACTGTTTATATGACAGCAAAAGATCATGTTACCGTAGAAGGAACCATGACCATCAAAAAGGGTAAGCTTCGTGGATTTGATTCCGAAGGTATGTTATGTTCCGGCGTAGAACTTGGTGTAAAGAAGGGAATGTATCCTGGTGCAGATTATAACGGACTTCTTGTTTTCCCTGAAGATACTGAAGTTGGTGCAGACGTAAAGCCCATTTTAGGATTGGATGATTATATTTTTGACATTTCCATTACAGCAAACAGACCTGACTGCCAGAGCATCATTGGTATTGCAAGAGAAGTAGCTGCAGTATTGAACAAAGAATTTAAAATGCCTGCACTTAACTACACAGAAACAGCTGTAAAGAAAGATGGATTTACGGTTGAAGTTCTTGCACAGGATATTTGTCCTAGATATATCGGACATTATGTATATGACGTTCAGATCGGACCTTCTCCCATGTGGATGCAGAAGCGCCTTGCCCTGATGGGTCAGGTTCCCATTTCAAATATCGTTGATATTACCAACTATGTAATGCTTGAAATGGGTCAGCCCATGCATGCTTTTGACTGCGATTACTTAGAAGGTAACAAAATCGTTGTTAGACGTGCAGCTAACGAAGAGAAGATCATTACTTTGGATTCACAGGAATATACCTTGAATGAGAATAATCTTGTCATCTGTGATGAGAAAAAAGTAGTAGCACTTGCTGGTGTAATGGGTGGTGAAAACTCTGAAATCAGAGATACCACAAAAGCAGTCATGTTTGAATCTGCTAAATTTGCCCGTGATAATATTCGTAAGACATCCAGAGCTTTAGGTAAGAGAACGGACGCCTCCCCAAAATACGAAAAAGGCGTGGATGAATATACAACCGTAATGGCAATGCAGAGAGCACTTCATTTGATTGATGAATTAGGTTGTGGTAAGGTTTCATCTACTCATGTAGATGTAAATACCGGTAATTCTGTTGACCCTAAGGAAATGAAGGTCAGCATTGAAAAAGTGAATCGTGTTCTTGGCATCGAAGTACCAAATGATGATATTCTTCGTATCATGACCAATCTTCAGTTTGCTCCCAAGGTAAACGGAGATGAACTTACTTTACAGATTCCTGCCTTCAGAGAGGATATGGAAAGCTATCCTGATGTTGCAGAAGAAGTAATCCGTATGTATGGTTACGACCATGTGATTCCGACCTTCCTCGATGCAGCTAAGGTTACCGCAGGTGGTCTGAACACCAAGCAGAAGGCAGAGCTTCGTGTGAAGAAGGCACTTTGTGCTACCGGAGCTCATGAGGGTATTCATTACTCCTTCTTCTCCCCGGCTGATCTTGACCTTTTGAGACTTGAGGAAAATGATCCTCTTCGCACGGCAATCCGCCTGATGAACCCGATTAACGAGGATCTTTCTCTTATGAGAACGACGCTTGCGCCGGAGATGATTCACGCAATCGCAAGAAACCAGAAGAATGGCTGCCTGAGTGGCAGAATCTTCGAGATGGGAAGCATTTTCGTACCGAAGGCACTTCCGCTTACCGAGTATCCGGAAGAGAAGAACACCGTATGTATCGGTGTGTTCGGTGAGGGTGAAGATTTCTTCTCGCTGAAGGGTATCGTTGAGGCTATTGCTGAGAATCTTTGCATTCAGTTTACCTATGAGGAGACGAAGAAGACGTTCCTTCATCCGTTCCAGACCGCAAAGGTTATGTTTAACGGCGAAGAGGTAGGTTATCTCGGTAAGGTGCTTTACGAAATCGCAAAGGACGAGGATATGCGTGTGGATGCTTACATCGCTGAAATCGACATGTCCAAGCTGGAGAGCCAGTATGTAAATGTTCCTCGCTTTACTCCGATTCCGAAGTACGCAGAGGAGGTTCGTGACCTTGCTCTCGTTATGGACAAGTCTGTTCGTTGCGGCGAGGTTGAGGATACCATTAAGAGCGCTTGTCCGTTCGTGAAGGCAGTTACGCTGTTCGATGTATACGAAGGAAAGCAGATTGCTGACGATAAGAAGAGCATGGCCTTCAAGGTTTTGTTCACCCCGAAGGACGAAGAGTTCAAGGCAGATTCCGTTGACGGCTTCGTAAAGAAGATTCTGAAGAATCTGAAGTTTAAGCTGGACATTGATTTGAGATCTTAAGTGGATAAAAGAATTTGAGTGGCACGCCGGTGCCACTCTTTTCTTTTTGGTTCAAATGGGCTATAATAGATAAAATAAAAAAGGAGGCTTTATTATGGGTATTTCACGATACAAAGTAGATGGGAGTAAAAAGGTTAAATTGGATTCTTTTCCGACCGATAGTAAGAAGGACAAGGTGAACAAGGAAGAGATTCTTAAAAAGACGGAGAAGAATTTGCAGGAGATGGGACTTTTGCAGGAGCGCCTTTATGCAGAAGGAAAGGAAGGCCTTTTAATTGTTTTGCAGGCAATCGATGCGGCCGGTAAAGACAGCACGATTAAGCACGTTATGAGCGGTGTGAATCCGCAGGGTGTGGATGTAGTCAGCTTCAAGGCTCCAACCTCGGAAGAACTGTCACATGACTTTCTATGGCGTATCGTAAAGGCATTGCCTGCCCGCGGAAAAATCGGTCTGTTCAACCGTTCTCATTACGAGGATGTTCTGGTTGTTCGTGTGCATGAGATGAACAAAAACTACAAGATGGCATCCCGTGTGGTAGAGATGGATTCCAAGGAGTTCTTTAAGAAGCGCTATCGTCACATTAAGAATTTCGAAGAGTATCTCTACGATAACAGCTATCGTGTCGTAAAAATCTTCCTGAATGTATCAAAGGACGAGCAGAAGAAACGCTTCTTAGAGCGTATTGACAATCCTGAGAAAAACTGGAAGTTTGAGTCGGGCGATCTGAAGGAGAGAACGCTCTGGGATGAGTATCATCAGGTCTTTGAGGATATGGTGAACAAAACCTCCTCCGAGGAAGCACCTTGGTACGTTATTCCGGCGGACCAGAAGTGGTACACCAGATACCTTGTGTCCGAGGTTATTGTAAATGCGCTTCGTGACATCAATCCTCAATTCCCGGAGATGCCGGAGGAAGAAAAGCAGCTTCTGGCCCAGTGCAAAGAGCAGCTGATGCAGGAGTAGGGAAGCACATCTAAACTGAAGAATGGTAAAAAAGACGCCGCACGAATTGCTTCGTGCGGCGCTTTTTTCATATAATATTAGCCGATTGGCTCGCCTTTTGCGTGCTTTTCAAGAATGGTGTGGATTCTCTCGGTTGGGCTCAGGAACTCACTGATGGATGCATCGTGGTTCAAAGAGTCGATGAGAAGTGCGATGTACTTCTCCATGTGTGCGCTGATGTACCACTCGCGCTGCTTTAATTCCTCTGTCTGATAAATCAGGTTCGTCGTTACGACACGGTAGATTAACCCGTCCTCGTAAGCCTTGTCAAATGCTGCAAGTCCGTTCGTGAAGAGACCAAAGGTGGAGCATACGAAGATGCGGCCCGCATTTCTCTTCTTTAATTCCTTGGCAACATCCAGCATACTTTCGCCGGAGGAAATCATATCGTCGATGACAATAACATCCTTGCCGTCCAACTCGTCACCCAGGAACTCATGAGCAACAATCGGATTGCGACCATCCACGATGGTAGAGTAGTCGCGTCTCTTATAGAACATACCCATATCTGCACCGAGTACGGTTGCAAAGTAAACGGCACGTCCCATAGCGCCCTCATCCGGGCTGATAATCATCAAATGCTTGGAATCAATCTGAAGGTCCGGTACGTTACGAAGGAGCGCCTTCGTGAACTGGTAAACCGGCTGTACATTCTCAAGAGAGTGATTCGGAATTGCATTCTGTACACGAGGGTCATGTGCGTCGAAGGTGATAATGGAATCAACACCGATGCGAACCAGCTCCTGAAGTGCAAGCGCACAGTCTAAGGATTCTCTGGTGGAACGCTTATGCTGACGGCTCTCGTAAAGGAATGGCATAATAACCGTGATACGTCTTGCCTTACCGCTCATCGCAGCTACGACACGCTTCAGGTCTGCAAAGTGATCGTCCGGAGACATGTGGTTGATGTTTCCGCATACCTTGTAGGTGAGACTGTAGTTTACTACGTCTACCAAAATGTAAATGTCCTTACCACGTACGGTTTCGTTGATGACGCATTTTGCTTCACCGGTACCGAAACGAGGACACTTTACATTTATCAGGTAATTGTCCTTTGAGTAACCTTCGTTCTCCGGGTGATTGTTGTACTTGTTCCGACGGTTTCCGCGCCAGGAAGCAATGTAATCATTCACCTTGTCACCCATCTCCCTGCTGCTCTCCATGGCAATGATGCCAAGAGGTCCGTAGGAAGCGTAATCAATGAGCTTGTCTTCTTGTGACATAGTTCATCCTCCTTGAAAATGTATTATTCGCCTATAAGCAATAATCGAATTAAAGCATCTGTTTCTTGATGCGAAGGTCCTCGCCCTTCACCCAAACCAGTGTGTAAAGGAAGAGACGGGACGAGATGCGGTCGCTGTAGCGCATACGAATCTGGTCCAGATTTAAGTTTGTGGAAAGTACAATCGGTTTATTCAGATGGAAGCGCGTCTCAATCAAATCGAATAACTGCGATTTCGTGAAATTCGTGCTCACTTCAGTGCCCAAATCATCGATAATCAAAAGATCACAGTCGGTCAGTAAATCGGTATCCCGAAAGCTCTGCGCCACATCCTCGTCATTTTTATGAAAATGCGTCTTCTCCAACAGTTCAAACAATCGAATCGCAGAGATGGAAATTACCGTAAATCCGCGATCCAGCAAAGCCTTTGCCATACAGTTCGTAAGAAAACTCTTGCCGACTCCCGTGTTGCCGTAAATCATCAGGTTGCGCTTCTTCTTTTCAAAGTTCGCACAATAATCCTTTAGGTTTGCAACGTTCTCCATCATGACATCGTAATTACTCTGCTCCTCGGAATCGTCGTAACGTTCCTTGCTAAACAGGGTAGGATCAAACGTGCTGAAGTTCTCGCGGTCCAAGAGGTCCCGACGGCCCTTGTCCATATAAAAATGCTCGATCACCGCCTGCTTGTAGCAACGGCAAGGGTGATGCTTAATAAAGCCGGTATCCTTACAGATAGAGCAGCGATAGCGAAGTTCCAGGTAATCCGCCGGAAATCCGCCGCGAACCATCAGCTCCTTCTTCTGCTCGGAAAGGCGCGCATTGGTTTCAGCCAGGTTCTCGAGCGCGGAATCATTGCCCATAAAGGAAAGCTTGGCTGCCTGAATGGAGCCGTGAATCAACTGCTCGTCAATCTCCTCTAAAACAGGAAGAGCCGCATACACTTCATCCCGACGCTTCTGCTGTGCGGTAACCTGAGCCATGCGAAGCTCGTCGTACTCACGCATAATGAGTTCATATTCGGAATTCGTCAGTGCCATGCTGCCCTCCAATACATGTCTATCCATCGTGCGAGGCGAGTCCTCACACCCTTTTATCCTTTAAGAAGCCAAATGCTTCCTAATCCCATTTACGAAGCTTGGACATCATCTCGTTCCATTGCTCCTCAGGGTAGTCGCGCTGGTCGAAGTCGTTAAAGCTTCCTGCCTTCGGTTTCTGCGCTTCCCTATTTATCTTATCAGTTTTTTTGTTTTTTTCAAGACTATCCTTGTGTTCCTGAGTTAAAAGATTTGCCTCGGAAACGGTATGAATTTCGTTATTATGCCACTTTTCGAGAATACTGTTCGCATAAACGAACTTTGCGCCTCCGGTTTGCTCGAGTGTCTTAGCACAGGCGAGCTCAATTAGTTCGGTTGGCATATCCCATCCGTTTACCCAGATATCCACATATTCGAGCTCCTTGGAGCCGAGAACACGCCCGGAGATTCCGAAGGTATCCATAATCACGCGGGTGTCGTCGCGATACTTCTGCGTGGCCTTCATGGCAGCGGACTTGGTTGTAATGTTATTGTTAAACCAGCCCTGGACCGCAATGGTCTCCATGTATCTCGGATTGGTCTTTCCAATCTCCCTGCAATACTCGAACAGATAATAAAGAAGATCATCCTTGAAATGACATTCGTCGTGCAGACAGCTGATTAGGTCCAGATGTCCTTTGTCTAATGTAATCCCCAAGATTTCCTCGCACTTCTGATATCGTTCCTTGTTCGGATCGGAGAGTACCGTTCTCGGACGTTTTGGTTTCGCCGGCTCTACGGGCTCCGTTCCTTCTGTCGGCTGTGCCCGGAAGGCTGCTTCACCCGAATCCTCAGCCAAATGCCCGCTCGCAGGTTTGGTTTCATCGGACATCAAATCATTCATCTCGATGTGGGTGAGTTCGTCCTTCTCGTTCAGACGATAGTCCAAAATGCCCTTCTTACGCCAGTAATTCATGGCCCTTTTTACATCTGCCTCAGACCAGTCCAATCGCTCCGCGATGGCCGGAATATGGAAGTCTCCGTTGGTCTGCATCAGGTGCAAGAGCAGCAGATACAACTTCAAATAACTGCCGTTCGCATCGGCCAAATATTCATGAATGAAGCGGTCCGGGACTTCCGTTACAGCCCGGCGGCTTCCGTTTTTTAGTACTACTTTACACATTACCTAATCCTACCCCTGTTTCCTCAATAATAGCGTCATTTTCCCCTCAATGCTTGGCTATTTTAACCCAAGAAAATAGGTTTGTAAAGAGCCCCAAAAGGGGTCGCGGGCAGTAGAATTCGAATGTGGAAAATGTGGATAACTATGCAAAAACCACTGTTTCAAGGGGCATTTGCAAAAAAATATCCACAACCACAGGTGTAGCCCATGGTTGTGGATAACTTTGATAACTACTTGCCAAGAAGGTGATTTCCCACGTTTACTATGTCTCCGGCGCCCATAGTTATCAACAAATCGCCGTCGATTAAATTTTTCAAAAGAAATTTTTCGATTTCTTCGAAGGTCGGGAAATGATAGGCTTCTTTTCCGAGTTTTGTCAAATCATCGCGAAGATCCTTGCTGGAAATCTCGCCGGTATTGACCTCGCGAGCCGCATAGATGTCTGCTAAGACAATCTTGTCTGCGTGTGACAGTGCGTCCACGAATTCCGGACGAAGTGCGATGGTTCTCGTGTAGGTGTGTGGCTGGAAAACCACCCAGATATTGTTGTGCGGATAGCTCTTTGCAGCCTTGAGGGTTGCTTTCACCTCCGTCGGATGATGTGCATAGTCGTCAATGACGGTAATTCCGCCAAGCATGCCCTTCTTCTCAAAACGACGCTCAGTGCCGGTGAAGGACAAAAGTGCACGCTTCATCGTAGCCAGGTCGATGCCGTGATGTGCACCCTCCGCAATAGCTGCGAGAGAGTTGGATACGTTGTGAATTCCGATAACACCGAGTGTTACCTTGTCGGCAAATTGTCCGTCAATCCACAAATCGTAGGTCGGACGACCGAGCTCGTCAAAGGTAACATGGTTAGCGGCATAATGGAACGGGCAGGCCATGCGACCGATGCCGTCGTACTCATCCGGAAGGAGACCGTACAGCTTCACTTCGCAAGGAAGGTCATGGGTGATTTCGGATACGTTCGGAATCTCTCCGTTAATAATCAAAATGCCCTTCTCCGGAAGACGCTCCGCATACATACGGAAGGAATGACGGATATCATCCAGGTCTTTGAAGAAATCCAGATGGTCCGCATCAATATTTAAGATAATTTCATCCGTTGGGAAGAATTTTAAAAAGCTGTTGGTATATTCGCAGG
>DCGJ01000158.1 GCA_002315495.1 Lachnoclostridium sp. UBA1781 | reverse complement strand
CCGGTCCCACGCTCGGAAGCTGATTGCTGTCACCGACCAGAATCAGTCGGGTTCCCGGAAGAATCGCCTTTAGAAGCGCGTTCATCAGGAAAATATCCACCATCGAAGTTTCATCGATAATCACAACATCAGTCTCGAGAGGATTGCTCTCATTACGACCATAACAGCCGTTGGACTCGTCGTTTGGCACCATGGTAACCTCCAAAAGACGATGAATCGTTCTGGCTTCCATCCCGGTTGCTTCTGTCATACGCTTCGCGGCTCGTCCGGTCGGAGCGGCCAAAAGAATATCCAGGCCCTCCTCTTCAAAGAAGCGGATGATTGCATTGATGGTCGTAGTTTTACCGGTACCCGGGCCTCCGGTCAGAACAAACAGGCCGGAATGTGCGGCCTCGTATACCGCATTTTTCTGGACCTCGTCATAGGCGATGTTCTGGTCCTTCTCCATTTTGGCGAGTTTCCTGTCGACATCCTCCTTCGATACCCGGTAGTGGATGTTCAAATCATGAAGCATACGAGCTACGGCGAGTTCCGTGTAGTAATAGGCAGAAAGATAAATCTGTTCTTCCATTCGGTCGTCTACCGTCAGCATCTTCCGAATGATCTTGCGGTCTAAAGCGAGTCCGTCCAGTTCATGTAACAAAACCGTATCATCGGCCTCCAGGTTCTCCTTTGCACCTTCCAAAAGGCGCTCTAACGGAAGATACATGTGCCCGTTCGTGGCAGCGGTCTGAAGGGTGTACAAAAGTCCTGCACGAAGTCGAAATTCCGAATCACTCGAAACACCCATACGACGGGCGATCTCGTCTGCAATCTTAAACCCAACCCCCTTAATGTCTTCCGTTAAAACATACGGATTGGTTTCTAAGACCTCCTGCAAACGTTCCCCGTATTTTGCATAAATCTTCACGGAAAGCCCCGGGGAAATGCCATACTTCTGAAGGTACATCATTGCCTCACGCTGGGCCCGTTTCTCGTTAAACTGAGCGAAAATCTCACGCGCCATGCGCTGGCTGATTCCGCGCACCTCCGCAAGTCGCTCCGGTTCCCGCTCCAATATATCAAAGGTCTTATCACCAAAATGCTGCACAATTCTCGTTGCCAGTGTAAGGCCCACGCCCTTGATTGCACCGGACCCTAAATACCGCTGCATCGCTTCGCGTGTCTGTGGTCTTCTTGCCTCCATACGGCTTACCGAGAGCTGCTGTCCGTAGATGGCATGATTCGTAAATTCCCCCTCGACGAGCACATATTCACCCTCGGTAATCACCGGAAAGCTTCCGACGCAGGTCATTTCCTCGGTTGCCTCCGGTTCCATCAGGGCAAACACGGTATAGCCCGTCTCCGGACTTCGAAACACGATTCTCCCAATGTAACCTTCTCTTTGTTCGCTCATGTATAATCCCCTTTTTGAAATGAAAACTCCGAAGCCCTGCCCCGGAGTTTTCGATACATTTCTTTCAAAATGCGTCCATATTCTTAAATCAGCATACGACGCTTTCTGCTATTGGTCATCTCAACATACTTACCGGTACCGATGGCTACACAACGCATGGTATTCTCTGCTGTCATCGTATTAATACCGGTCTTTTCCTCGATGAGGTCCTCCAGTCCATAAAGCAGAGAACCGCCACCGGTGAGTACAATACCACGGTCTGCGATATCCGCTGCAAGCTCCGGCGGAGTCATCTCAAGTGCAGTATGAATGGCGTCAATAATCTGTGCCGTTACGTCCTTCAGTGCTTCCTCGGTTTCATCGGAAGTCAGACTGATGGTCTTCGGAAGTCCGGTAACGAGGTTACGTCCGCGAACCTCCATGGACAGTGTCTCCGGACGACGATAACAGGCACCGATTTTAATCTTAATCTCTTCTGCGGTTCTTTCGCCAATCAAAAGATTGTGACGCTTTCTCATATATCGAACAATTGCATCATCAAAGTCATCGCCGGCAATCTTTACGGAATGGCTGACAACGGCACCACCGAGAGACATCACCGCGATATCGGTCGTACCACCGCCGATATCCACAATCATGTTACCGCAGGATTTGCCGATATCGATTCCGGCTCCGATGGCTGCCGCAATCGGCTCCTCGATAATCTCAACCGAGCGTGCACCTGCTTCATAGGTTGCATCCTCTACCGCCTTCTTCTCAACCTCCGTTGCAGAGCTTGGTACGCAAATGCTTACCGCCGGTTTACGGAATCTTCTGCGTCCAATGGCCTTCTGAATGAAGTACTTAATCATACGCTCCGTTACGGAATAATCGGAAATAACACCCTGCTTCAGCGGGCGAATCGCCACAATGTTGCCCGGCGTTCTTCCAAGCATCTGACGAGCTTCCTCTCCAATGGCTTTAATCTTGTTGGTTTCACGATCGTATGCAACGACACTCGGCTCCTCCAAAACAACACCCTTGCCTTTTATATATACGAGAACATTCGACGTTCCCAAATCAATACCGATTTCAGTACCGAATATAGACATAATCTGCCTCCCAGTTTCTTTTCCTGTTTATATTCACAGTCCCAATAATTATACACAACATTTTCGAAAATGTCTACCTACGAAAAATGCTCTATTTCGCCTTCAAATGAACCAGTACATACTCCGAATCCCCCTGGGTTCGAATCGGAAATCCCCATCCAACCATACCGGAAGATACAATGGCTGTGGTGTCGCCAAAATGCTCCATGCCGACCGTCACATCAGCCATATGAAACAGGGAAATAATCCACCCCGCCGGGAATACCTGCCCGTCGTGCGTGTGCCCCGAAAGGACAAGGTCCGCCCCATTTTCCCGGTCGATTTCATATTCCTGCGGCTGATGATCCATCACAATGACGAAGCTGCTTGTGTCAGCTCCTGCGAGAACCTCGCGAAGCGCCTCACGGCTTCGACTATAGTCCTGTCGTCCCACAAGCGTAATATCCTCGCGCACCGTCACTGCCTTGTCCACAAGAGAACCGATTCCAACGAGGGACATTGTGGCTTCCATCTCCGCCTCCGTATATGCACGGTTCGTAGAATACAGCTGTGCGTCGTGATTCCCGTACACATAAAACACTCCGTAATTCGTATCAATGCTCCCGAGTGTCCGGAACATATATTCCATCTCTTCTTTTGTCGTTCCCTCGTCACAAAGGTCTCCGCAAAGAAGCACCATGTCCGGTTTTACGTTAGAGATGCGGTTTGCAATCTCCTGCAAGCGCTCCTCCGACATGGTAAGAGGATAATGCAGGTCCGAAATCATAACCACATCCAGATTCTCCGAAAGCTTACTGCTCTCGATGGTATATTCCGTTTGCTTCACGTCCCGAATGTGATAAGCCCCGTATAACACCAAAATAAGCGCTCCACAGAGCGGAATCAGACTCAGCCGAAAGATGGTCCGCCATTTCGCGAAAATGCGCTTATTTTTGTCTTTCGTGCATTTGGATGCGATTAGCATCCCCCAGTTAACGAACTCCACCAAAATTGCCAGCATTCCCGCCTGAACAAAAAATGCCAGGATATAGTCACATAGAATACAGGCACCAACGATACCGATTGCCAAAGCACAGGTAAGTAGCGTGCGTTTCAAAATGAAATGCTTCCGTTCATCGTTACGTGGATAAACCACTCCCACAAAACGTGCAAGCAGTAAGTATGCATAACAGCACACACTCAGAAAAATCAGAAAAACGACTGCATAAATCATGTATTATCTCTCCAAAATATGCCCTATCACACCGGCAATAAGGCACACCGGTGCCACAATCAAATAACCATATATCAGATGGTTTGTCGTACCATAAATATCAAGCGCTCCCTGCACAATCGCGCCCATCGTAGCAAAGGCGACCCCGGTGGCCCAGAGCATGTTCGCAAATGCACCGCTTCCCATCACAGGCTGCTTCCCATGCTTTTGAAGCTGATAGATTATCGTGCATGGAAACACGCCCAGAACAAGCGGTCCCAAAAATGCCAGTAACATATGGTAAGACATTACACCATGTCCGAAAAGCTCGTATACGCAGGCAAATGCCAGACAGCCCATAGAGGCATAGAAATAGTTGATGGCACGATGATACGCCTAGCTCATATCCGTTTTGGCATTCTCGTTCTCCGACGCGGTAACGTCTGAAGTGGAAGGTTCGTATCCCTTAATATCCGATGTAGACAATGTCGGTCACCTTCCTTTCTCCGAATGTCTTTCCGTCGGCAGTCGGTTTGTTAATGATATTTCCATTAAAGTACAAGGTAGAGGAACCACCGCCATCCAGGTTATACGCCTGAACACAACCAAGCGACTTCATAAATTCCGCCTCCTGAAGTAATGTGATTCCGTAGCTTTCGGAGGTTCTTCCGTCACATACCACAAAGACATAATGAAGCGGGCCGATTTGGCCAATCGCTGTGCGTGGATTATTGTGCTGGTAATGACCGATTTCTTCGTCCTCATCAACCGAGATTTCTCCGTCAATCACAAGTCCCGGTCCGAAGGAAAGTACATCCCAGGCGCCCATATCCATAAGCTCCTGACAGGACACCTGATTCTCATCCACAATCTTCAGGCTGCCGTCTGCTAAGATAGCAAGTGCGTCGGAGCCCTCCGTTTTCGAGGAGCGATACAAAACTCCATTTCTCACAACATAGCCGGTTTCGCGAGCTCCGTAATAATCTCCGTTCACTGCGAGAATCGCATTATTCTGCGATGCCGTATCGGAAGTTTTTGCCTTGATATTTTTACCATAAGTGTCATTCGCCAAAGCCGTCTTTATATAATCCGGAGAACTCACCACAACATCCGCAATATAGAAGTCTGTGTTATATGCGCGGGCGGTCGAAATCGTAACGGTAATCTTTCCGTCAGAATAATAGTGGTCGTTGGAAACCACCTGTTGTTCTCCACTCGGAGTCGGCGTTGGTTCTGTCGTCAGGTTCGCATTTGGTGTAGGAGAAGGGTCTGCTGCACCGGTAGGCTTATCAACTGCCATAGAGGCTGCCAGGTCTTCTCTTGACAGTGTCTGATTCTCGCCGCCCTCCGGACTCCACTTCGTTGACAAAACAAACGTATCCAAACACACATATATCGTAAATGCGAGTAATGCAATCGCAGCAATCCTCGGATACCATTTTAAAACGCTTCTGTTCATAGGATCATCCTTTTCGTATCATAATTCCGTGATTCCCATTATATACAAGTATCCATGGGATTTCCATTTATATTTTGTGATTTTTCCGAGAACAAAAACAGAGGGTAATCTCTCACCCTCTGTCCTTTTTTATTCTCGTTATTTCTTTCAGCTTTTTCCTGCTATTCTTCCTGTAGCAGCTTGATGACCGCCGTATTGGCATAGGTAAGTGGTGCATTGTGCAGGAAGAAAACCGTACTGTTAAGCGGTGCATATAAGGTTTCCATGATTGTTCCCTCATACGGATTCATGATGTTCGCCAGTGGCTGTCCTGCCTCCACCTTTTCCCCGGTTTTAACGAGTGGCTGGAAGAAGCCCGATTTCTCAGTCCGCACAGAAATCATCTCCGTGTCATTTACAAATCGCTGATGCGAATCTCCGATTGCACCATACTTGATGATTCCGTTATTTGCCATAAAATTCATGACCGCAAGAACCGCCTGTCCGGCTCCCGTCTCACTGATGCGATCTGTGGTATTTGTATACAGTGAAAATGCAATCGTGTCCCACACCTGCCAGTTATAATTCAGCGTTGCGGTATCGTAAGGGCGTACATTTCGCTCCACGATGTAACGAAGGCCGAATTTGGCTGCCTCTTCCTTCGTGGTAAATCCCTCCTTCATATACCGCACATGGGGAATAAAGTCTCCCGGCATATAAAAGGATGTGAACTGGATTCCGTACTTATAATCCATTATTTCCTTGAACACGCCATCCGCAATTCGCTGCGTTGTTTCCCCCATGTCATACCCCGGAAACATACGGTTAATATCGGTGTTGTCAGTCGGCCAGAAGCGCTTCTGAATGTTTACGGAGTAAGGATTGATGGAAGGAATAATCAGGATTTTATGACCTTCCTTAATTCGTCCTTCCTCCTCTAACTGTTTCATTTTCTTTACAAGCTGA
>DCGJ01000078.1 GCA_002315495.1 Lachnoclostridium sp. UBA1781 | reverse complement strand
TGCAATCGCAATAATCGTGAAATTCTTACCGCTGCGTACACGGTCCATAACGGCCTCATTTACCTTCTTCACATCGTAGTTAATCTCCGGAAGAAGCACGACATCAGCGCCGCCTGCCATACCGGCGTAAAGCGCAATCCAGCCTACCTTGTGGCCCATAATTTCAATGATAAATACACGGTTATGGGAGGCCGCGGTCGTATGAATGGCATCAATGGTATTGGTTGCTACATTAACTGCAGACCAGAATCCAAACGTCATATCGGTAACTGCCAAATCATTATCAATCGTCTTCGGAAGCGTAATAATATTCAGTCCTCTTTCAGACAACAGATTCGCGGTCTTATGCGAACCGTTTCCACCAAGAATGACAAGACAGTCCAGCTGGAGATACTTGTAGGTCTCAATCATGGATTCAATCTTTGCCTTTGCTTCCTCATCCCCTGTCGTAAGAGACTTAAAAGGAACACGGGAGGTCTTAAGCATCGTACCGCCCTCGGTCAAAATACCCGAGAAATTCTCCGGCTTTAACAGACGATAGTTCCGGTTAATCAGTCCACGATAACCTTCCAAAATGCCGTAAATCTCCACGTCACTTCCAAGTTTCTGATACAAAACCTTTGCCACACCTCGCATTGCTGCGTTGAGTCCCTGCGCGTCACCGCCGCTTGTTAACATACCTACTCTTAACATTGTAAACTCCTCCTTATACAATTAGTTTTGGTGCATTTGCCCCTATGTAAAGTGCTTCCACCATACATTCGTTACATCCCATAAGCATCTTGAAAATGCTCTATTTGTGGTAGTACTTTTCCCAGTACTCCCAATCCTCGTCCGTCTGCTTGTCCACACGAAGTGCCTCGTCGTCCGTTGTCCATTCCGGCTCCGGCTCCGCTGCCGGGGTCTCGTCAAACATCGAATCTATGACAAGCTCTGTCGGATTAACTTCCGGCTTTTTCGCAATCGGTTTCTCCGTATTGTTCTCCGGCTTCCTCGCAATCGGCTCCTCCGGTTCCCATGCGTCCATCTCCGGCTCCGCATTTACCAAAATCGGGTGTTCCCGCTTCAGGTCCTTAAAAAGGGCCGCCAGCTGCTCATCTACGTCACCCTTCTCCACTTCCTCGCGGTATCCGATGACTTCTGCCTCTTCTTCGTCCATTCCCTGTGCCACACGCATCTCCATCAGGCGACGTCGTCGGTCCTCACGGGTTTTCTTTCGCTTTTCGTCCGCCACCTCGTCCACGGAATTGTTATATTTCCTTTCTTCCTCCTGAAGCTGAATATGCATTGCTTCGTTCAGAATCAGCTCCTCAAACGGATTCCTACGTCTTAGCTTGCGGGAGTAAAAAACAGACAGTAACGTCGGCGCATTGACACGCCAGTCAAACACCCACACAAAGCCGATTACTGCGCATATCATACACAAAAACGTAGCTGCGAGTCCCAGTATGTTCGCAGACATCGCTGCTCCGATTCCGCCGGCAATCACCATAATCAGACCGATAATACCCTTTTTCTGATAGTACTGCATCGTTCGCTCCATATTGTAAACGATAATGCTGCGATGATGCTCTGCTGCATCAAAGCCCTGCATATGCATGGCTTTTCGCTCGCCTGCGGTCATGTCTCCGATTTCACGAAAACCAACCCGAAAAAGACAATTGGCTCCGCCTCTTTTCAGATATCCCCGTCCAAACAGGAAAAATCCCGTAAAGCACACAAGGGTAGCGGCAAATTCGGCCACCAGCACCTGCCAGGAGGCCATGGTCTTTTCCGAATTCGCGACCAATCCTCCCCACGTTCCTACCGAAACATCATTTAGAAACATCGTAAAGAAGGATAATACTCCCAACAGGGAAATGAGAGCTCCAATCAGACATCGAAAGCCCTTCTTTTCCGGTCCCCATTCCACAGGTCCAAGAATCTCATCCTGCTTTCGTTTCTTTAGTGCATCCGCTCCGGGAGAAAGTGTAACCTTCTCCGCCAGAGTCAGTACCCCATTTGCATCGGATTCCAGGATAGCATCATCCTCCGTCCGATCGACAAATTCCATATTCATCCGTAACTCTTCACTCCCTAATTATTCCCACTGTGCACCGACACGATAGTACGCCCAATCATACTTCGAATTGTCCTCGTAATATACCCCAATGTAATAGGTACCGGCAGGAACTTCAATTTCAATGTAATACCATTCGTTCTCTTCATCAAACTCGGTAAAATACAATTCCTTCCCTTCGGCGTTGGTATAAACCATAAAATCCTCGTCACAAAGTGCAGCTGTAACAAAGCCGTTATCATCCTTCCAATACGGCTGAACAGCCATATACAGAGTGGTATCATGGTCCACTGTAATAGAGAATACATCGAGATCGGATTTGTCCACATATGCAGCCATAAACTGACCATTTACCAGCTCGTCCGCATCCGACGGAGTATTATTATCCTCCCACTCAATGTAGCTACAGTTATCATATACCTCCATACCGTCGTCATTTTCGTGATAAATGATGGTATAGTTATGAGTTCCGGTATCTGCCGGCGTGTCATCACGGTGTGCGCTTGCGTACTGCTCCATGGTAACCGGAGAAGAAAGATCAATTTCATCAATCATATTAATGTTAATGGCAAAGTTCAGGTTCTGTCCTTCTACATAGAACATGGAGTTGATACCGATAACCTCGCCATATGCATTAATCAAAGGGCCGCCGGAATTACCGTGAGAAATCGGTGCGGTAATCTGAATACAGTCAACACCGGATACTTTTCTGGAAGCGGTTGATACGATGCCGTCAGAAAAGGTACCGGTAAAGCCTTCCGAACTTCCAAGCGTGTATACGGTCTCACCAACCTGAATCTTGTCGCGGTACAGAGTAACCGGCGTGGTTTTTGCATCCACTTTTACATACGCAATATCCAGGTCCTCATCATAACCGAGAATCTGAGTTACCTTATAACTATGGTCATTGTAATCATTTGCAACGATACTGTCCGCACCGTTAATGACATGATAATTGGTAATAATGGTGCCCTCTTTGTCAATAAAGAAGCCTGAGCCGAGAGAGGTCCATGTACCGGAAGCATCGTAAATGTTAAGCTGCACAACGCTCTGCGACATCTGCTTATAAATCTCGGTTGCATCGAGTTTCACACGTTCCGGCGCCTTCGTTACCTCCGGAGTCGGTTCCTTGGTCGGTTCCTTGGTTGGCTCTGCCGTCGGTTCGTTCGTTTCGGTCACCGTCGGCTCGTCTGTCTTAGAACCACTCGGCTCCTTCGAATCGTTCTCTTCAATCGCACCACGACTGTTTTTCTTGTTCTCCTCACCACATCCTGCAAGGCTCAGCACCAGCATAAAACACAACAAAATACAAAGAAGCTTCTTTCCCATTTCTTTTACTCCTAACCTTTATGATAACTTTGTAAGCAAAGCTACAGTTTCTATATTATTTCCCTGCGGAAACATATCCGTACACTGGACTTTCACCATACGATACCCTGCCGCCAGGAATTCCGGCAGATCGCGTGCAAGCGAAGTCGGCTTGCAGGAGATATAAACCAACGAATCCACACCGTAGTCCAATATCTTCTTTAATGCCTTTGGCACCACACCCTCACGTGGCGGGTCAAGTACAATATAATCCGGACGATCAGTAATCACATCCAGCATCTTCAGTACGTCGCCGGCCAAAAACTCACAGTTTGTAAGGCCGTTCTGTGCCGCATTTACCTTAGCGGCCTCCACTGCTTCCGGAATCAGTTCAACGCCAATGACTTTCTTCGCAACCGGTGCAAGCAGCTGACCGATGGTACCGGTTCCGCTGTACAGGTCGAACAAAATGCCCTCCTGCGCCCCTACCATGCGGCGAACACTGTCATACAACACTTCCGCCCCAAGCGAATTGGTCTGGAAGAACGAAAAGATACTAATCTTAAAGCGAAGCCCGAGAAGTTCATCGTAAATGTAATCTCTGCCGTACAAAATGTCGGTTCCCTGATTTACGATGGCATCGCCCTCCATGTCATTTTTCGTATTCAGGATACCCGCGATCGTACCGGAAAGTTTTCCTTCCTGCTCCAGCTTTAACAGACGCTCCAAAAGCCCGCCAAGGTTTAAATCCTGCTGTGTTGTGGTAACCAGGTCAATCAGAATCTCCCCGGTCTTCTCGGCACGTCGCAGAAGCAAATGCCGAAGCACTCCCTCCTTCTGCATCCGATGGTAAAACGGGAGATCTTCCTCCTTCGCCCACGAAAAAACCGTATCAAACACCTGACGCAAATCCTCATGCATCAATCTGCAATGCTCCGTTGTAATCAGGTCAAAAAAGCTTCCCTTCTTGTGAAGTCCCAGCGCCAGCGGTCCTCCCTTATACTCATCGCCAAAGGAAAACTCCATCTTATTTCGATAATCGAACTGTTTCGGCGAGCCCAGGGTCGGTAACCATTCCCCGTCCTCAGCCAGATACTTTTCAATCAGGCGTCGAACCTGTCCTTCCTTTAACCTTAACTGCTCCTCGTAAGGAAGCCTCTGTAGAGAACATCCTCCACACTGACCAAAATGCTCGCAAAGCGGCGTTTCACACTCCTTCGGAGACAGCGAAAGCACCTGCAAAAGATTCCCTTCCGCCTTTCCGGTGCTGCCCTTGGTAATTCTGGCCTCCACCGTTTGACCCGGAAGACATCCCTTAATTGTCACCTTCTCGCCGTCCACGTGAACCACGCCTTTATTTGGAAATGCGGTGTATTCCACCACACCCTGAACAATACTTCCTTTTTTCATTCTTCTTCCCGCCATCTGCCCTATTCCTCGTGGATGATTGGCTGTTGGCGTACTCCTTTATTCGTAAACTTATCCACCTTCAATTAAACCATAAAAATTCTAAAATTTCAATAAATCAATTCGGGCACTTTACTTTAGCTCTGTGAAGTGTTACAATGTGAATATCCCTCGAGCAACCCTGTCCGAGGCGAATTATGTTTCCTTTTTGGGAGGTTAATCATGAGTAAAGATATTCACACCCCTGCGGTGGATCATTTTTTTGAAGCTTTGCTTACCTTAAAAGATGTGAATGAATGTTATCGATTTTTAGAGGATGTCTGCACGATTCAGGAGATTTTGACGATTGCACAGAGATTTGAGGTTGCTGCTATGCTAAAGGAGCACAAAACCTACCTGGACATTGCCGAGAAGACCGGTGCAAGCACCGCTACCATCAGCCGTGTCAATCGTTCTCTCACTTACGGAAACGACGGCTACGAGCTTGTCTTCGGCCGTTTGAACAGTGACAACAAAACAGAATAAGTACAAAAAAAGAACCATTGAGCTGGTTCTTTTTTCTTGCGCTTATTTCTTATCTTCCTTCTGATTCGCATCATCGGTCGGTACATTTTTCACAAATTCATCAATGACACTGACAATCATCTGCTTCTTCAGATAGACATCGTAGCTTAGCATACTCACAAAGGAGAACATCTTCAAAAACTCTTTCTGCTCCTCCGTTCCGACGTCGTCAAATGCGGAACAGCTCTCCTCAAACTTCTTCATGACATCCTTGTGCGTATCCTGCGAGGTGCCGGAGCATACACGGAAGATTTCTTCGTAAATCTGCTGGAAGCGGACATCATTTTCCTTCCCATAGAAATTCTCGGTCATCGGCTGTAACAAATTGCGAATATCCTCAATGGAAAGCAAGGTCTTGAGATAGTAAATGAAGGTCAAAAGATACATGTGGTCCTTCGTATATTTCTTCTTCACGGGACTTGGAAGCAGCCCACTTTTCGTGTAGTTGTTAATCATCGTCTTCGTGAGCAGCTTGTCACTTTCAAACCGCTTCGTGGTTTCCAAGTGCTCATCCATAAAGGTCGTTACCTGGTCCATATACAAGTCGATTCCCGGCAACTCGTTTGGTTTAATAAACTGTTGGGTAGCCAGATGATCGAGCAAATGCTGACAAAATTCTTCCCAATGCTTCTGTTGATTTTCCATCGCAACCAATTCTCCTTTTCTCATAGTTCCACCCTATCTATTATAAGGTTTTCAAAACCACATGTCAACAATTTGCAAGAGTATTTCGTGGCATTCATACCGTCTTTCGTATGGGGCGTTTTCGTCCCATGCCCCCATTTTCACTGCTTTCTCCCTTGAGAAAAGCAGGGCCTTATGCTATACTTTTTCTACTTTGATTATGCGTAAACCGATGTTGAAAGGGAGTTATCGCCATGACGAATCTGGATGGATTAAACAACGAACAAAGAGAGGCAGTCCTTCATGACAAGGGACCTCTTCTTATCCTTGCGGGAGCCGGCTCGGGAAAGACCCGCGTCATTACGCACCGCATTGCCTATTTAATTGATGAATTGGATGTGAATCCTTACCGCATTATGGCAATCACATTTACCAACAAGGCCGCCAAGGAGATGCGAGACCGTGTCGATTCGCTGATTGGCTATGGTTCCGAGGATGTGTGGGTATCCACCTTCCACTCTACCTGTGCCCGTTTTTTGCGTCGCCACGGGGAGCTTTTGGGATACGATCGGAACTTCAGCATTTACGATACCGACGATTCCAAGAACGTAATCAAAGAAATCTGTAAGCGCTTCAATATCGACACCAAGAAGATTCGTGAGAAATCGTTTATGATTGATATCTCCAATGCGAAGAACGAACTGATTCCGCCGGAGAAGTATCTTCTGGCAATCGGAAACAGTGCCCGTGATCAGATGACCGCCAAGGTTTATGCCGAGTACCAGAAGCAACTAAAGGCAAACAACGCGATGGACTTTGATGATTTGTTAATGAACACCGTACGCCTGTTCCGCGAGTTCCCGGAAGCGCTCCGCTACTATCAACAGAGATTTCAGTATCTTATGGTAGACGAATATCAGGACACGAACAAAGCACAGTTTGAGTTCATTCACCTGCTTGCGAATTATGAAAATGAGGACGGTGACATCGAGCATAACCTCTGCGTGGTTGGTGATGACGACCAGTCCATTTACAAATTCCGTGGCGCGGACATCCGCAATATTCTCGACTTTGAAAAGGTCTATCCGAACACCAAGGTCATAAAGTTAGAGGAGAACTACCGCTCCACCAATAATATCCTAACGGCGGCGAATGAGGTCATTCGCCATAATCTGGCACGAAAGGACAAGCGCCTTCGGACTCAGCAGGAGGACGGACAGCCGCTCATTTGCACAACCTATGAGGACGACCGCGGGGAGGCCGCAGATATCGCCGGTGAGATTTCCCGTCTCGTTGTGAGCGGCCAGGAAAGCTATGAAGCATTTGCCGTACTTTACCGAACCAATGCCCAGTCCCGTGCCATCGAAGAACAGATGGTATATCAGGGAATTCCGTATCGCCTGGTTGGTGGCGTCAACTTCTATTCCAGACGCGAAATCAAAGACTGCCTTGCCTATCTTAGAACCGTGGATAACGGTGTGGATTCCCAACAGGTTAAGCGTATTATAAATGTTCCGAAGCGCGGCATCGGACTGGCCACCATTGATGCCATTGACGCCTATGCGCTCGAGCATGAACTGGATTTCTTCGAAGCGATTCGTCGATGCAGAAACATCCCGGGCATTTCCCGTGCCTGTGAAAAGCTGGAGCGTTTTGTGGCAGCCATCGAAGGTTTCCGAAACGTTCAGAAGACAAGCAATCTGCAGCAGTTGATTAACACCATTTTGGAGGATACGGGCTATTGGGATACGCTAAATGACGACCCCGAGACGAAGGACGACCGTCTTGCCAACCTGCAGGAATTAATCAACAAAGCCGTTGCCTTCGAGGATGAACATCCGGAAGACCCGAGTCTGTCTGCATTTCTCTCCGAGGTATCCTTGGTTGCGGACATCGATTCCATGGATCCGAACGAGGAAAAGGTTACCCTAATGACACTCCACAGTGCGAAGGGTTTGGAATTCGATCATGTTTATATGGTGGGAATGGAGGAAGGGCTCTTCCCGTCCGACTTTGGCGGACTGGACCAGGAGGAAATTGAGGAGGAACGTCGACTTTGCTATGTCGGTATTACGCGTGCCAGGAAGACACTCCACCTCTCCCACTGTAACAGCCGCTTCCTGCGTGGAGAGAAATCATATAACCGTCCATCGCGATTTCTTCGCGAATTGCCGCGTCACGTTGTTACCATGAGAGGCAGCCGCGGCAGTCGTTATCTGTCGGAGGACGAAACCTTCAGCAAACCGAAGCCAAAGTACGAGGACGAATTCACCCGCTCCGATTATAGCCGAACCAATCCGGACAACTTTTCCAATAACAGTTTTTTGTCAGACGACCTGCCAATCAAAAAGAAATCTTTTGATGCTTCTGCAAAAAGCGCCGGCACTTTGGAGGCTCTGCTCGGCAGCAGCATTAAGCGTGGCAGTGATTTGTACAAGACTCCGACACCAACCGCATCTCCTTCGGGTGACTTGGGCTATGGGGTTGGCGACAAGGTAAAGCATGTGAAGTTCGGCATCGGCACCGTAACTTCGATTACAATGGGAAGCAAGGACTATGAGGTAACCGTGGATTTTCCGGCAGGCACCAAAAAGATGCTGGCTTCGTTCGCAAAACTCGTAAAAGTAGACTAGGTTTGACCGATATTCAGTAACCGGAAGCTTCTTTGGATTTTTTTGAAAATGCGGTTGTTATTCCGCCCTTTCCCGTGCTATAATTTACACAAGACAAAGACCTAATGGTGATGAGTACCGAATCCCAGTAGGATACAATAATTTCGGTACAGAAATGAGGGATATCATATGAACAAGTGTTGTGAAGAAAAGCAGTGTAACGTTGTTGCTATCGTGCTTAGCATCATTGGTGCAATCGTAGTTATCGCAGGCATCGCTTATGCCGTATATCGCTACTGCACTCCGGACTATTTGGATGAGTTCGAAGAGGATGATGAGGATCTTGAGGAAGACGAGGATCTCGATGAAGAGGACCTTGAAGAGCTTAAGTTTGAGGACGAAGAATAACTAATTCAATCGAGTAGGAGGCGGTG
>DCGJ01000138.1 GCA_002315495.1 Lachnoclostridium sp. UBA1781 | reverse complement strand
GCTTATGTACTGCCTTCGCCGCCTGCGCGATTGTCTCCGTGAACAGCTCCGGCGTCATAAAGTGACTGCAGGAACAGGTGGCGAGGACACCACCATCCTTCACCAATTTTAATCCGCGCATATTGATTTCACGATAGCCCTTGATGGCTGCCCTCGTTGCCTCTCTTGATTTTGTAAATGCGGGTGGGTCGAGAATTACGACATCAAACTTTTCACCCTTCTTCTCCAATTCCGGAAGCAGCTCGAATACATCCGCTGCGACGAACTTAACGGTGTCGGAAAGACCGTTCAGTGCCGCATTTTCCGTAGCCTGTGCGACTGCAAGGTCAGAGGCATCCACACCAAGAACCTCCTTCGCACCGGCGATTCCTGCATTCAGGGCGAAACTGCCGGTGTGCGTGAAGCAGTCCAAAACCTTCTTGTCTTTACAGAAACGCTGCATTGCCAGTCGATTATATTTCTGGTCAAGGAAGAAACCGGTCTTCTGTCCGTCCTTCACGTCTACATAATAGTGTACGCCATTCTCGACGATTTCCACCTTGGTATCAAACGGCTCGGAAAGAAATCCCTTCTCGCGCTTCATTCCCTCCAACTCACGAACTTTTGCGTCGCTACGCTCGAAGATGCCACGAATCACAATGCCGTCCTTCTTTAAAATATCGACCAGGTCCTCTAACAGCATACTCTTCATGCGGTCGATTCCGAGTGCCAAACTCTGCACAACAAGCACGTCGGAGAATTTGTCTACGGTAAGTCCCGGCAGAAAATCCGCGTCGCCGAAAATGATGCGACAACTGGACGTATCCACGGTCATCTTTCGATAATCCCACGCCGTCTGCAACCGTGCATGCAGAAACTCTCTCGAAAGCTCGTGCTCTCTTCTTGTCAACATACGAACGCGAATCTTAGAGTTTTTATTGATAAATCCAAGTCCCATAAAATATCCGTCGAAATCCTTCACCTCAACGATGCAGCCATTTTCACCGGTCATCACACAGGCTTCAATTTCATTGTCATATACCCAGGCACCGCCGGCCTTCAGACTTCGTCCTTCGCCCTTCCGAAGCGTAACTACACCTTTACTCTGCAATAATTCGTTCATCGTCCTACAAACCTCGCTTATGCCTCTGCCTTTGAAACCGTCTCTGCTTCATCCTTGGAATTCTTCTTTGTTCGGAACACCAACAGCTTACTGAATACGTAATTTAAGATAATGACAAGCACACTGGTGATTGCCTTTGCCACAGCACCCTCTACGCCAAATATGGCCTGATTGAGTCCAATTGACATCAGTCCGGCCGGCATCAAAATCTCAATCATACCGGTAAATAAACGGGCCCCGATAAAGGAAACTCCTTCCTTGATTGCTACCGACGGCGTCCAGTCCTTGCTCTCAAACACATAAAGCTTATTCGTTACAAACGCAAGAATGACCGCCACCGTCCAGGCAATCGCATTGCTTATGGTAAGCTGCAGCTTCGACTCATCCAGTCCGCAGACAACCGTACAAACGATGTAGCAGATCCAGTTGATTGCCGTTGTCAGCACCCCGAAAATCAGGTACATAATGATTTCTTTGTTCTTTTGAAACAGGTCTTTTATCTTGTCCATTGCTTTAAAGCATCCTTTCTTTCAAAAGAAATGCCGCTTAAAAAAAGCGGCATTACCTTAGTTCATCTTTTTCATACCCCATCGATTCGCTTTCTTCAGTTCCAGATACTCTGCGTATGCCTTCTCCAATATCTGCTTCTCATTGGAAAATTTCAAAAGGTGATACGCTTCATGGTACTTATAAAAGCCGGAATCCATAAAGTACTCTTCACGCTGTGGCTTGCTGTAATAGCTGTCAGCCATCATCAGATACCAGTGAACATCCTTCACCACCTGATTCTGAGGTGTCGAAAATGTATACTGGCTCTTTCCCACATATTTCATTATTGTGGCATCGGCGCCCGACTCTTCCTTTACTTCTCGAAGAGCGGTCTCCGAATGGGTTTCTCCTTCTTCTACCGTACCCTTTGGCAGAACCCAGCCTTCATACTTTTGCTTAAAGTTCTTATAGAGCAGAAGAATCTTCCCTCGAAAAATAACAACACCGCCACAGCTCGTCGCTTCAACCATAGTCGAACCTCCTGCAGTGTCAAAAATTGAATATAGTATAAATGATTTTCGAGCGTTTCGCAAGGAGAGATTTTCGCAAATTCGCCTTATTCCACGCCGCGCTTCCAATGGCCTTTGGTATAGGATTCCTTCTCCGGGAGTTTTCCGTAGAGAACATTTTCCACATCCAATCCGCATTCCAGTGTGAAATCGTACCGAACACCGCGAGCACCGAGTTCTTCTGCATATCTCGCTTCTTCAAGCAGCGACAAGACCGGTCCATTATACATGATGTTATAACAATACTTGCAAACTGCCTTTACCGGAAAGATGACTCCCTCGCCATCTTTTAGTCCCATCACTTTGCCGGCGCGGTCACATACACCGTTATTCTTACTGAGGCACTGTTCGGAAACCATCAGTACGGTTCGTCCGTATACCGTCAGAAGATTTCCCTCCGCAAGTTCCTTCGTGATTTCTTCTTTCCGAAGCTCCAAACTGATGGTTCCGCTCGTTACGCCAAATGCTCGTAAGCTCCTTGAAGCACTTCGATTCATCAAAGGGATTGTGCTGTCCGAAAAGACAGTGAGGCCGCATTTTGCTTTTTCTTTTCTTGCCCAAGCTAATTGGTCAAAGCTTCGCACCATTACCGCATGGACATCAAAATCCTCCATCAGTCGGGAGGCTTCCTTGATAACCTGCCCCAATCGATTGCCCTTGGTTGCTCTCGGAAGCAACAGTCCCAAGGTCAGATATTCCCTTGCGTAAGAAGCGAATCGGAGCGACTGCTCCGCATTTCCCTCCATATCGATCAACAGAAAGGTGGTGGCAGCGTCGGTTCTTCGTTCCTTGGCATATTTCAAAACCGCTCCGGCCTGTTCCGGATTGGAGACGGTGATTACCGTTATTTGTTCTACTGCAGTAGAACGCATATTATTCAGTGTTCGATTACAATTGTTGACCAATAATGACGAGTTCTCAAAGTCCTCTGTTCCATTCGATGCAACATGCGGAGCCGGCCATTTGCGCCGGTCAAGCAAAGCAATTTCCGAAGTATAGCTTTCCAATGCCTCTCTGCGAAGCGAATTGAGCACCGATACCGGAAGAAAACACCGCTCTCCCAGGCTCACCTCGCAGTGACCCGCTTCGTACTCGGTGCCACCCATTTTCATTAGGCTCTTTCTTACCTGCTCCTCACTGCTCTCCTGTCCCTTTGCTACCTCTACGACAGCTCCGCTTACCGTAATAGAAACCGCTTCACCAAAATGCTCCCCATTTACCGTAAGACACATCGGTTCTCCCGGTGTAGCAAAAAAGAACAGATCAACCTTCTCCCGTTTTTCGTGCTTTAAGAAGGATTCCTGAACCTCCCGTTCCACCAAATCTCTTCGAACACGATATAAGGTTACCCGCTCCGGCACCGGTCCGCGAACGTGGTCCCAGCGAATCGGAATCGGCCTTGGACGATATGTGGTAATATCCTTCGGAAGTGTCAACTCGCCAACATCGACGAGAAGGCCTTCTTTATCTTTCGCACGAAGCACAATCAAATCAGCCGCTTCCGGAGAAATCGTAAAGGTCGGGAGAATGGTTGGGGTACGCCCCGCATTTACAGAAACCTCTCCAACAATCGTACCAATGTGTCCGGAGCGACCGAATACCATACTGTGCGGTCCCTTCTGTCCGCCTGCGTAGCCGTCCCAATACTCTCCTCGGCTAAATACATCCTCCATGCGGTTCATATCCTCTTTTAGCTCCGCAACATGCTCCTTCACATAGGAGCGATAAGCGGATGCACCAAGTGCGTAAAATCGGTCCACCCATTTGCGGTAGATCCCGGTCACGATGGCAGTATATTCCGGCCGTTTCATACGACCCTCAATCTTGAGTGAATCCACACCTGCCTCAATCAGTTCCGGCAGATAAGACAGCAGGCACTGATCCTTCAGATTCAGGGCATACTCTCTGTGCCCAAACGTCGTCTTTACCCCGGATGGATTGTTCTTCGCATCCTCTATATGTTCGAAATAACGATATTCCTTACGACATGGCTGCGCGCAACGACCGCGATTGCCCGAACGTCCGCCAATCATGGACGACATCAGACACTGCCCGGAATAGCAATAACATAACGCACCATGCACAAACACCTCGGTTTCCAAATCGCTTGCCTGCGACAAGCTTACAATCTCCGGCATCGTCAGTTCTCTCGCAGGAACCACACGGGTTACCTGCTTCGGAAGCAGTTCCAAAGCCTTCTCCTGAAAGATTGTCATCTGCGTACTCGCATGAATCGCAAGGTCAGGAAAATGCTCCACAATCTCTGTAAGTACGCCCAAATCCTGCACGATAACCGCATCCAGTCCGGCCTCATAGTAAGGCTTTAGATACGGTACGACATCATGAAGCTCGGTCTCCTTCACCAGCGTATTCACCGTGAGATATACCCGCACATTGTGACGATGTGCGTACTGAATGCCCTGCACAAGCAAATCCTCTTCCGGATTATCGGCATAAGCGCGCGCACCAAAACGGCTGCCACCGATATAAATCGCGTCGCAGCCGGCAGAAATTGCCGCACGGAGAGCCTCCATCGACCCTGCCGGCGACAACACTTCAATTTTCTTATTTGTCTGATTCATGCAAACCCTGCTTTCTTACTCTTCTGTAGTAAATGCAGCATTTTCACCGAAAACCTATCTTCTGCTTCGATGGTCCTTCAACTGCTGAGTGAGCACAGCAACCTGCTTCTGCTCCTCTACCCAACGGTTCTTCATATCCTCGAGTGCTTCCTCGCGCTCTGCAAGACGCTTGTTCTGAACGATAATATCGTGCTTCAGCTCGTAAAGCTCCTCGTCCTTTGTCTGCAGCTCGTCGGTCACCTCCACCAACTGCTTCTTAATCTTGAAATAATCATCCGCCAGATTAATCTGCATCAAAACCGTACGCATATCAATATCCATGTTGCGGTAGTTCTTTAATTCCTTCAATTCAGAATATTTACAGTTCAAGTAGGAGGCCACCTTCTGAAGGTATTCTTCACTTTCAAAACCGGAAAGGTTATAACGCTTTCCGTTAATGATTACTTCTGCATCTGTCTTCTTGTTCATACACTCCTCCTAATCCTTTTTCATCATATGTTCCAAACCTAAATGCTTGTATGCGGTGTCCGTCACCACTCGTCCACGCGGAGTTCTCGCGATCAAACCATTCTGTACGAGATACGGCTCGTAAACCTCCTCGACGGTTCCGGCATCCTCGCCAATGGTCGTTGCAACCGCTTCAATACCGACCGGTCCTCCCCCGAAGTTATGAATCATGGTCGTTAAAATCGCACGGTCGATGTTATCCAGACCTAAACGGTCAACTTCAAGTAAATCGAGCGCAAATCGTGCAACCTCTGTAGTAATCACTCCATCGTACTTAATCTGCGCGAAGTCTCGCACGCGCTTTAACAAACGATTCGCAAGTCGAGGTGTCCCTCGGGAACGGCGGGCCAGTTCTCTTGCGCCCTCCTCGTCAATTTCGACCTTAAGAACTCTTGCCGAATGCATAATAATCGTCTTCAGTTCCTCGATGGTATAGAATTCCATTCGGTCAACAACTCCGAAACGGTCTCGAAGTGGTGCCGTTAACATACCGGCTCTGGTGGTTGCGCCAACCAAAGTGAATTTCGGAAGATTCAGTCGCACCGACTTCGACGCCGGTCCGCGCCCAATCACAATATCGATTGCAAAATCCTCCATTGCCGGATACAAAAGTTCCTCAACCTGACGGTTCAGACGATGAATCTCATCGATGAACAGGATGTCATTTTCCTGCAGATTATTCAAAATGGCTGCCATATCGCCCGGCTTTTCAATGGCCGGACCGCTGGTCGTCTTTATGTTCGAGCCCATCTCATTCGCGATAATATTCGCGAGGGTTGTCTTACCAAGTCCCGGAGGTCCGAACAGCAGTACATGGTCCAAGGCTTCCCCGCGCTCACGGGCCGCATCAATATACACGGAAAGGTTCTTCTTCACCTTCTCCTGTCCGATGTAATCCTTAAGAAGCTGTGGTCGAAGACTTCCTGCAATCTGCTTATCTTCCGTGATTTCTTCGGTTGTAATCAATCGTCTCGCCATACGTTACCTCATAAACTTTAAGCTCTTGCTAAGAATCTCATCCACTTCCATGCCCTCGGTAAGCTCTACCTTGCTTACCGCCTGGGTTGCCTCGGTCTTGGAATATCCAAGGGACACCAATGCCATCACGGCCTCTTCCTTCGCTCCGGAAAGTGCCGCATTTGCCGCAGAAGTATCACTCGGCTTCAGATTCTCAATGGTCTCCGCAAAGTCAATCTTATCCTTCAGCTCCAGCACAATCTTTTGTGCGGTCTTAGCCCCGATTCCCGGTGCTTTGGAAATGCTCTTTGCATCCTCAGCGAGAATTGCAAATCGAAGCGCATCCGCCGTCATTCCGGACAAAATTGCCTGCGCTCCCTTCGGTCCGATTCCGCTCACCGTAATCAGAAGCTTGAACATATTCAAATCATCTTTGTGCAGGAAACCGAACAGACTAACCCCGGTATTCTCATTCACATTCAGGAAACTATGCACCTTAATTTCTGCGCCGATTGGCGGAAGCTGCGACAAATCCGCGGTGCTCATCATCAAATCATAGCCCACGCCGTTACAGTCAATCACAACGCCGCCGGCATAAACCTCACTCAATTCTCCTCGAATAAAAGAAATCATACTGCTCCCCTTTACAGATTTCGTCTTCGTCGGTATCTCCGACCTCTGATACTCACATATTACATCGTTATGTGTCCCTTTTTTGACCCAAATACCATATATAGTTGATTATAGCATAATCCCTTTGCCAATGCACTATTTTTATTTCAAGAATTTCGTGATATAATGAACGGGACACTTTTTATGAAAGGGGCCTCCATGAAGTATTTCGAGCAGACAACCAAGCAGCCCGTCTTTTTAGCATCCGACTATGTGCCCGTGGGGCATTTGCCGGTATATTTTGATATTGAGACGACCGGTCTTTCGGCCCGCTCCTGCCTGATTTATCTGATTGCGAGTATCGAACCAAACGAGTCCGCCGGTGAAATCACCTTCCGGCAGTGGTTTGCGGAGAATCCGGATGAGGAAGCCTCCGTAATTGCCGCATTTCTCGATTCGCTCCCCGAAAATGCCCACCTGTGCCACTTTAACGGAGCCAACTTCGATATTCCTTTCGTTCGTGCGCGGGCAGATTATCATGGAATTCCATGGAAGCAAAACTGTGCGCCGCTAACCAATTCCGGGTTTGATTTCTATCGGACATTAACACCACTTTATTATTGTTTTGATATGCCCGGGCAAAGTCAGAAGGAATACGAGAAGATGACCGGCTTTGACCGCACCGATCCATATGACGGCGGTCAGCTCATTGAATTCTATCGGCAGTATGTGGGGATTGCACGATTTGACAAGGATCGTTCTACTTTCCTGCTGGATTCCATGCTCTGTCATAACCGGGAAGATCTGTACGGAATGTATTCCCTGCTTACGCTGTTTCCGATGTTGGAGTGTTTGCGAGGAAATTTTCGTGCCAGAGAGAATCGCAGTTTGGAACTCTCCTCAGAGATTTCTGACCTCCGTTTAGATTGTTTGCAACCATCTTCCGCAGATTTCTCAGCGGATTGTTCACCGTTACCGTCTGAAGATTTTTTTAAGGGTTGTTCGCCGTTACCGTCTGAAGGTTTTTCTGTGGTTCGTAGGAACGACACCCTAGTGCTGTCCAGAAGTTTCTCCCACCCCGTTCCTGAGCCAATGAGGCGCAGAATCTCACGTGCACTGGTTCCTCTTAAACAGGATGGTGAGCGAAACGAAGTGTGGAACGTGGGAATCGATTTAGAGATTTCAACATATGAACTTCATCTGTCGGTTCCGATTCTTAGCGGCACCTACAAATACTTCTTTTCAAACTATAAAGATTACTTTTTCCTTCCTGCCGAAGGCAAGGTTGTCCATAAAAGTCTCGGGGAATCTCTGGCAAGAGAGGCCCGGGTTCGCGCCAAGCGCGAGCAGGCGTACCAGCCACTTTCCGGAGAGTTTCTTCCTGGAACCGAAACCGCATTTTCCCAGTTGTTCCGCACACGGGCCGACGACCTTGTTGCATTAAGCCCCGTTCCCGCTGATTTGTCGTCTGTCGACGTTTCTGTGTGGAATACCTACGCGTCCCATCTGCTGGAACGCTTCTGTAAGCGAAATTAGGAAGCGATGGTATTCAGGATTTATTATTTTCTCGTTCCCTGAATACCGCGGCGTGTGTTTGGTATTCAGATATTACTGGTTTCTCGCACTAAAAAAGCGCCTCGCTCTCGAGGCGCTTTTCTAGTGGTAATATTCTTCTAGGAGTTCTAACATTCACATAATTCCCTTTTTCAAATTCCCGTTTTCTCCCTTTTTCGAAAACCTTATAACTCCATTCAGAACCTTTTTCTTCAGGTCCCTTTTCCCATCTCTTATGTCTGCATTATAACAAATAATTGTTACGAATTATGTATCAAAGATGTTACAAATATGTTACGTTTTTAAGTTTCTCGCAGGACCCGCTCCCTTCTCCTTCTTTCCTATTGGTTGACCTGCTTCTCTTGTATATTATAAAGGCTGCCGCTGATCGATCCTCACGCAGGGGCATTTGCTCCCGTCAGTGCTTAACGAGCAGTAGGCGAGTTTAGCACTGCTACGTGGAGCAACTAAGCGGGAGCGGCCCCGGAGTGAGGCCATCGGTCACGGCAGCCTTCTTGCAT
>DCGJ01000108.1:19044-19232 GCA_002315495.1 Lachnoclostridium sp. UBA1781 | reverse complement strand
GATGACGATTACGGCTGGTGTATCGGTGTCGGCGACTTTGCAGACTACTGCCGCGAAACCGGAAAAGGTCATGACATTACCAAGGAAGAAGCCTTGGAGATTTTGAAGCGTGGTGAGGAGAACGGCTTCGTTCATCAGATTACAAACATTGACGGTGATAATAAGATTTTCGGTATCTGTAACTGTAA
>DCGJ01000108.1:0-19018 GCA_002315495.1 Lachnoclostridium sp. UBA1781 | reverse complement strand
TGTAACTGTAATGTAAATGTTTGCTATGCGCTTCGTACATCACAGTTATTTAACACTCCGAATATGTCCCGTTCCGCTTATGTGGCACACGTAGAAAAGGAAAACTGCGTTGCCTGCGGACGTTGCGTGGAATACTGCCCGGCCGGCGCCGTAAAGCTCGGTCAGAAGCTTTGTAAGGCTGACGGCAGCGAAGTACAGTATCCGAAGCAGGAATTACCGGATGCCGTAAAATGGGGACCGGAAAAATGGGATACGGACTATCGTGACAACAATCGTATCAACGTTCATGAAACCGGAACCGCTCCTTGTAAAACCGCATGTCCGGCACATATCGCCGTACAGGGTTACCTGAAAAAGGCTTCCCAGGGCAAGTACACCGAAGCCCTGGCTTTGATTAAGAAACAGAATCCGTTTCCGGCAGTGTGCGGTGCCATTTGTAACCGTCGCTGTGAGGACGCCTGCACCCGTGGCAAGGTAGACGAAGCCATCGCGATTGATGCAGTTAAGAAGTTTATCGCTGAGCAGGATCTGAAGGCCGATACCCGTTATGTTCCACCAATCATTGTTCCGGGTAATCGCGGTCGCTGGAAAGAAAAAATTGCCATCATCGGTGCCGGTCCTGCCGGTCTCTCTGCCGCTTACTATCTGGCAGAGCGTGGATACTATCCGACCGTATTTGAAAAGCATGAAAAGCCAGGCGGAATGCTCCGCTATGGTATCCCATCCTACAAGCTCGATAAAGCTGTCATCGATGCAGAAATCGACATTATGCGCGAGATGGGTGTGGACATTCGTTGTGGCGTCGAAGTCGGCAAGGATATTACTCTCGACCAGCTCCGCGCAGAGGGCTATAAGGCATTTTACATCGCCATCGGATGTAGTGGCGGCGGACGTCCAAACGTTCCGAACGATACTGCTGACGGCACCTTAACCGCGGTCGATTATCTTGGCGAAGCGAACTGTGGCGGTGCGTCTTACACCGGTCGCGTGGTTGTTATCGGCGGTGGTAACGTTGCTATCGACTCTGCACGTGTCAGTGCACGCAATGGTGCATCCAAGGTCACGCTCTTCTGTCTCGAGTCCGAGAAGGAGATGCCGGCCGCTCCGAAGGAAGTGGCAGACGCAATCTCCGATGGAGTCAGTGTAAATAACAGCTGGGGTCCGAAGGAAGTCCTCGTAGACGAGAATGGCAAGGTAAAGGGCATCGTGATGAAGAAGTGTCTCTCCGTATTTAACGAGGAGCATCGATTCAGCCCGGTTTACGACGAGGAGAATACACAAGTCATTGACTGTGAACGTGTCATCTTCGCTACCGGTCAAAAGATTGTCTGGGGCGACCTGGTGAACGGTACCAAGGTACAGTTCGGTCGAGGAAACGGTCCTGTTGCCGACAAGCTTACCTATCAGACCGACGAGCCGGATATCTTCGTAGGCGGTGACGTATACACCGGTCCGAAGTTTGCGATTGACGCAATCGCAGCCGGACATTTTGCCGCTGAGTCTCTCCATCGATATGTTCAGGGTGGCCATATGACCATCGGTCGTAACCGTTGGGAATTCAAGGAACTCAATAAGGATGATTTGAGTCTCGAGAGTTATGATCGTGCTCCACGTCAGGAAGCCGGTATCGATACGTCTCTCCCTAAGACGAGTTTCGCTGATTACCATCTCACACTCACAGAGGAGCAGGTGAAGAAAGAGACCTCCAGATGTCTTGGTTGTGGTGCCTCCATCGTCGATTCCAACAAGTGTATCGGGTGCGGTGTTTGTACAACCAAATGCGCATTTGACGCAATTCACCTCCATCGTGACCATCCGGAATGTTCTGAGATGACCACGGCCGAGGATAAGTTTAAGAAGATTCTTCCATACCAGTTAAAGCGTATGGGCAAAATTATTACTCACAAGAAAGTAGAACACTAATATGCATGAATTAGGCGTAACCTTCTATGTTATTAAGGACGTGAAGAAGATTGCGGAAGATAACAATGTTTATAAAGTGGATTCTGTTACCCTGGAGATCGGACAGGTCTCCGGGGTAATTCATGAGCAGCTGCAGGACTGTTGGAAATGGGCCATCAAGAAAGAACCTATCATGGACTGCGCCAAGCTTCTCATTGAGGAGATTCCCGCTGTCACCTTCTGCGAGAATTGTAAAAAGACCTATGCGACCGTTCCTCAGGGCAAAATCTGCCCGCATTGCGGCAGTGACCGCACGTATCTCACACAGGGAAACGAATTTAACATTAAGGAAATCGAAGTCTTGGACCAGCCTCACGAGGTTATTCTAAGCGAGGAGTAAACGAATTGGAAATCATTGAATTAAAGCAGAACATTTTCAAAGAGAATGAGGTAAATGCGGACCTGATTCGAAAAGACCTGGCCGCCCGAAAGAAGCTTCTCATAAACGTGATGTCCTCTCCCGGCTCCGGAAAGACAACCACTCTTCTGCGCACCTTAGAGCGACTTAGCCCAGAGTTTCGTTTGGGCATCCTCGAATGTGATATTGATGCCAGCGTGGACGCGGAAACGATGGCTGCAGCCGGTGCAAAGGCCATTCAGCTTCATACCGGCGGCATGTGCCATATGGACGCACAGATGACCCGCCAGGGGTTAGACGCGCTCGGTATCGACGATGTGGATATTATCTTCTTGGAGAATGTCGGAAACCTGGTGTGCCCGGCCGAATTTGACACGGGTGCACACGATAGTATTACGATTTTGTCTGTTCCGGAGGGCGATAACAAGCCCGCCAAATACCCCCTCGTGTACGAGGTAAGTTCGGTCTGCCTCATCAACAAGGTGGATGCGCTGTCCGTCTTCGATTTTGATATGGAGCTCGCGAAGGAGCGCATTTTACACTGTAATCCGAACTCTCTTATTCTTCCAATCTCAGCCAAATGCGGTACCGGCTTCGAGCCTTGGATTACCTGGATTCGTGAGCGTTACAACGCGCTTGGAGGTGCACAATGACGGAATGTAATATGAGGAGGGATGAGCGAGTGGAGACACCTGTGGCAGAAGGTAGTACGAACGAAACCCGCAAGGTGCGGGTGATTGAAGTAAAAGAAAGTGTCTTTCATCAGAACGACGTCGAAGCGGAAGCGCTGAGGGCCGAATTATCGCAAAAAGGAGTGTTCATGATGAACGTGATGTCCTCCCCCGGTTCCGGGAAGACGACCGCTCTTTGTGCACTTGTCAATCGGCTAAAGGAGCATTTGCGAATCGGGGTAATGGATGTGGATATTGAAACGTCTCTGGACGCCTCATGCGTTGCAGAAGCGACCGGAGTGAAATCATTACAGATTCATAACGGAGGTTTGTGTCACATCGATGCAGAGATGACCAAGCGGGCCATAGATGCTTTCGGAGTTGAGGACCTGGATCTGGTGATTTTGGAGAACATCGGAAATCTTGTGTGTCCGGCGGAATTCGACACCGGCTCCCATATGAGCATGATGCTTCTCTCCGTTCCTGAGGGCGACGATAAGCCGCTCAAATACCCACTCATGTTCTCGGTTTGTGATTTGATTGTCATCAGTAAAATTGACACGTTGGAGTTCTTCGATTTTAGTCTCGAAAAAGCGACAGCGAATATCCGGGCGCTGAATCCAAACGCCACAATCCTGACCATTTCGGCAAAGACCGGAGAAGGGATGGATGTGCTTGCGGATTATGTGATGAAGCGGGTGAAGGGCTGAAGGTTTCTGCACTGCGTTTTCGGCGGATAAGGAGAATCTTGTAATCTCCGCCGAGGCTGGACGTTCATTTGAGAAGTTTGGTGCTGTTAAGACGAATTCCAAAACAATTATTTTCGGCGAATATTCTCTAAACTCACATTCTCGCCGAGAGATTACAACAAAAAGACTCAGATTCAAACTTTGATTCTGAAATCATCAGTAAAAAAATCGGCGGAAGACTTCGATATTGAAGTCTTCCGCCAATTTATGTCTGTATAATTTTCAAAAAATGAAATCCGAAAAACACTATATAGGTTTTTTCCAGGCGGAAATTATCTATCTAACAGATTCCGCCGAAATCATATGTTAGTGAAACCCGCGAGAGCACCACACCCAACTAAAACAAGGTCATGAACAACTGCCCTAACCCATTCACACCGGCCTTTACTGCTTCTACAGCACCCTCAAGATTGGTGGAATAGATACCGGTAAGTTTCTGAATCAAGAGCGATACCAAAGTGATGCATACCCAGCAGGTAAAGCCCATCAAAATCGGCTTTCCACCCTTTTTCACAAGCTGAACAAGATTCGTGTTTAATCCGATGGCGCACATTGCCATCGCGATGAAGAACTTGGCAAGCCATTTCATCCAGTGCACGAATGTTCCAATGTAGAAGGTAGTAAATGCATTTTCAGGGCAGGCATTCACAATCGTAGTAATAATGGATGCTGCGATGAAATAAAGGATGAACCAAGGAAAAATCTTCTTGAAGGAGAAGTTATTGCCCTCGCCGCCCTCTTTCTTTGCATTACGGGCACGCCAGAAGGCAAGTACCAAGGTAATCGGGATAATTGCCAACGTACGGGTCAGCTTTACGGTAACCGCAGTCGACAGAATGTTGACCGGAAGAGTCGCGGTGTTATAGATTCCGTCTGCTGTGGAAGCAGCCGCCGTAACGGATGAAGTATCATTAACCGCAGTACCTGCGAAGATTGCAAAGCCCTCGGAGCCAAGTCCAAGCGCATGACCAAGAGTTGGGAAAATGAGCGCTGCCAACACGTTAAACAAAAAGATAACGGAAATGGACTGTGCAATCTCCTCGTCATCTGCCTCAATGACCGGTGCAGTAGCTGCAATCGCCGAGCCACCGCAAATCGAGGAGCCGACACCAATCAGGGTAGATACCTTGCCATCCATCTTCAATACCTTCATCATGACAAAGGCTACAATCAGCGACGTAGCGATGGTACACACGATAACCGGTAGGCTCTGTCCGCCAACCTTCGCAATCGTACCGATGTTAAGTGAGAAGCCAAGAATAATAACTGCCCACTGCAAAATCTTCTTGGAGGTGAATTTGATTCCGGCTGCCATCTTCGCGTCTGTTGCCAGCTTCGGAACCGCAAGTGTCAGAATCATGCCGAACAAAATGGAGAATACAGGCGCACCAATGATCTCCAGTTTAAAACCACCAATTGTCAAGTCTGCTAAAACCGTTGCAATTCCGGCAATAATTGCACACAAAAGAATACCCAAACCATACTTTTTCAATAATGACATATCAATATCCCTTCCCTCGACATATGTCGAATAAACTCTTCTCTATTTTGATGCAGGTTTCAAATACTGCCATTTCCCGCGATAGTAACGCAGACAACATACGATTGCTACCGTTAACCACGTAAGACCTGCAGCCCACCAGATGCCCCATTTTCCGAGTGTGGTACGAGTCAGAATATTCGCAAAGACGATTCGACAGGCCACCTCGGTAATTCCATTCAGGAACGAGAATTTCGCATCACCGCAACCATTCAACACACCTCTCGGCACATAAATCATACCAAGCGCGAAATACATTACCGCTGTAATTCGATATGCAATCGTTCCGATTGCAATAACTTCAGTGCCATCTGTGAAAAATGCGGCAATCGAACCGCTGAATCGATACACCCAAGGGATTAGAACAATATTATATATCAAAACCATCAAAATTGCACGATTAAATCCGGCTTTAATTCGCTCCGGCTTTCCGGCGCCAAGATTTTGTCCGGCAAAGGTCGTCATAGACTGCTGCATAGCTGCATAAAACATACTGATTATGACATCTATCTTGCTGGAAATGGTGTACGCGGACATAACCGTCGGGCCAAAACTGTTAACAACCTTCTGAAGCACAATCAAAGAAAGTGCAATCATCGATGTCTGGAGTGCAATAGGGATACCTAATTTGAAGCATCGGCGAATAATCACGAAATCTGCACGAAACTGCTCTCTCTTCAATCGGAAATAAGGCATTCTGATCACTGCAAATGCGATGCTTACCACTGCAGAAAGCATCTGTGCAATGACCGTTGCAAAGGCTACTCCAAACACACCCATATGAAAATGCAGCACAAACAGAAGGTCGAAGCCGATATTAAAAAAGCTTGAAATAATCAAAAAATAGAGCGGTGTTCTTGCATCTCCCAACGCACGAAGAATATTCGCCACACCATTATAAAAAGCAATGAAAATGATGCCAAAACTCGTGGTACGAAGATAAACAACTGCGTCGTCCAATACCTCCGCCGGAGTATCAATTAACTGTAGCACCGGTCTTGCGAAGAAGATCCCGATACAGGAAGCTATGATTGCTGCAAATGCAAGAACGTAAATGGCATTACTAATCGTCTTTTTTACACCCTTTTCATCGCCTGCCCCAAAATACTGTGAGGTGATAACACCAATACCAACTGCGAGGCCGGAACTGAGCGCAAAAAACAGAAAGTTTAAGGAACCACAGGTTCCTGTGGCAGCAAGTGCATCCTCTCCAACGTAACGCCCTACAACCCAGGTGTCAACGAGGTTGTAAAACTGCTGAAACAGATTGCCAATAAAGACCGGAATTGCGAACCAAATCAAAAGCTTTGTAGGATCTCCCACCGTCATATCGGTCACATTCCGGGAAGTTCTTTTTACCTGGGATTCCATCATCCCTTTGTTTTCGTCTTTCATGTTACGAATCCTTTTTTCCTCTTATATCGATAATTACTAATCTACAACGCACACTTTATCTTAATACCTTTACACACGATAACTATAATACATCCATATAAAAGAAAAATGGCTTTTCTTTCCGTTTCTTTGTCGCAAATTACTATTAAAAATCTGAAGGAATTCCCCAATGCATAAAAAAAAACGGATGGGCTCGCGCCCATCCGTTTAATTGTTGAATTTGTCATTCAGCTGTTGGAATTACTTACCAGCCTTCCAGTTCTCGTACTGAGTCTGGAACTCCTTAAGTACATCCTGGTAACCAGCATCATCAAGAGCTGCCTGGTACTCAGCGATGAGGGAGTCGATATCGGAGGAAGCACCTGCAATACCATGCTCAAGAGCAAAACCGTACTCATTGTTTACAGTCTGACAAGCGGTGAACTGTGCCTCAACCGGAGTCTTGTCGAAACGGAAACCAGCTGCACAAGAAGTGTTAGCGCCACCGTTGAATGCATCGTAAAGCTCAGCCTTGTTGTCTGGCTCGCCATCTTCAGGAGTTACAACAGTTGCATTAGCAGACTCCCACATAGAGTGGTTGTACTTAGCGCCATCAACCTTCTTAACCTTCTTAACGCCACCCTCAGAGGTTACGTAGTTGAAGTCCTCACCCTCAATACCGAAGGTGTAGATATCAGCAAGATCAGAATTGGTGTAAAGAAGACCCATGAACTCGATACAAGCCTTTGCAGTATCTTCGGAAACACCAGAGTAAATGGTGTAGCAAGAACCAAGAGCAGAAGTGCTATGAGCATATCTGTCGGTAGCCGGAGCCATAGAAACAGCCTGACCATAACGGTTAGAAGCCTCTGCGTTGGAAGGAAGATCGGTCCACCAAGAGATACCCCATTCCTGAGTCTGGGTGGTGGTATCGGTGGTAACCTTGTTACCATCATCTGCAGATACATAACCCTTCTCAACCCACTCAGCCATAATGGTTACGAATTCCTTGTACTCTGCGGTCTGAAGAGTGTTAACAACAGTGTTGCTAGCTCTGTCAACTGCTACGAAGTTAGAAGCAGAATCTGCAGTGAAGAAATCGAACTTGTCAAGGTAGAGTCTGTAGAAGAGAGCGGTCTTCTGAGTAAGGAACGGATACTTAACACCAGCATTCTTGATAGCCTCAAGAGCGGTCTCGAGGGATCTAAGGTCACCCTTCTTGAATGCGGAAGTATCAATGCTAAGGCTTTCAACAAGATCATCACGGATCATGTAGTCATAACCTTCTACGTTATCCTTGTAAACAGGGATGAAGTAGTTCTTACCAGCGTACTTGGCAGACTCCCACTGAGGTGCAGCAAGGCTGCTGTAGAGAGTGGTGCCTGGAAGAAGATTGGTAATGTCGTAAGATGCGCCCTGTGGAACAAGGTCGTTGGTACCGATAGAGGACTCCCAAGAAGCGGTCCAGAGAAGATCGATCTCACCAGCGGTAAGAGCGAGCTTAGCCTTATCGGTGTACTCACCGGAGGATACATCCTTCAAGGTGATACGAACGTTTGCCTTGAGTTCAGCAAGCTTTGCGTTTACAGCGTCCTCAACCTGCTTGGTCTTAGCGTCATCAGGAGTAGTGTTAAAGCAAGCACGATATACACGAATCTGGATAGTACCATCATCGTTCTTCTGGGTGTCCTGCTTAGGAGTATTGGTGGTGTCATCCTTGCCACAAGCTGCCATAGCCAAAACCATAACAAGTGCAAGAACGACAGCCAAAATCTTTTTAAGACTGTTCATTGGTTAATGAAACCTCCCATAAAATTTTTTTATATTCAAAGGCACATATGCACCTAGAATATCAACCCTTAACGGATCCTACGGTAAGACCCTTTACAAAGTACTTCTGGAAGAAAGGATATGCAACCATAATCGGTCCGATAACAACAACTACGGTGGACATCGTACAGGAGTACTTCGGAATTGAACCACCCATTGCTGCAAGTACGCTGGATGGAACGTTTGTGCTATTCAGCAGGAAATCAATACTCTTCTGGATATCAATCAAGAGAAGCTGCAATGGCTTCTTCGCATCAGTATCAATAAAGAGCAATGCATTCTGCCAATCATTCCAGTATGCGGTAGCCATCATGAAACCAACAGCTGCAAGAGACGGCTTCATAAGCGGAAGTACAATCTGGAAGAAGGTTCTGTAATCGTTCGCACCATCAATTCGAGCCGCTTCCGTAAGTTCTGCCGGAATGCTGTTCGCAATGTACGTTCTCAAAATGATAACGTTCATTGTGGTAACCGAAAGTGGGAAAATCAAAAGAAGCAAACTGTCCTTCAAACCATATAACTTGGTGAAGATGATGTAGCCCGCAAGAGTACCACCGTTGAACAACATCGGAATCAGCAAATATACAGACAAGAACTTAGACAAACGAAAGTTCTTACGGCTGATTGAGTATGCAAACATACTCATAAGGAACAAACCTGTAAAGGTACCAACAACAGTAATGAAAATCGTGATACCATACGAGGTGGCCAATTTCTTACCATAGTTTAATACCGTGCTCATACCGGCAGAGCTAAAGTGACCGATTGGCAACAAACTAAAGCCATGCTCGGTAATATACGCATCATTCGTAAACGCTCCAACGAATACAATCCAAATTGGAAGGAATACTGCGATTGTGAACAAAACAAGGATTAATCCCAAGATTCCCTGGCCAACAGTGAACTTCTGCTTACGCCCGGAATTCATCAAATCTTTATTATTCTTTGCCATATTATCAACCCTCCCTTAGAACAATGCATCTTCCGGATGAAGTTTACGGACTGTCCAGTTAGCAAACAACATAAGAGCCAAGCCAACAACAGACTGGAACAAAGAAGCTGCTGCGGTATAACCCCAGTTCGTACCCTTAAATACATTGTGCAATACGTAGGAGTCAATAACCTGTGTAGTGGCATACAATACGCCACTGTCTCTCGTAACCTGATAGAACAAACCGGTATCGGAGTGCATGATGTTACCAACCGAAAGCAACAACATTACGGTAATCATCGGCACCAAACTAGGCAAGGTGATATGAATAATCTGTCTCCACTTACCTGCACCATCAATCTGTGCAGCCTCGTAAAGCTCCGCATCAATACCTGCAAGAACAGACATGTACAAAACAGAGCCATAACCAGTATCTTTCCATACCTTAACCAAAGTAAGAATCAAAGGCCAGTACTGTCTTGCGGAACCACTGTACCACTGAATATTAGAATTCGTTACCGCATTGACCAAACCATGGTCACCATGCATAAACGCTTCAACAATGAAGGTAACGGCCGCATAAGAGATGAAAACCGGAACGATCATAATCGTCTGCATAACCTTGGACATCTTCTTGATCATAAACTGATCAATCGCAATAGCAAGGCATACATTCAAAAATGTACCAAGTGCTGTAAAAATAACATAATACTTAATCGTATTCATAGTAGCACGCTGGAAAATCGCTTTGGACTGAATGAGATACTTGAAGTTCTCAAATCCAACCCATTCACCACCAAATACACTACCGGAATAGCTGAACTTCTGGAATGCAAGAATCAAACCAACCATTGGTACATACATAACTAAGAACAATACCAAAAAAGCCGGCAGTGCCATTATCACATGGGCACGATTCTTCCAGGTGTTCAGAAGAATTGGATCCTGAAGTCTCTGTTTTCTGGAACTCTTCACAATCATAATCCGATTACCCCCTAGGAAAATTTTGTTGTAAATTTCGAGCAAAAGTCAAAATATTGAATATCACACTTTTACTCTAATGTAAAAATACACAAGAGAAAACGCGCACATATCACACTCTTTCCTTCACACATTGTAGATTTTAACCAAAGGAATAGGCTTTGTCAATAAGTTTTTGAACAGAATTTGAACAAATCGTGCAATAACTGTGTTTTTTTCATTAAAAAATACACAAACCACCCTCGAAATCTCCCATTTTCCCCCATTTGTTTTTGTCATTTTTACACAAACGATTCTGATTGCACTTTTCCCGTAAGCATTGTAAAATCATTACAAACACTTGAATTCCGGCCTGTTTTCGGGCTGAAAGGAGCAAAAAATGAAAGTTGTATTGGAACATTTGACGAAACGTTTTCCGAGCCGCAACAAAAAGTCGAATGAAGAGGTTATTGCGGCCAACGATTTGACGTTCGAGATTCCTGACGGAAAGCTGATTGGCCTGCTTGGGCCGTCCGGTTGTGGAAAAAGCACCACGCTCAATATGATCAGCGGCTTACTAAAACCTACCGAAGGAAAGATTTTCTTTGGTGAGGATGATGTTACCGACCTTCCTGCAGAGCATCGTGGAGTAGGCCTGGTATTCCAGAGCTACGCGCTCTACCCGCATCTGACGGTTCGCCAGAACATTACCTTTCCTTTAGAGAATCTGAAGGGGGATAAGAAGCTTACCAAGGAGCAAATGGCCGAAAAAGCGCTGGAGGCTGCCAAATTGGTGCAGATTGACCAGCTGATGGACCGTAAGCCAAGCGAATTGTCCGGCGGTCAGCAGCAGCGTGTTGCCATTGCCCGTGCCTTGGTCAAGATGCCGAAGGTTCTCCTGCTCGATGAGCCGCTTTCCAATCTCGATGCCCGTCTTCGTCTGCAGACACGCGAGGAATTGCGACGCATTCAGCGTGAAACCGGCATTACAACCATCTTCGTAACCCATGACCAGGAGGAGGCGATGAGCATTTCCGACAGCATTGTTGTTATGAAGGATGGTCTGGTACATCAGATCGGCAAGCCGCAGGAGGTGTATGACAATCCGGTCAACCTGTTCGTGGCAAAATTTTTAGGTACACCACCAATCAATGTCTTCCAAGGCAGCGTTCGCGGCAAAGACATCTATATCGGCGAGGAAAAGGTGCTTGAAACCAATAGTCTACAGCTGTCGAATGATTCTGATGTGGTTGTGGCTGTTCGACCGGAAGGTTTTCTACTCGACGAGAACGGTCCTCTCACACTGAACCTCGACCGCGTGGAAGTCATGGGACGAGACATCAGTGTTGTCAGTACCCATCCGGATTGTGAAAATGCTTCCATCCGCTCCATTATCGACTCGGACAACGAGGTGAACACCGATTCCAAAACCGTTCGCTTCTCTCTCAAGCCGAAGAAGATGCATATATTTAATAAGGAAACCGGGGAGCGAATCCCATTTACGGTGAAATAGGAGGCATCTATGGACAATAACAATCGGAAAGCCTGGTTGTATCTCCTCCCTGCCTTTCTGTTTTTGGGTGTGTTCATGATCTACCCTCTCGTGGATGTCTTCATCTATTCCTTCGAGGAGGGTTATAACTTCGCATCCCAAAGCTACTTCGGCACAGGTGGCTACAACTACTCTTATGTCCTGCACGATACCTACTTTCTGCAGGCGTTAAAGAACACATTCATTCTGGTTATCATCACGGTTCCGCTTTCCACCGGACTCGCCCTTTTAATTTCGCTTGGGCTAAGCTCCATCAAGCCGCTCCGCGATCTGTATCAGACCGTGTTCTTCCTTCCATACGTGACCAACACTCTGGCGGTCGGTATGGTATTCATGGTTCTCTTTAAGAAAACCGCATACTCCGACGGTTTGGTGAATCTTCTCATCACGAAGCTCGGCGGCACCTCGGTGGATTTCATCAACGGTCCGTATTGGGCAAAGATGATGGTCATGTGCATCTACACTGTTTGGATCGTTATGCCGTTCAAGATTTTGATTTTAACAAGTGCACTGGCCTCCGTGAATCCGCTGTACTACAATGCGGCAAAGGTGGATGGTACATCCAAGTTCCGCATTTTCTATAAGATTACACTGCCAATGATTTCCCCGATGATCTTCTATCTGGTCATCACCGGTTTCATCGGCGCCTTCAAGGCCTACGCGGATGAAGTTGCCATCTTCGGTACCGATCTAAATGCGGCCAAGATGAATACCATCGTGGGCTATGTTTACGATATGCTCTACGGCGATTCCGGCGGATATCCGTCCTTCGGCGCTGCCGCTGCAATCATCCTGTTTGCCATCGTGCTTACCATTACGGTCATCAACCTCCTGGTTAGCCGAAAGCATGTAACTTATGCATAGGAGGTGCCACGATGAATACAGAATATGAAAAAATCGAGCGCAATACGCTCATACGCGAACGGGTTCGGAAGGGCATCATTTACACCTGCCTTACCATCTGGGCCATTCTCGTACTCTTCCCGTTCTATTGGATGTTACTCACTTCCATCAAGGGTTACAGTGCTTACAACGGGGAATACATTCCGAAGTTCTATACGCTGAGCCCGACACTGGAGAATTACAGCCAGGCATTTACCGCAGTATCCCTCGGCAAATACCTCCTAAACACCGTAATCTTCACTTTGGCCACAACGGCTCTCATGATTGTTGTCATTACCCTGGCCGCATTTGCCTTCGCAAGATTACAGTTCCGTGGAAAGAACCTGGTCTTCGCCTTGTTCCTTTCCCTTATGATGATTCCGAACGAGCTGGTGGTTATCACCAACTTTGTTACCGTGACCAATCTGAACATGAGAAACACCTTCCTCGGTTTGATTCTGCCGTCGATTACGAGTGTCTTCTATATCTATTTGCTGAAAGAGAATTTCGCCCTGATTCCGGACGATTTGTACTATGCGGCAAAGGTGGACGGCACTTCGGACCTTCGCTATCTGCGAAAGGTCATGATTCCGATTTGCAAACCGACCATGGTGACAATTATTATATTGAAGGTCATCGAGTGCTGGAATTCCTATGTATGGCCGCGACTGATTACCGATGACGCTAACTACTTCCTGGTTTCCAACGGAATCCAGGAGCTTCGTGAAAACGGTATGGGACGTGAAAATATTCCTCTTATGATGGCGGCCGTAGTTGCCATTTCGTTGCCACTCATTGTGCTGTTCATCATTTTCCGAAAGAAAATCATGGCCGGCGTTGCGAGAGGAGGTACCAAAGGATGATGAACTTACGCAAAATGCTCCTCTTCGCGCTTGCGCTTAGTCTTCTCACCGGGCTTCTTACCGGTTGCCATGGCGCAAAGGAGACCATCGCATTCACCACCCCGGAGTCATTCGACACGAGTAGAACTTACGAAATAACGTTCTGGGCGAAGAATGATACCAACATCACACAGGCAGATATCTACAAACGAGCCATCTCGGAGTTCGAGGCGCTCTACCCGAATATTAAGGTAACGCTTCGCCTGTATACGGATTATTCCAAGATTTATAACGATGTCATTACAAACATTGCCACAAGCACCACACCTAATGTCTGCATCACCTATCCGGACCACATTGCCACCTATCTTACCGGTGAAAATGTAGTGGTTCCGCTCGACGACCTGATGGACGACAAGAAGTATGGTCTGGGAGGCAAGGAGGTTCGCTTCGATGCACCAAAGCGGAGTGAGATGGTAACAGAATTCCTCGATGAATGCATTCTGGACGACTATCACTACGCAGTCCCTTATATGCGCTCCACTGAGGCACTGTACATCAACAAAACCTATGTGGAACGACTTGGGTATACCATTCCCGAGATTGTCACCTGGGATTGGATCTTCGAGGTAGCAGACGCCGCCAAGCAGAAGAACCCGGATGGCACTTACGTTGTCAGCGGTGGTACCACTCTTCGCCCGTTCATCTACAAGTCCACGGACAATATGATGATTCAGATGCTGGCGCAGAAGGAAGCGGGTTACTCCGACTCGAACGGCAATGTCAGCATTTTCAATGATGATACGAGAGACCTTCTGAAGGAAGTCAGCAAGCACTGTGTGCTCCACTCCTTCTCCACCTTTAAGGTAGATGGTTATCCGGCGAACTTCCTGAATGCGGGACAGTGTGTGTTCGCTGTCGACTCCACCGCAGGCTCGACCTGGATGGGTTCAGACGCACCGTTATCCGATATTCATGACTCGGATATTGTGGATTTTGAAATCATCGTTACGACCATTCCGCAATTTAATACCGAGAATCCGAAAATGATTTCCCAAGGACCGTCTGTCTGCATTTTCAACAAAGAGGATCCACAGGAGGTTCTGGCAAGCTGGCTGTTCGTTCAGTACCTTCTTACGAACGACATCCAGATTTCCTATGCCCAGACCGAGGGTTACGTACCGGTTACAAAGAAAGCGCAGGAATCGGCTGCGTACCAGGATTATCTCTCCCGCTCCGGCGAGGATAACGACCTTTACTATTCCGTAAAGATTGACGCGACCAAGCTGCTTCTTGACAATATCGAGAACACCTTCATTACGCCGGTATTTAACGGCTCCGCATCGCTACGTGAAGCGGCCGGAAGCATGATTGAAGCCATGGTAAATGCGTCCTGGGCGAAAGAAACCGTCGACGACGCTTACATCGACAAGCTGTTTAATGAAACCAGAACACTTTATCGTCTGGACCAGATTAACATTACCGAAGAAGAGAGTCGCGACCTCGGCCCGCTTCCGGGTGGTGCAAAGGCGCTCCTTCTCACTCTTGGAATTGTCTGGCTCGGCATTATTGCTTATGTTGTGAGAGAAAAGCTGAAGAATCGGAAGATAAATTAATGGTAAGCTGAAGAAAAAACCGACGCTGTTTGAAATGTCTCAAACAGCGTCGGTTTTAAAATTAAGGAATAAGCCATTCATATAAAAATCCACATGTTGACCGATTACTACTCATATGACATACGGAGGTTTCTTCTGCAGCACCACCAATAAGTACCATAAACCATAAATCCCAACACGGCAAAGAACAGAAGCTTTATTACTCCCATATACCAGAGTTCATATGATTTTGAGTAACCATAAATCAGGGCCGAGGTAAGCGCATCGACAAATTCATACTGCAGGTATTGCTTAATTTTTAGTACAGTAAAGCCGATTACAACCGCACCAATTAGGAGTCCAATGAGTGAATTAATGAGCTGTGCAAGGCAGAACACCAGAGTATACACAACCAGTGCCCGCACGAAAACAAATATGCTCACCCCCATATACTCCGTAATCTCGCGAACAATATGAATCTCTCCATTTTGATAGTACAATAAAAATGTGGTCGTTTTGGGAAACACGAATCTAAGTACCAAAATCAAAACAAACTGAAGCATAAGAAAAGCAGCAACGCAAAACATCCCGGATAGGTATTGTTCCCAAAACACCCTCTTCCTTCCGTACATCAAACAGTCAAAAACACCTGCGCCCTTGCTTTTTCCAACCACTACAATCATATATACTAATAGTATAATGATAAAAAGAAAATACGGCCATGTGCAATCGTAAATCGTTGATGAATACACCCATCTCGTGCGTTCAATAGCTTGCATCCAATTACCATCCCTTATTTCACTGTACTGATAATAATGCTTTTCCAGGAATGATACGATTTTCATTTTTTCATCCAGAAACTGTAGGTTCCACTCATCATCTTCACTCCAATCCAAGGAGTGTTCCTTTTCCATCTGGTATTCGCTTAGTTGATTTTGTAGGTTTTGACGCAAATCAGTCAGCTCTGTTCTATTTCTGTACTCAGGAATCGATGTTTTCCATCGATCCTCAACATCCAAGTTGTCCTGATAGATTTTTCCGGAAAGCAAAAAAATCAAAGCAACCCAAAAGAGAATAGAAGCTCCGAAAACGGGAGTATTTAAAAGTCTGTAGAAAATGCTCTTCATTATCCATTCTCCTCCCGATAGATATCTCGAAGTGTTTTTCTAATTTTTGAAACACCGCATATACCGCATTTGCTTATCCTCTCCACTATCCGTCCAACAGATTCGTCTGTAGGCGACAGAACAATCTCTCTGTTTCTGACATCAATTACTTCCTTTACGGTTAACAATTTTAGCGCCTTGTCACGTCCCTCTTCTGTTTCAAATTCGAAACGAATTAGTTCCGCTACTTGGTCCTTAAATTTCTCCTCCCAGGATTCAAGTCCCCCCTGTGACATCAAGTATATTCGGTTACAATACCGATCCAGTTCGAAAATAATATGCGTGACCATAATTATAATTCTGCCTGACTTTGCTTCCTCACTCACAAGTTCAAAAAAGGTTTCAATACTGTCTTGGTCCAAGGAACTAGTTGGCTCATCCAGCAACATGACTGGTGCAGAGGACATAAAGGCAATAATTAGCGCCAGTTTTTGCTTCATTCCAAGCGAATAATTTTTAACGGACTTACTCAAAGCATCTGCCAAATGAAATCGTTCCGCCAGGTTTTTAGCTCTTGATTCTTCGAAATCATGTCGCAAATAGTATATCAGGTTTTCCAGCCCCGTCATATTCTCCCACATATGTGGTGTCTCCAACAGGCCACTAAACTTCACACCCTTTTGTAGCGGTATAATACTGATTATTCCTGACTTTGGACGAAGAAAACCACCAATAACCTTCAATAAGGTTGTTTTCCCACATCCATTGTTTCCAAGAATTCCAATAATATCTCCCGCCTGTGCAGTCATCGATATATTTTGAAAGACTTCTCTTTTTCCATAAGAAAAACCTACTCCCGAAAGACTCATCTCAAGTGAATTCATTCTTCGTTCCCCATCTGCTTTACTTCATCTATGTACTCTTTTGAAAAAGAAACATAGACACCCTCATCAACAACCATCATCTTGCCAATATAATCCGTCCACTCACCCTCCAGAACAAATTCCGGCAATTGCTTTGTCTCACCCTTTAGTCGAAAATAAATGGTATTATTCTCTATATCCGTTATCACATAATCCGCATATACATCAGAATAGAATTGCAATAGGTCTTCAAATGTAGAAATGCCCATCATCTTTGACCATGGACAAAAGTACCCCTGCTCGCTTTTTTCGAATTTACTCGAATCACTATCCATCATGAGGTTTTCTCGTGGTTGCACCGGAAACGGAAAATCGGAATTGACAGGAAAATCTTCCTCCTCCGAAACGAACGTAACTACACCTCTGGAAATTGCGAAGGTATATTCCTCATCCTCCGAACTGCCTTTCAGAAAAAAATAGTATCCATTCAGGTTTAGCACATACAGGTCTGAGATTTCGTGACTTCTTTTACCATCAACAACCGAGTAAAGATAGCATGATTGATCTTTAAGAAATGTAAAGAATTCGTTTGGGTTATTAACCGTAAAGAATGTGCAACCACACTCCTGTATGCGATCCTTTTGAGCATATTTAGCCACTTGTTCCAAAACCAGATTTACCTTCAAATCATTTGAACTAATGGATACATCGTATAACTTTGTTATTCGGGACCTAATCCAGATTCCTCCAACAACACATACAATCAATATTCCGATGATAAGAAATAAAATTTTCTTTTTCATTTTTCCTCCCATTTTTGATTACTGAATCACAGTAACAATCCACCCTTCATCAGTAAAAACATTCGCGATCCCGTCTCCACCTATTTCCTGTTTCGGATAATAGGAATATCTCCCATAGGTCGCCCAAGTACTGTTCACCACAACGAATGGGTAGGTAACAGTAATGACCTGCGTATGTCCTGATCCTGTATCTAAGATATACTTCAGTTTATAGTATGCATAACCACAACCGCACATGACATGATGTGGAATAGTAAACAGTGTAGGAGTTCCTAAATCAATTTTACTCTTAAGCTTATCAAAAACTGCTGTTCTTACGTTGGTGCAATCTCTCTGAATTACAAATCTGGAAAGAACGCACTCAAGAAGAGGGTCTTGGCACCACGATGGTAATCCACCATAATAGAACATATTAATATACCCTCGCAGCACTGCATTGTTCAGTGTGTAGCGATAAACAGAATTACAAAATGAGGCATTAGTACTTCCTTTGTATTTCATATATTCAGTTACATCTGTGATTGCTGCCGCCCAGCAAGTTCCCTGATTATCCGGAACTTTATGATCACCACCAGAAAGGTTTGAATTATAAAATGCGCTTAGTTTTTCTTGCGAATTATTGTTTGTTTTTAGTTTCTTTTCAGAAGACTTTTCTACAGATAGGATCGTTTTTCCAGAGTTAGAGGCACTAAACGAAGCTTTCAAATATCCGGCAACCTCATTTTCCTTCAATACCAAAGATGTGAATTTGACGTCCTCTCCTTCAACATATTCCTTCTCCCTCTGATTCCATGTAACACTAATCACCAAAAGAAATACAATTGAAATAACCCCCACCAAGAACATACCTATAAGCCTTTTTCCCATGTTTCTTCTCCCTCAATATCAAAATATTCGGGTGTAAAAGCATGAACAAAAAAACATCTCTACACCCATAAATAGTATATATATATATATTAGGTGTCAAGAATAAATCTAAAAAAGGGGCTGTGAAAAAACA
>DCGJ01000033.1:14750-15860 GCA_002315495.1 Lachnoclostridium sp. UBA1781 | reverse complement strand
GTATGAACCGTGTGCTCTAGCCAACTGAGCTACTTCGCCATAGGACTCCTTTCGGAACCGTACTTCGATATTATATTCATGCCAATGTGTTTTGTCAAGGATAATTTTTTTAAATAAAGCAAAGATTTTAGAACGCCTTTTTCCCCTTAATAAGTTTCGCCAAATGCTGCACTCTTTCAGGTTTTAAAATCGTTGTACTGTGTGCTACTCCTCTAGGTTTGTAAACCCAAACGGAAGATACTCCGCAAACGGACGAATATCAACACTTCCTTCCGAGGTTCCTAAAATCACCATACATTCCTTCGGATTCACGAATTCGGATAAAAACTGCCGACACATCCCGCAGGGTGCACACCGTTCATCACAAGGTGCGTCCTTCCTTCCTCCCACGACCGCAAGGGCCGTAAATCTCCGCTCGCCTTCACTAACCGCCTTTAGCGCCGCTGTTCGTTCTGCACAGATGGTAGCACCAAAAGACGCATTTTCCACGTTACAGCCGGTAAAAATCTTCCCGCTCTCCGTAAGAATCGCCGCTCCGACGCAAAAGCCCGAATACGGGCTATAGCTAAATGCTCTCGCGCCCTCGGCAAGCTCCAATAGTTTTCTTGCTTCTGTCTCCGTCATAGGCACCTCCCCATTGGTCCTATCCTTATTTTTCTTTGCTGCGCAAACCAATCTTTGTTCCGTCAGTTTCGAACACAACGGTTCCGCATTCATCAGAACGGAACACCTCTACATTGAAATCCTTCAGTCTGGATAACACCTCGCTATCCGGCTCACCGCTCTCGTCCTCTCCCTGAATCTCTCCACAGGTAATCACCGCGTATAATGGTGCAACTGCTTTTAGAAACTTCTTTGTCGAGGCATCGGACTTTCCATGATGGCCAACCTTCAACACATCACAGACATAAGTATAGCCATCGTTGCGCATCTCCTTCTCGGTCGTTTCACCCGCGTCTCCCATGAAATAAAAGCTGCGGGAGCCATACTTATAGTATAACACCAAAGACGAATCATTATCCTTTTTCTCAGCTAAAGCCTCTTCTCCCGGAGCGCATACGGTAATCTCACCGTTCCCGAGTGTCAGTTTGGTACCTACCGAAGGCACCT
>DCGJ01000033.1:0-14727 GCA_002315495.1 Lachnoclostridium sp. UBA1781 | reverse complement strand
ACCTCCGTGGCAATCTTTTTCTGGTCCACCACATCCACCATGCGGTAATACCACTCAGACTTTTCCGAGCGCGGATTCACAAGTAATTTTTCTACGCTAAATGCGCTGAGCACCTTTGCCATTCCACCGACATGGTCCTTGTCCCCATGGGTCAGAACCACATATTTCAGCTTTGTCACCCCCTGGTTTTTCAGATAGGTGATGATGGTGTCCGCATTTTCCTCATAGCCGGCATCAATCAGCATGGCTTCGCCGTCCGCTAAGACCAGAATGGAGTCGGCCTTTCCGCAGTCAATAAAATGCACGGTGCAGTGCTCTGCTGCGGCAAGTCCGCTTGGGTCTGCCGTCTGACTTCCCGACTGACTGCTTTCGATCTTACAGCCCGTAAGAAGTAAGCACAACGAAAACAGCATCAGATATCGTAAAGCATTCTTCATAACTACCTCTTATCGAAGGAAGCCGTTCACAATCTGTGCTTCCGCTTCCTCTTCCGTTAATCCAAGCGTCATAAGTTTGATCAACTGCTCACCCGCAATCTTTCCGATGGCTGCTTCGTGAATGAGGGAAGCGTCCAGGTCATTTGCAGTCAGCATCGGTGCTGCGCTAACCTTACCATTCTCCATCAAAATCGCGTCACACTCGGTATGACCGGTACAGCGGGCATTGCCGTTAATCTTCGAGAAATACTCCTGGAAGGAATCTCCCTTGGCAACCGAACGGGATACCACGTCACAGCCACAATCTTCACCGTCTAAGTCAACCTCAAAATCGGTCTTTGCATACTGGTTTCCGTGCGTCATAATCTTCTCACGGATAATCAGCTTTGCCCTTGCCTTCAGATCGCCACGCGTCGTACGAACAGTAGAGTCCACGCCCTTAATCTGAACCGTATCCATCTCGAGATAGGAATCCTCCTCAAGATGTACAATCGTCTGTGGGTTCAGCACACGCTCGCCTTTTCCATCACCCTCGCCGTAGTGCTTTTCAATATACTTTACCTTCGCACCCTTTCCGACAAAAAAGGTGTGAATACCGTCATGCTCGGACTTTTCATCGCCGGAATTATGAATACCGCAGCCGGCAACAATCACTACATCAGCCCCATCGCCGATATAAAAATCATTATACACCATCTCGTTCAGACCGGTTGCACTAAGAACAACCGGGATATGAACGCTCTCCTTTTTGGTGCCCGGCTTAATGATGATATCAATACCCGGTTTATCGGTCTTCGTCACAATATCAATGTTCTCGGTCGTGTTTCTTCCTGCCCCTTCTCCATTGATACGAAAATTATAAGCTCCCTGTGGAACCTCGTGGAGGTCCGCAATCTTGGCAAGCATCTCTTTCTGAATAGCATCCATGCTACTTACCTCCTATCTTTATTTCGACGTGTCCTGATGGAATCGACATTCCATGGAATGATCCAAAAGTTTCGGAAGGATTCGCTCCTTCTCGGCCTCTTCCACCACCTGACCATCCGCAATAACGACGATACGGTCAGCGATGTTCAGAATACGCTCCTGATGGGAAATAATAATAATGGAACCGGTACGGTCTTCGTGCATCTTCTCAAAAATGCGGATTAGATTCGAGAAACTCCACAAATCAATTCCTGCCTCCGGCTCGTCAAATACATTCAAATCTACCTTACGGGCCAAAATGGTTGCAATCTCGATACGCTTCAATTCTCCACCGGAAAGGGACGCATTTACCTCACGATTAATATAATCACGGGAGCAAAGACCAACCTCGGACAGGTACTGACATGCGGTGTTAAAACTAATCTTCTCGCCTGCGGCAAGATTAATCAGGTCCTTTACGGTAATTCCCTTGAAACGAACCGGCTGCTGGAAGGCAAACCCGATACCGCGCTTCGCACGCTCGGTAATGGACAGATTGGTAATATCCTCCCCATTGTAAATGAGCTGACCGGACGTCGGCTTCTCGATGCCCATAATAATCTTTGCCAGTGTAGACTTACCACCGCCATTCGGGCCGGTAATTGCCACAAACTGCTTATCATCAAAAATTAGATTTATATTCTTTAAAATCTCCTTGCTTCCTTTGTCCGCATTCTCATCCTGTACGGCAAAGGTAACATTCCTTAATTCTAACATGTTTTACTCCTTCTCTCGAGAGAATTACCCCCGATTTGGTTCCTTCTGCGCATTTCGCAGACCAAGAAAAGTATATCATAGAGACTCCCCAAATACAAATGAAAAAAGGTATTTACATAGTAGAAAATAGGTTGAAAATTTGACATTTATATAGTGAATAGATATAATGAAACTCAAATTTAACAAAAAAAGGAGTGTGATTCCAACTTGGATCCCGACGCGAACATTTTACTGATTGCGATTCTGATTTTACTACTGTTATCCGCATTTTTCTCATCTGCCGAAACGGCGTTTCAGTCGGCCAACCGGCTTCGCCTGCGTTCTCTTGCAGATGATCATAATAAACGTGCCAAGCGGGTGCTGCACTTACTCGATCAACAGGCCAAGCTTCTGTCCTGTATTCTGATTGGTAACAACATCGTAAACCTGAGTGCTTCGGCTCTCAGCACTACTCTGGCGCAGGTTCTTTGGGGCAACCGTTTCATCTCTGTTGCCACCGGTCTTCTGACGTTTATCGTCATTATTTTCGGCGAGATTCTTCCAAAGACCGTTGCCACCCTATACGCAGAAACCATCGCCATGCTCTATGCACCGATTTTCCGGTTCTTATGCTTCGTGATGACACCGTTAATCTGGTTTGTCAATCTCTTCTCGGGTATCTTTCTCCGTCTCTTCCGCCTAAATCGAAAACGGGACGCAATGACCGAGGATGAATTCCTAACGGCGGTGGATGTAAGCCACGAGGAGGGTGTTATCGAAAAAGAGGAACGCGAAATGATTACAAATGTGGTCGATTTCGGCGATTCGCTTGCAAAGGATATCATGGTTCCGCGAATCGATGTTACCTTTTTAGAGAGCGGCATGGGCTATGACGAAGTGGCAGCGGTATTCCTTGAGTCCAACTTCTCCCGTCTTCCTGTTTACGAGGAGGATTCCGAGCATATTCTCGGCGTTCTCTTTCTAAAGGATCTCTTCCACTATTCCGGGGACAAAAAGAAGTTTGACATCACCAAGGTGATGCGAAAGCCTTATTTCACTTTCGAGTATAAGAAAACCTCCGACCTTTTAGCAGAGCTTCGAAAAGAAGCAAGCACCATAGCCATCGTACTGGATGAATATGGTGCCATGGTAGGTATTATTACAATTGAGGACCTTCTGGAAGAAATCGTCGGCGAGATTCGCGACGAGTACGACAGCGATGAACGCGACGGCATCCAAAAGATAAACGAGCAGGAATATCTCATCTCCGGTTCGGTTCGTTTGGAGGATGTAAACGATGCGCTCGGACTTTCCTTAGAAAGCGAGGATTACGATTCCATCGCCGGACACATTCTGCATCTGCTGGAGCATTTGCCAACAGAGGGAGAAAGTATTACGGAAAATGCTGTCCTCTATCTTGTAGAAAAGATGGATAAGAATCGAATCGAACTGGTTCGCATCACACTCTTGGAATCTCCGATTGACGAGGATACCGAATCATAAATTGCCACAACCGATAAAAGCAAATATAACTCCGATGACGGAGCAGACAATTGCAACCGTCTGTGAAAGAAAGAACAGCAGGATGACAATCGATGCCAACAGGCATACGAGGACCTCCACCAGCTGTTCTTTTTTGTCTTCCCAAAATGCACGTAATAATTCTTTCATTCTACTATTCCTTTCTGAGACTCCCGGTCTCAAATCCGCGAAAACAGGTTTCGGGGGAACCATCCCTTTTTGTTGTCTGTTCTCAGACACTTGCTTGTTACAAGTAGAACTATATCCTATTACCTGTGCATTTATTGGACACTAAAAAACTCCGTCCCGAAAGGTTTTCACCTTCGAAACGGAGTTCTGTTTTATCGATTCACTTTAATTAAATAGGTGTTGAAGCCTGCCTCGTCTCCATCGTCACCCTCGGTCCATTGCTGGAACACAACTTCACCAAGTCCGAGCAAAAGATCCACATTGGTATTGATGGTCGTATAGTAGCTGCCTTCAACCTTACGACTGTTTCCATTTTCATCGGCACTGCCAAGCTGCGAATAACCGTCCACAAGCTCGCACTCACCGATGTAGATATAATCGATATCATACTTCTCAATCAGCTCACGAACCATTGACTCATCCGTAGAGGTGTAGATGGTAAGCACATCCGCATGTCGGTTGGAAACCTCTGCCGGATATTCATATCCATTCTCTCCTCCATTCGAACGCCACAGCCACTCATGTGTCTGCCAACCGAGAATGGTCGGATTACCGGTAAATACGGAGATTCGGTTAAAGTAGGTATAACTCAGACCGCACATTTCGAGAATGTTACACTGCTCTTTGATATTCGCGTTGATATAATCCACCGCCTGAGCATCAACGGTATTACACTGACTCTCGATAAATGCGGTTGCATCCAATCCGCGGTAATTGCCGTTAAACCAAGCTGTAAGAGCTTCATTAAAATAACCGATGGTCGTAAGGAACAGCAAACAAAGCGCAATTCCCATACCCTTCTGCGCCTTGCTACGGGCCATAGTAATCAGACGGGTAATAATAAAGCCCATGGCAATTCCAAACATAATAAATGCCTGGTAAGTCAGCTTAAACATGGTATTGGCACGCTTATATGCGCCTCCGTAAATATCTACTACGTAAATAATCTCCGGAAGCAAAACAAGTCCGATGGCACAAAGGCCAAGCACCAAAATAAACAATTCGGATACGGACATATTGGCAAAGAAACCACGAACGTTCTTACAGAAGGCATTTTCCTCGGAGTGTGCTTCTGTCTCCTCTGACTCTTCCACCTTCTTTTTCTTACTCTTCTTCTCCGTAACGGAGTACTTAAGCATCTCCTTACGCTCACGAATCAAAATCACAAGGAATGTGATAATGCAGGTTGTCGGAAGTCCCCAAAGCACGAACAGCTGCCACAGACTGGTGTGGGTGTCGCAAAAGGCGATGGAGGACGAAATGCTCTTAAAGTTCAATCGGAACGGCAAACTGATGATAACATGCAGTACGATGAATAACAGTGCCTGAAATGCGGTAAGAAGCCACGCATTTTTCTTAAAACCGTAAACCACCAGGTTCGAGAACAAAATCACTGCCCCGCTCACCACAAAATAAATGGCAAAATCCCAGGTGTTGGTCATATAGAACATACCGACTAAAAATGCGGCAATGATGATTTCCGGTTGGAAAACTTCCGTGAGGAGCTCCTTTTTAAGCGCTCCCTTCGTGAGATCCTCTCCGTAAATGGCCCCCTGACGGGCAGCCCCCATACGGTCCTTACGACGAAGTAACCAGGCGAATAAAACAGCCAACAGAGTTAATACAAAGATTGTATTAATTACATGAGCATGCAAGTCACCGACAACGTAGCTATATATCGGGAATTCATGAATCGTCTTATCATCCACATCCGGGTTGTAGCCAATAAATCGTGTTGCATCCGGGAACCAGTAGCTGTAATGCTCTCCGGAGCCAATCAGATTCTGCCACTTTGGGAACAGATACTTGTAAATCGGATAATGAAGATTGCCTGCAATTGCAACAGCGATGCCGCCGATGGTACCGGCTGCGACCGGTCTCCAGAACGGTTCTCCATCCTCTTCGGTCACGCTTCCGATTTGTGTCATAAGCCCCGCCTTACGGTCAGAACCAAGACGAACCTTTCTCTCAAGTATAAACTGACGCATCACATTTACACCAAGAGAATAGGTAAGGCAAAGACCAAAGGTAGCTAAGGTCATCATGGAAAGGTTATACGCATAATCCACGCTTAGACCGGACAGCTTCGTTAAGAAGGTAGCCATATACTGTCCAACATAATAATAATTGATTCCGTTGCCTGCAAACCACACATCGGATGCCGGCATATAATCCGTTTTGGAGATGGACATCATGTAACTGAAGTCCATAAAACGTTCGGTCCCGTATGCATCCGGGTTGATTCCCTTAATGTAGCACCAGCCGATGAAGACACAGAGGAAAATGACCTCCACCGAAAAGATGGAGCAAATCATATCGGCCGAATAAGCATCAAAAAACTTCTTCTTGCGATTCTTTCTCTGAACCAGAAAACTGTATCCGAAAACATTGATCGCAAAACAAAGAATCACGACCACGATGCTTGTCCATCGCTGACTGAATTTTAAGATGTGGCAGGAAGATAAAAACCACATCAGCCAGCCGGAAACCGCAAGTCCCAACACCTTTGAGAACAACCATCCGCCATCATGAAACTTTGAAAATATGCAGATGGAAAGCGGTTGAAATGCCACTCCCAACAGTAACAATGTAATCCACCAGGTTAAAACCCTAGGAAAATCCTGGGTTCCGATGAACCGAATGCCAAACCACAGTGCAAGCACCATGAATACCATCGGCACCAGCAGGCGGGTAATATAATAACGATCCGTTTTATTGTTCACTCTCTTTCTCCGCCTTCTTAATCACCTTATTGATTGTACGGAAATCATGCAACGCCTGCTTTCCGATTTTGAAAATCTTCTTCATGTTGATGGAATTGACACCACCCTGTCTTGGGCGGAATGTAATCGGGATATATTTTGTCGGATATTTCATTCTCGCATACAATACGGAAATAATAACATTCGGCAGGTTATAGTTTTCCGGAATAATCGGAAGACTCTTTGCGAGATACTCTGCCTTCATCAAACGGAACGGTGTATTTGCATCCGTCACCTTTACATGGAAGCAAATGAGGCATACAAACTTCAGCGTCTTTGTTACGAACACACGCGAGAATCCGTCCTGACGTCCTTTTCTGTGGCCAATTAACATCGCATATTTCTTACGATGCTTCCAGAACAAATCAAATTCTTCCGGTCTCGTCTGACCGTCGGAATCGGTTTGAAAAACATAGTCTGCGCCCTGCTCTAAGGCATAGTTATAGCCAAATAACAAGGTTGCACCATGGCCACCATTTGGCTTCGTTAACGCAACCAGCTTTGGAAATTCCTCCGTCAATTTCTGCAAGATCTCATACGTGTTGTCCTTGCTTCCATCATTGATAACCACCATGCGGCTTTCTTCGCTGCGCGCATCAATTACCGGGTACCATTCCCTTACCACGGTTTCAATATTGGCTTCCTCGTTATAAGCCGGAATCACAATATACAGTTTATCCATTCCAATTCTCCTTTCTCTTAACCCTCGTCTCCGATATCCTCATAATAGGCATCATCATAAACATCCTCATCATCGTAGGACTCTTCCTCTTCATACATAGCTTCCATATAGGCGTTGTAATCAAAGTACGGATCGTACATCGGGTCCTCTTCCGTTACCGGGAGTGTTGTATCATACACGATTTCACTACCATTCTCAAATGCGACCTGATAGGTATGTCGAATGGTTTCCTCGTGCAGTTCAAAGTAGTCACTGCTTCGAAGCTCGTTATCCACGTAGATAAAACGAATGTTGTTGGCTTCAATCATCGTTTTCAGTTCTGTTGGAGTATTTGCGGCAAACATCGCCTTGGTCTCTGCGTCTCTGAAATTCGTATCATATCCGGCAGACCATGCAAAATATGGCCATCCGTAGTATAGCATCGCTCCACCCATAACAATCTTATGTAACGAGTAATAACTCGAAAGCACGATGTCCTGCGAGGTTGCATGATCCTTAAACCAGAGTGTCACCGGATCCTCCATATCGAAGGTAATACATCCACTGTGACTGCTGTCATTTTTCTTCAAAACACAAGTGAAATCGTAAAAACCGGTGGCCGTCATACAGACTAACAGGAAGATGGCAACCATCTTCGGCCATGCTCCGAAGCGCTTAAATAACCAGTGAACAAACATCGCCGCGTAAATGCCCACGAGCATCACGGAAAGCATAATATACTTATGATTTACCGTAACGTCTGTCGTAAGAGACAACGTAAATGCAAGAATAAACGGCGCGGTAAATGCGAACAGAATCCACTTGTGGGTACCGTTTATAATCACGGTGGCGGCCAATAATAGGATTGGTAACACTCCAAGCAGGGTAAGTACGTACGAAGCGACTCCAAACAGGTTCTTATTCGTTGCAATAAAGCCAAAATAGTAGCTTGGTGACACTGCGGAACCGTCGATAAAGAAACGGCTCTCCAAAACCGAGAAGCAAACGGTAATAATCGCAATCATAGCGAATTCCAAACGATGGTCGGATACCAGGGCCAGCACAAACAAAACGGCCAGACATCCGATTACACAGGCGCCATTTAGGAACGAACTCAGCCCCAGCAAAATGCCCAGTACAATCGGGATAGCCACGGAGCGAGGTGCCCAGCCGGAAGATGTCATTAAGGAGCTCTTTAAAGCAATCAGCACACGCTCCGACCAGAGAAGTCGTTCCGGAACAGCCGTTGCAGGATTCTCCGACACCGTCATGATCGTATTCTCCGGTGCACTCTCTCCCTCCTGCTGTGCAGCTTGTTCCAATGCCTCCTGAACTTCATTCTCCAATTTCTCCTGTGCCGCATTTTCCAATGCTTCCTGGGCATCGGCAATCGCTGCACTGACACGACGGGCCGCTTTAAATACACATTCTGTCATCATGTAGAGAATAAACAATAACACGCACATACCGATGGCCAGATGCCGCTGATTACAGTATACATTCAGATTCCAGAGACCCCAGTTTTCATTCGGCGTATCGCCAATAAAGGTCATATTCTGCTGCAACGCTTCCATATACGTGGTAGTCTTCGTGTCCACCGTCGCCAAAAACTCCATCAGCGCGTCGCCCGAACGAAATGCAAAGAACAGGCCGGCCAGACATCCGACGGTACGCTTTCCCGAAAGCTTAACGGCGAAAGCATACAACAAAAGGAACACGCCAAACATCGAGATACAGCTCGGCAGATTAAACGCAAAATCGATGCGCAACCCCAGGTACTCCAGGTTACCCACCAAAAACTGAAATAGGAAATGATACTTAATATCCTCTCCCGCAAAATGCGAATATGCAGTCGGGAAGTTTGTGCCATAGGAAAACGAACGAATCATTCCGAGATGCGGAGCAAAGTCGCCGAATACGCTCACGCCAACATAAACACGTCCCTCACGCACAAAGAAGGTCCACCACATGAGCAGAAAGACCAAGCTAAATGCGGCAATAATATAAACAATCTCACGAAGCTTCAAACCGGCAATCGGATTCACCAGAGAACGACGCTTCTTCGAAAGAATCACGCCGATTCCCAATAAAACAAACATAATTGCAACCGGAAGCACGATGAGATTCGCCCAGTATAACGGCGCTGCCTTCAGTACGCCATCGACGGCCTCTGCATGAAATGCGGGTTTATTTCGGAACAAATACGCAAACCCGTAGGTCGCCCAAATCATCGGCACCGTACCGGTGACGAACCAGGCCGGAAACAACACAAAAAGCGGCGAAACGCCGATTTCTTTCCCTGTATACGTTGTCTTTGTCATCTGTCCTAACTTAGGAAATGCCAGCGTGCAGATGACGAAACCGACACCAAAGCACAGGCAAAGATACAAAAGACCTAACATGTCACATTCCTCCAAAACAAAAGTTCAATCTAGTATACCATAGATACGCCTTGAATCGCAACCAATTCCTGTGTGAGGCGCTCACACTCCTCCTCCGACAAATGCTCCACCGCCTGCTTGGCATTTACGAGCATTTCCTTATCGCGAACAATGTCCGCAATGGCAAAATCCATATCTCCGCTTTGACGGATTCCAAAGAAATCTCCGGGTCCGCGAAGGCGCAAGTCCTCCTCTGCAAGAAAGAAGCCATCGTTTGATTTGACCAGTGCTCCCAGTCGTTCCTTTGTCTCCTCGCTCTCCTTTCCCTGCACCAGAATACAGTAGGACTGCAGGGAACCTCTTCCGACGCGACCACGAAGCTGATGAAGGGACGACAGACCGAACCGCTCCGCATTTTCAATCATAATCACAGTTGCATTCGGTACATTAATTCCGACTTCAACAACCGTCGTGCTTACAAGAATATCAATCTTCCCCTCTGAAAATGCGGTCATTCTCGCATTCTTCTCTGCTGCCGAGAGCTTTCCGTGAACATACTCCACAACCGGCTCCCTTTCGCTATCACTTCCGTTCTCCGAAGGAATGCCTGCCAGTGCAGCCCTCAGCTTCTCGGTGTATTCCACCACATTTTCCGCCTCAACGGTTTCACTGTCTTCTACCATCGGGCAGATGACATAGGCCTGCTCACCGGCCTGAATATGCTTCTTTAAGAACCGATATGCGGTCGGATGATAGGACGGATCCACCAGACACGACTTAATCGGAATACGGTTTTTCGGGAGTTCAGAGAGAATGGTGAGGTCCATATCCCCGTATAACATCACCGCCAGTGTACGCGGAATCGGAGTCGCACTCATAATCAGTACATGCACACTCTCTCCCTTCGATGCGAGCTGTTCCCTCTGTTTTACGCCAAATCGGTGCTGCTCATCCACAATCGCAAGCCCAAGCTTATGAAAATGCACCTCGTCCTGGAACAGCGCATGGGTACCAATGACGATATCCACGTCCCCCGTCTCGGCCATCTTTCGCATCTCCCGCTTCTGGCTTGCTGTCATCGAACCAACCAGCAGACCTACGCGAATGCCAAACGGAATAAGCAGCTCGGAAATGCTCTGAAAATGCTGCTGCGCCAGCACCTCGGTTGGCGCCATAAGAACGCCCTGGGAGCCATTTTCCACCATCGCAACAAGGGATAAAATTGCTACAGCGGTCTTTCCGGAGCCAACATCTCCCTGTAATAACCGGTTCATCGGGGTGCAGCCGGAAAGGTCATGAAAAATATCCTTCATTGCCGTCTGTTGGCCTTCCGTCAGTTCAAACGGGAAGGACGCGCGAACCCGATCCGATAATTCATGTTTCTTTAACACATGACAGTTCGGAACTACCGCCATGGCGGACTTCAGCCCACGCATGGTAAGCAAAAAGGTAAAGAATTCATCAAATGCCAATCGGCGAATGGCTTCCTTTGTAATATCGGAATCCTCCGGAAAATGAATTGCCCGATACGCCTCGGATAACTTCATCAGTTTATATTCTCTTCGAATGCCCTGCGGTACCAGGTCCGGCACATCGATGGATGTAAGCACCGCCTCCACCGACTTTTGCACCGTTTTCTGATTAAGTCCTGCTGTCAGACTGTAGATTGGGCGAAGACAACGAAGCATCGGAAGGTATTTTTCCTTCTCATAAATCTCCGGCTGCGTCATCTTCAATTTCCCATATTCTTTTGTAATCTTTCCACGGAAGATAAGATGCTTTCCAAGGACCAGCTTCTGCTTAAGATACGGCTGATTAAACCATACCAGTTCCACATATCCGGTGTGGTCCTTTCCCTCTGCAGACAGAATCTCAAAACGCCCTTTCTTAAACATTTTCGGCGATTTTACGAGGGTTAGTTCCACGCTCACCAAAGAATCCGGCCGTACTCGGTTACAAGGAATCGGCATCTGATACTCTTCGTATCCCTTTGGAAAATGCCGCAACAATTCCCCGGCGGTCTCCACCCCCAGGTTTTTGAATCGCTTCGCCGTCACTTCGCCGACACCTTTTATTTTCGTAACCGGTGTATTCCAGTCCATGGTTTCTCCTTATTCAAGAAAAGATTGCTCCAACACATTATCGAGTCTGCATACTAAAACAAAAAGCCCCGACCCTGACCACTGTCAAGGCCGGAGCCATACATCAAAGCTTATTCTACGGAAAGGATATAGTAGTAAACCGGCTGTCCACCCGGCTGTACTTCAACATCCACATAATCATAGGTATCCATCAAACGATCCGCCAATTCCTGTGCCTTCTCCTCCTCCAAATCGGAGCCGTAATAAAGGCTAATCAGCGTAGACTCGTCATCTACCATACCCTGAATCAAATCAAACGTGGTATCATTCAAATCGCGACCAACCGCAGCGATCCCCTTATCATTGATACCCATGATGTCACCCTCATGAATCTCATGGCCTTCGAAGCTCGTATCACGAACCGCATAGGTAACCTCACCGCTCTTTACCGCAGCAAGAGACTCGGTCATGGCAGCTTCATTCTCCTCACCGCTCATCTCCGGATGGAAATTAATCATTGCGGAGATTCCCTGAGGAATCGTCTTCGATGGAATTACATAGATATTCTTATCGCCAACAAGGCTCTTCGCCTGCTGTGCGGCAAGAATAATATTGCTGTTATTCGGAAGAATGTAAATGTCCTTCGCCGGAACCAGATCAATGGCCTTCAGCATATCCTCTGTACTCGGATTCATTGTCTGACCACCGGAAATCACGTAGTCCACACCAAGCCCTTTGAAGATTTCGGTCATACCCTCGCCTGCGGATACTGCAATAAAACCAAAGCCCTTAAGCTCGATGGAATCCTTAACAGCCTCCAGCTTCTCATCCTCCGCAAGCTGCTTCACAGCTTCCTTTTCTGCATTCTGAATCACGCGCTCATTGTGCTCTTCGCGCATATTGTCAATCTTCATGCGTGTCAGCTGACCATAGGTAAGTGCCTTCTGAATTGCAAGACCCGGGTCGTTGGTATGAACATGAATCTTTACAATTTCATCGTCTGCCACACATACGATAGAATCACCAATGGAAGACAAATATGCCTTAAATGCAGTTTCTGCCTCAATTGGAAACTCCTTTTCAAGCATAATAATGAACTCAGTACAGTAACCGAATTTGATGTCTGCGGTGGAGATGTCCTCGCTTGCAGCACCGGTTGCCTTCTTAGGAGCATTTCCGGTAGGAGCCGCGAAATCATACTCTTCCGGAGCTTTACCAAGAAGTGCATCACGAACACCATACATAACCTCAAGAAGTCCAGTACCGCCGGAGTCTACCACTCCTGCTTCCTTCAATACCGGTAACTGGTCCGGAGTGTGCTCAAGAGCAATCTCCATCTTCTCGATGACATACTGCAGGAACTCCTCCAGGTCCTCGGTCTTCTCGGAAATCTCCTCGGCAGCAACTGCGCCGGCCTTGGCAACGGTAAGAATCGTGCCTTCCTTCGGCTTCATAACTGCGTTGTAAGCGGTTTCGACTGCCTTTGCAAATGCTTCACTGGCTACCGAAACGGTTACCTCATCATAATTCCCTGCCACACGGCAAAAGCCACGCATCAGCTGGGAAAGGATAACACCGGAGTTACCTCTTGCGCCCTTCAAAGAACCCGAAGACATTGCCTTCGTAAGGCTCTTCATATCCAAATCGGAAACGGCAGCAACCTCCTTGACCGCAGACATAATCGTCATGGTCATATTGGTACCCGTATCTCCGTCCGGAACCGGGAATACATTCAATTCATTGATTACTTCTTTTTCTGATTCCAATTTCTTGGCGCCTGCGTAGAACATGCTACGAACAAGCTTAGCGTCAATTGAACTCTGCGACATTGGAAACAATACCTCCAAAAAGTTACTTATTATCGAATCGCGTGTAATTAGTCGATGACACGAACGCCCTCAACATAGACATTTACCTTATCAACTACCAAGCCCGAAAGCTCTTCTACGCGATATTTTACATTCTCACAAAGATTGATACATACGGCTTTAATGCTGATACCGTAAGATACAATTACATGAAGATCCACACGAATCTTGTTATCTGCCACATGAATATTCACACCATGTGTCAGACTATCCTTCTTGAGAAGTCTTGCCAAACCGTCCTTCATGCTTACCGCTGCCATTCCGACAACGCCAAAGCATTCCATGGCTGCAGAACCTGCATACTGCATAATCACTTCACGGTCAATATAAACCTCACCAATGTTTGTGGATAAACTACCTTCCATAAAACCCCCTGTTCCGCACCCGCGGTGCTACAGATTATTGGACATAAGTCCGTTGGTATTATACCTTGTTTTGTCCGAAAAAGAAACAAGTTTCTAAAATATAAAAGAAAGTTTATTCTTTTTCCGACACTAATACACTTTCTGTTTATGAATTCACATGTACAAAACGGCATAATAAGAGCGGCTGGACTACTCCACCCGCTCAATAAGTTTCGTCTAATGTTATGACAGCAATTAAGCTCTCTCTACTTTACCGGAACGAAGACAAGCTGCGCAAACATGCATCGTCTTGGTACCACCGTTAACCTTAACCTTTACAGTTCTAACGTTAGATTTCCACATTCTATTAGCTCTTCCGGAAACCTGACTTCTGGTAATACTGATCTGTCTACCGAAAAGAGCGCCCTTATCACAGATATCACACTTTGCCATGACCAAAGCACCTCCTTTTTTCTACATACTAGGGTTTTTCTACCCGAAACAACGCTATTCTATCAAAAACGATTGTAAAATGCAAGAACTTTTTTCAAGAAATAGCAAAGAATTTTTTAGTGAAAATGCGGGACGATTTCACCGGAAATCAATCCTTCAAAATCTCCTCAGCGATGGTATCAATCTGCTCGTCACTAACTTCCTCGCCGAGCTCACTGCCACCCTTCTTAAAGACTGCCATCAATCGACGGATAATATCCGGAGCCATCTCTACAATACGGGATACGGTATCCTGATCCTTTACGGTAATCAGTCTGGTCTGTCCGTCCTTCACAACCAATACAGCGCTTGCGGACATCTTTCCACCC
>DCGJ01000171.1:571-19603 GCA_002315495.1 Lachnoclostridium sp. UBA1781 | reverse complement strand
CCACCATAACGCTTTGCTGCGGAAAGACCGAATACATGATCGTCTTCATTAATGGTACCACCAACAGCGCAAAGAGAGTTATGACAGTTGGTCATTGCGTATGGAAGAGGGAACTCCTCAAGTCCGCTGGCACGTGCGGTCTGAATAATACCAACGTAGGTGATGTCGTGAGAAACCATGGCATCGAACTTTACCTGAAGCTTCTCATCATTTCCGGAAGTGTTATGAGCGGAAAGAACCTTGTATGCCAAAGTTTTCTTGCGACCTTCGGCGGCATTCGAAGAGCCTTCCACCGGAACACCGTTTACAAGAGAATATCCTGTTTTGTGTAACGTAATCATTCGTTTTCTCCTTAGTGACTTTATTGGGGTATCCCCATAAGAAAGGGGTAATGGAACCTAATTCCCGTTACCCCTTTGCAACTTGTTCATATTATAAAAAAGAGAGCCCCTTATGTCAACCAAAAATAAGAGGCTCAAATCATTACATTTTTAGTCATTTAGCCCTAAAACCGTGTAAATGCGGTTCCAGTAATCCACAAGCGTTGCGTTGTCACTCATATAGATTTCATGCTTTGTTCCGGGCATAAATACTGCCTCACAGTTTGGAAGCAGAGCGGCAAATGCCTGTTCCGCTTCAATGCTGACAAAGGTATCATTTTCTGCAATAAACATCGTTACCGGGCAGGCAACCTTTTCACAGCGTTCCTTGTTCAGGAGATATTTGTCAACATAGAAGGATTCGTGTGCCCATCCGTAAGTCGGATGAGAGTTCTGTGAGTTCGGATTGTTTCGGCGAATCTCACGGTTATAGTTAAATCGTGCCTCCGACGTATCCGGTGAATCGGCAAATGCTTCCTCCGGGTCATAGCCCTTCTTTCCGAGCACGCCTTTTTTGGATTTGCCGAATACCTTTCCGGTAATTGCCATCATTTTCGCCATCCACATTGGAAAGCCCATCGTAAGTGGGCGGATCATCGGAGAGGTGAGAATAACGTGTTCATAATCCTTTGAATGTTTGAGCATCTCAAAAGCGGTAATACAGCCACCCATGGAATGCCCATAGAGAACGATTGGAGTTCCATTTGCTTTTGGTTTTACAACTTCTTCTATAAGCTGATGTAAAACCTTCACATAATCGGAAAAATGCTTCACATACACGATACTGTTGTCGTCAACAAGGCGATAGGACTCGCCGTGTCCGATCTGGTCAATCAGGCATACATTGCAGCCGGCCATGTAAAAGTAGTAGGCTACTTCGTGAAACTTCTGGGCATTTTCAACGAAACCATGAGAAACCATGACGGTTTTCTTCGGATTCTTATGCTGCAACCACTCAAAATGAATGGCCTGCCCCGGATTCCCTTCATACCAGATTTTTCCGTCCTCTTTTAGGGACTCAATGAAGCGCTCAATCACGGCTTCCCGTTCCTTATCATATTGCTCTTCGGATATTAAAAAATTCTCAATCATAAATAAACCCCTTTCTGTCGGATACTTCATTTTACCACCGAAAAAGGGCAGAGACAAGCGTGATCTTTTGTGGTTTTCCGTGTGAATAACAATTGTCAAAAAAGAATGCATTTTGATGAAAAATGATGTGACAAACACAAAATATAGTGCTATAATAACTGTAACTAGTTTTGGGAGGAGAGAGGGATATGACAACAGAAGCAGGAATCGCTTATTGCAATATGCCGATCGAGATGTTTACCGGAAGTAAGTACCCGGTTGATAATATTTATGCAGATGATCAGATTCTGCAGTGCTTTGTTTCTCCTTTATCGAAGAAGGGAAATGCAGCACAGCTCCACATCGGAGTTCTGAATGAAGGAAAGGTGCTGTCTTTTTCTGATATCAATGCAAAGATGCGAAAAGAAGAAACCATCGAGAATTACCTGGTTTCCCTGGAAGAAAAAATCACCGAACTGATTCAGAAGAATGTAAAATGGGAGTCGGACGAGGATGCTGTGATTACGGTTCGCTTTGGACAGGTGGATGAGCGTGGCGCTGAGGAGAGTGCCTCGACGACATTTCTTCGAATCCTTGTTATGATAAAGGATTTCCTTCCGATTTCTAAGGACGACGAGCTTCAGCTTCGTAAGAAGGTACTTGGAGAAATCAATAACTGGGTGGAAGAGGTTATGCATGATGTTCCTTATGAAGCCCCGAAGGAAGACTACTCGAATGATATTACGGTGAAGATGAGTGTGGATATGATTCCACACGAGAAGGCTTCGACCGATGCGGATTCCACGATGACGATTTTAGCTATCGTGTTTGCCATTTTGGGCATTTTCCTTCACGAGTATTATATCTTTGGTGTTATGGCAGTTGTTGTGGGTATTTGTTTCGGTATTCGTTCCTTCCAGCATGAGCATTATGTGTGTCTTGGTTTGTGTGTGCTTGCGGCTTTGATCGGTATCTGCACTGCAACCTGGGAATATCTTATGTTCCAGAATAATGTGAAGGAAACAACCGCGAATCTATTGATTTCGTTACGTTTTTTATTGAAATAGTTAAGTGATGCCGAAGTCTCAGACTTCGGCATTCTTTAAAAGCAGGAGGTTTACATGGCTAAATCGGAAAATCAGAAAATGAAATTGTTGCTGCTTAAAGATTATTTTGAGCAATACACGGATCCTAAGAATTTGGTTTCCATGGAGGATATTATTTCCTTTCTTTCGAAGAATAACATTCTGGCAGAGAGAAAAGCGATCTATAGTGATATTTCTGTACTGAAGGAATATGGTCTTGATATTCAGACGAAGAAGGAAGGGAAAAAGTATTACTATTTTCTTGCCAAGCGCGATTTTGCCCCAACGGAAGTGTCGATGATTGCAAATGCGGTTGCTTCCGCGAAATTTCTGGATGAGAAAAAGGCACAGACACTCGTTAAGAAGATTACGAAACTCGCCGGAAAACGTGGAGAAAAGGTCAATCAAAACGTAGCTGTTCGCGGTCGTGTACGTACATCGAACAATGAGGTTATGAAAAATATCCAGGCAATTCAGAGGGCAATGACAAAGCAGACACAGATTTCCTTTGATTATATGCAATGGAACGAGAATAAGGAGATTGTTCGACGTGACGATGGCATCAAGACCGGAATCAGTCCGTGGCAGCTTGTATGGGATAATGAGAACTATTATCTGGTGGCTTGGGACGGTAACAAAAAGGGAACCAGATTTTATCGTGTTGATAAGATGGCGAATATCGTTCCCGTAGAACAGAAGCGCGAAGGTTCGGAGGAACTCGAGAATGTGGATGCAGCCACCTATTCCAACCAGTATTTTGGCATGTTCCACGGTGAAACCGAGACGGTTACCTTGTCCTGTAATATAAGTATGGTAAACGTTATGCTTGACCACTTTGGAAAAGATACTACCTCCGTGCTGCCGGATGTAAAAAAGGGCCGGTACCGGGTACGTTTCAAGGTTGTCGTATCAAAGAATTTTCTTGGCTGGTTATTGGGGCTTGGTGATGGGTTCGAAATTATTTCTCCGCAAAGTGTAAAGGACCAAATGACTGCGCTATGTGCAGCTATGATTGAGAAAACGAGTCGGAGAGAAATCAAGAATCTTGTGTTTGACATCGGCAGTGTGTTGGTTGATTTTCGATATCGTGATTATATGAAGGACAAAGGCTTCCCGGAGGAAATTATTGATTTCTTTGACGGAAATATTGTTCTCAGTCCGCTTTGGTTAACGTTAGATTCTGCCGAGAACACACAGAGCCAGGTGATTGAAAAATGGAAAGAGCAATATCCTGACATGGCAAAATGGATTGAACTGTTCTTTACCGATGCGAAGGAAATGGTAGCACCATACGCGGATACCTATGAATGGCTCTCATCCTACAAAAAGATGGGGTACCGCATTTTCCTTCTGACCAATTATCCGGATGAATTGTTTGATCTTCATAAAGAGCACACCTTCAGCTTCATGGACCTTGTTGACGGATATATTGTTTCCGCTAAGGTGAAGGCGTGCAAGCCGCAGGACGAAATCTATGATACCTTGTTCCGTACCTATCAGTTAAAGGCAAACGAGTGCGTCTTCCTCGATGACCGCGAGGAGAACGTGAAGGGCGCCGATCGAAACGGGATGTACGGCATTTCCTGTAAAGACCGTGCAAAGGGAAAGGCTGATTTGGAGCGGTTCCTTGCGTATAATGGGTATTTTCATGAAAATGCAGACAAATAGTTTTTGTTTCATAAGAAAGGAGAGAAACCATTATGGAAATCGAACGCAAATATCTGGTAAAGACGCTTCCGAATCTCGAAGGATATCAAAAGGAAATCATTGAGCAGGGATACATCTGCGAAGAAGGGTGTACGCTTCGGGTTCGCATGATCGAAGTGGAGAATGAGAAGCATTTTGTTCTGACCTATAAAGCAAAGGTGGAAAGTAAAAGCGGTGCAAGAGTGAATGTGGAAGAGGAATTTGATATCCCGGAAATAAGCTACAGCCACCTTCTTTCCAAGTCTGATGGCAACATTATTCGGAAGACCAGAACATTGATTCCTCTCTCAAAAGAAATCACCGGAATTGATGGATTAACAGCGGAACTGGATGTGTTCGAGGGTGCCCTTTCCGGTATTATTATTGTCGAGGTTGAGTTTGAAAGCGAAGAAGATTCGGTACGATTTTGCAAGCCGAACTGGTTCGGAGAGGATGTCTCCGGAGATCCGAAATATTCGAACAGTCGCATGATTTGGCAGTAGTTTTTATCTATAAAAATAAATTTAAAGTGGCGGAAAAGAGCATTTTTCGCCCTTTTTTTATTGTCAAAATGCGGTTAAGGTGGAAATATCCCTCTGAAAGCAGAGGTCGCGTAATATAAAATGAAATGTCTTGGGTAACATTTCAAAGTGGGAGGTAAAAATGAATATAGCTTGTTGGTCGCCGGTACGAGGAGATATCTGTGGATATGTTGCCGGCCTGTTTGCTGCGGTGTTAGCGAATGAATTTCCGTGCAGGGTAGTGGCTTTGGAAAATTACCTAAAGCGTCGAAACCTTGGACATTGTCTGGTTGGTGCCAGATATGATGTGCTACGTGAAGATTACAGTCAGTATGATGCGAATTGTCATCGTGGAGATACGTATCTGGATTTTATGAATCGAAAAACGAACAGAGCGGTTTTTCGTAAACGCTGCCTTGAGGTTCAGGAAGGAAGGCTGTTTTTTCTTCCTCAAAATCAGAGTTTGCCGAAGGTGTTTTATGATTATGGGATTCGGGAAGAATATGAGGAGCTGGAGAGTTTTTGTCATTTGTATTTTGATTACGCGGTTTGGAACGTCGAGACGAATAACAATGTGGCTACCTCGAGGATTGTACAGGATGCGGATCAGATTGTAGCGGTAGTGCCTTTTGATGTGGAGAAGATTTCGGATGTACTGGAGCATTTTCAAAATGATATGTACCGTGTTCAGTTGGTTTTGTATGGGTATACGAACAATGAGCGAGAGCTTGAAAAAGGAATGAAAAAAGTTATTCATGCTTTTAAGTTGAATAAAAACAGTGTGCACTTGCTACCAATCACAGATGATTGTATGGAGATGTTCGAACGCGGAAAGTTTGTAGATTATGTTCTTGCAAGAAAGGAGACAAAGGAATCAGGAGTTATAGACCGAATTCGAGCCTTAGCTTTTGAGATTTCAAAACAGGAATATACCACAACGCCATCGGATTATCGGGAATTGTCGAATTATCTGTATCGAAGAAATCATGAGAGTTATGAAGGGGAATATCTGCCCGAGTTGAAAGGCAGATATCCGGTGAACTATGCGAGATGAGGACAACCTGACTTTCGTGAGTATGGATTTGGATGAGAAGAATTGGTTGGTTAACGATAAAAATTAAAATGCAGCCCGTTCCGTTAGGAATTGGCTGCATGTTCAACTTTTATCGATGTTTTCCCATATGGAACAGGGCGAGTGTACCAGGACCGCTGTGAGAACCGATGGTCGGGGACACATAACTATACATAATGTCTTTAATTCCAAAACGTGCTTTCACCTGTTCACCAACGAACTGTGCGTCAGCGAGACAATCGCCATGACTGATAAAGACGCAGTCGTTTTCAACGCCATCAATTGCATCAGCCATATTGTCCAATAAGGTGAGAAGAGCCTTGCGGCGACCTCGTACATTGGAAAGGGAAACCAAATGCCCCTCATTGTCAACATGAAGAACCGGTTTGATATTCGCAATGGTTCCGATAATTGCAGTGGCTTTACTGATTCTTCCGCCACGCTGAAGATACTTCAAATCATCCACGGTAAACTGGTGACAAACCTCCAATTTGTGTGCTTCGCACCAGGCAGCAATTTCATCTAATGATTTGCCTTCTTTTTTTAACTTTAAAGCTTTATGGACGAATAGACCCTGACCGAGAGAAGCGCACAGGGAATCGATAACGACGATCTTTCGATCCGGATAATCTTCCAGCAACTCATTGGCGGCTAATACGGTATTGGCATATGTGCTGCTGAGACCGGAGGAAAATGCGAGATGAAGGATATCCTCTCCACGCTCCAAAACGGGACGGAAATTCTCCATAATTTCCCCTACAATGGATGCATTTGTAGTAACCTTTGCATCCTCGCGCATACGGTCATAGAACACCTTTAAATCCATGTCGTTAGCACCCCCGAAGGTAGAACCGTTGACGGTATAATACAATGGATTAATGATTAAGGCATTGTTGGTTACATATTCCTTTGGGAGGTCAGCAGTGGAATCTGTTGAAATAACAAAATTGCTCATAAAAAATGCCTCCTTCGACATTTGTTTTTACCTGCGGCCAATGCCGCATTTCTTTTCTCATCTTTTTTTAGTATAGCATTTCAAACATATTTCTTCAACTGATAATCCGCTGTTTTTCGTTGAAAATGCGCGGCAAATAATATGGAATTCCTAAAAAATCATTTGCCTTTTATTGAGTTTGTGATATAATACCTAAGGCTGTGAAAATGTCCGTATGGTGCAGCGCCAAGTGATTGCCGCTGCAGCATTTTTTTATCGGCTTTTTTACACCAACACCATCCATTAATGGGAGTGAGGTAATAGAATGAATAATAAGAAAAAAGGTGCACTTCAGCTGGTCGCTATTTTGATCGTTGTTGTTGCAATCGCAGCCTGGGGTTATTTCGGAACCTTCAATGAGAAAGTACCGGGCGCACAGGACATCAAGCTTGGTCTTGATTTGAACGGTGGTGTAAGTATCACTTATAAGACCGTAAAGGATGATCCGACTTCTCAGGAGATGAAGGATGTTATTGAGAACCTTCGTAGCCGTGCGGAAGCATTTAGTACGGAGAGTAATGTTTACCAGGAGGGTAGCGATCGTATTAACGTCGAGATTCCGGGTGTAGACGATGCAAAGGCCGTTCTTTCGAAATTAGGTGCTGCAGGTAACCTCTACTTTATTTATGCAACCGATAAGAATGGTACGGCTAACGTAAAGACCGATTCTTCTGCTGCAAGCGGTTATTCTCTTGCACGTGATATTGAAGATATTATTAAAGACGGCGATGTTGTAATGGACGGTTCTTCCGTTTCTAACGCTGAAGCTAAGATTTATCAGGATAACAACACCGGCGGTACGAACAATGTCGTTGATCTTACCTTAAACGGAACCGGTTCCACCAAGTTTGCAGAAGCGACTGCATGGTGTGTAAGCCAGAACGGCATGAAGAATAAGATTGCAATCGTTTACGATGGCACGGTTATTAGTTGCCCTGGTGTTAATACTAAGATTGACGGTGGTAAGGCACAGATTACCGGCGCCGGCACCTATGACGAGTGTAATGAACTTGCAACCTTTATTCGTATCGGTGCATTGCCGATTGAACTCGAAACCCTTCGTTCCAATGTTGTAGGTGCAACTCTTGGTTCGGAAGCTTTGAAGACCAGCCTTATTGCAGGTATCATCGGTTTCGTGTTGGTTTGCATCTTCATGATGGTTGTATACCGTATTCTTGGTCTTGCTTCCAGCTTGGCACTTGTTTTCTATCTTGGACTTAACGTTCTTTGTTATTTGCTCTTTGATGTCACCCTGACACTTCCGGGTATCGCCGGTGTCATCCTTACTGTTGGTATGGCTGTGGATGCGAATGTCATCATTTTCACTCGTATTCGTGAGGAAATCGCAGCAGGTAAGACGGTTCGTTCCGCAATTAAGCTTGGTTTTGAGAAGGCTACCTCTGCAATTGTTGATGGTAACGTAACCACTTTGATTGCAGCTGCAGTACTTTATATCTTTGGTTCCGGTACCATTAAGGGCTTCGCAGTTACCCTTGGTATTGGTATTGTAATCTCTATGATTTCCGCACTTTTGGTTACCAGATTTATTGTTTTGGCATTCTTCAACCTTGGTGCAACGAAGCCGGGGCTTTATGGCGCAGAGAAGGCTCGTAAGAGAATCAATTTCGTACAGCATAAGGGCATTTATCTGATCGTATCCGGTATTGGTATTGCACTTTGCTGCATTATGTTGATTGTTAACAGCGCTTCCACAGGTAGAATCCTGAACTATGGTCTTGATTTCGTTGGTGGTACTTCCGTTCAGGTTTCCTTTGAGGGAACAGTTCCGGCGAATACCGAGATTGAAGATTTAGTTAAGGAAGTTACCGGTAAGAGTGCTTCCGTATCCGCAGTTTCCGGTCAGAATGCATTGATTATTAAGACCGAGAGCACGATGGAAGAGACCGGTGCCGTTCAGCAGTTGAAGGATGCACTGAAGACGAAGTACGGTGTTGCTGAGTCCAGCATTGAAACGGAGACCATTTCCGGTACTATTTCCGGCGAGATGAAGAAAGATGCAATTATCTCCGTTGTCATTGCAATTATCTGTATGTTGATTTACATCTTCATTCGATTCAAGAATATTGCATTTGCAGGCAGCGCGGTTATTGCATTGGTTCACGACGTGCTTATCGTTCTCTGCCTCTATGCAGTGGCAAGAATTACGGTAGACAGTACATTTATCGCAGTTATGCTTACTCTTGTAGGTTACTCGATTAACGCTACCATCGTTATTTTCGACCGTGTACGTGAGAATCTGAAGACGATGAAGAATAAGGATGAGCTGATTGACCTTGTAAATGACAGTATCACTCAGACCTTCACACGAAGCTTGAATACTTCCATTACCACCTTGCTTACCGTTGTGGTTATGATTATTCTCGGTGTGGATACCATTCGTCAGTTTGCGGTTCCGCTTACGGTTGGTATCATTTGTGGTACCTATTCTTCTGTATGTATTACCGGTACTCTTTGGTATCTGTTCGTAAAGAAGAAATACGAAAAGAAGAACTAAATCGATTTGAAAGGGGCAGTATTTCTGCCCCTTTTTTTGAATCAATAAGTCCGATTTATTGGATTGCATAGGTGTATCCTTATAGGAAGGGAGGTGGCAAAGATGAAGGAAAACTGGAAGATAAAAAATGTGGTTGGAGACTTCGAAGAAATAGCGAAGGAGTTTCATGTAACGGAGCAGACCGCAAGGTTACTTGTGAATCGTGGATATAAGAAAAAAGAGGAGATAACTGCGTATCTGTATCCGACCATGTCGGATTTAACTTCGGAAACACTACTTCCTGATGTAGATATCATTGTTTCAAAGCTGTCGGAGGCCATTGAACAGCAAATGCTCATCCGCATCTTTGGCGATTATGACGTGGATGGTGTAACTGCTACCTTTCTTTGCATGAAGGCGCTTCGTGAGTTGGGGGCGAATTGCGATTATCGCATTCCGGACCGTAAAGTAGATGGTTATGGAATCAGCGAGCGTATGGTGAAGGAAGCCATTTCCGACGGTGTACAGGTGGTTCTTACGGTTGACAATGGTGTCGTTGCCGTTTCGCAGACGGTGGCTCTTCGTGCAGCCGGTATTACGGTATTGATTACCGATCATCACGAGCCGCAGAGCGTACTTCCGAGAGCGGATGCGCTTTGTGATCCGAAGCTTCCGAATGCGCCTGCCCGTCTTGAAATCTGTGGCGCTGTTGTGGCAGCCAAGGTTATGAATGCCCTTTGGAAGTATTACGGGAAGACCGGATTTCTTGAGGCTCAGATGGATATACTTGCGCTTGCCACCATTTGCGATGTAATGCCTTTGGTAGGAGAGAATCGTTCCATTGTGAAGCTTGGAATCGCGAAGCTGAAAAAAGACGGTAATTTTGGCTTGAATCGTTTGTTGGAGGTTTGCTCGGTTTCCAAGGACCGAATCGACACCTATACCTTTGGGTTTCAGTTAGGACCGTGTGTAAATGCTCTCGGTCGTCTGGAAACTGCTGATGCCGGTGTAGAGCTTTTGCTGAGTGAAGATATGCTTACGGCAGATTCTTTGGCTAAGAAGATGTTTGCTGTTAATACCGAGCGTAAACAGCAAACAGACGATCAGGAGAAGTTGGCCATGAGTGAACTGTCAGAAGAGTATATAAACAATCATAAGGTGATTGTATGTTACCTTCCGGATTGTCATGAAAGTATTGCCGGAATTGTTGCCGGTCGTGTTCGTAAATATACCAATCGTCCAACTATTGTATTGACAAACAGCGAAGATTCTGAGATTCTAAAGGGCTCCGCCAGAAGTATTGACGGCGTATCCATCTTTGAATTGTTATGCAAATGCAAGGACCTACTCGTGAAGTTTGGCGGGCATGATTTGGCTGCGGGTCTTTCTCTTAAAAAGTCAGAATTGGAGCCTTTAAGGCAGAGATTACAGGAGGTTTCTGATTTTTCTGACGAATTCTTAATCCCTACCAGGATGATTGATATTCAGCTTCCGCTACACCTGCTTACTGAGCAGATGATTCAGGAAATATCGTTACTCGAACCTTTTGGTAAAGGAAATGCCGAACCGCTTTTCGTACTTCGTAATGCCAATATTACGAAACTCTATCTGGTTGGCAAATCAAAACAGTTTTGGAAGTTTCAGGTGTATGAACCCGCATTTACGACAGATCGAAGTACGGTGATGGGGCGCGATCTTCGCATGGAAGGAATCAGTTTTATGGATTCTGAGGCATTGGCGGATGAGTTCTCTGCACAGTGTGGCGAGGAGTTACTTCGTCGATTGTCAGTTGGAAATGCGTCAACACAGATGCACATTCTATATACTCCGTCCGTAAATGATTTCAATGGAGTACGTCGCTTGGAATTCCGTGTGGAAGGGTATCGTTTTGTTCAAAATAGGTGATGATATGGGTATTTGTTATATTTTTGGTGCAGGAGAGCGATGTGAACGTTCGCTTATTCCTGTGATAACCGAAGAAGATTATGTTATCGTTGCGGATGGTGGTCTGAACTGGGTTCGGGAACTTTCGATTGAACCGCATCTGATTGTTGGAGATTTTGATTCTTTAGGGTACATTCCAAACGAGCCAAATGTGGAGCTTCACCCTGTGGAGAAGAATGACACGGATATGGGAATTGCGGTAGAGCGGGGCTTCGAGAAGGGGTATCGTGAGTTTGTTCTGTTTGGTGGTACCGGCGGAGCGCGTCTCGATCACACTTTTGCAAATGTGCAACTCTTACACCATATAGCTAAATGCGGCGGAAGAGGATATCTGGTTGATAATCGTGATACCTTGACTGTCATTTGTGATTCGGATATTACGATTTCGGGAAATGGCGGCTTTTCCGTCTTTTCACTCGATTCCGAAGCGCATGGAGTTACGATTGAAGGGGCGAAGTATTGTGTAAAAGATACGGTCCTTACGAATGATTTTTCCCTCGGTGTCAGCAATGAATTTGCTGACGGGGTGGTGCGCATTTGCGTAAAAAAAGGCACCCTTTTGGTGATGGGCGCCTTTTCGTTAGATTCTTTGCTTGAGAAATAATTACTGTTCGTTGTTACTCTTAGAGGTGCTGCGAGCAATGAACAGAATCACTGCGATTATTACACATACGCCGGTAACAATGGCAAGTAATTTCCAGTTTACCGCCTTAATGCCGGTGATATCGAATTCGCCGGAGGAAGCATTCTGAAGCTGACCGAAGATCTTAGCAACATCGAATACAAGTGCACCGGAAAGTACAAGTCCAATCAGATATCCGAATACAGGATTCTTCTTTTCGGTCGGAGCTGCAATTCTCGTAATCGTAGGGTTACGGAAGTCAAGAACGCTACCAACATAGAATGCAACAATCATAAGAACGATGGTTTCCGGTATCATATAGGTTGCATTGTAGATGAAGGAATAGCTAAGTGCAGCCTTGGTCGGAATGGAAAGACCTGCCCATACGGTACAGCCGGAGATAACATGACATGCATAACGCAGTGCACAGATAAACAGGGAACCGAACAACAGGGCAAATGCCTGATTCTTGATTACTTTACGGAAGATACCTGCAAAACCGATTACGGCAAATGCAACAATGTAGTCCAAAAGGATGACTGCCAGAACAGACTGCCAGGTCGTTACATAGCTAAGGGTGTTAAGACCAAGAAGCTGCTGGATGAGACCCATTGCAAATGCGGTCATTAAGCCCCACTTCATGCCGTGACGATAGGCAATGATGACAACCGGGAACATACATGCGATGGTTACGGAACCACCGTAAGGAAGGTCTGCCAACTTAATCATACTAAGGGCAGTAGCAAGTGCCAGCATAACGGCACACTCGATAAGGATTCGAGTCTTTGAAACTTGTTCGTTCATAAGTTTCCTCCAAAAATAAAAATTACCGCCACCGAAAATCGGCATGCGGCATTGATATTACAATTCGGTATCATCAAGCTTCCTACGCCGGTATTATCCGTTTCAGGTTGGAGGGTTTGGGCAAGCCATCTCAGCCGGACCTTTCGGTCAAGCACCCCTGCTGATTTTCATATGCGGTTCGATGATATTATAAATTCTTACTTGGAAATGTCAAGGTTTTCGGTTAAAATACATTCGAAAGAGAAATTAAGAAAGGAAAAGCCATGAATTATTTCTTGAAAAACGGTCTTTTGGTTGACCCGAAAAATAACATTGAAGGATTGTATGACCTTTGGATTAAGGACGGAAAAGTAGCAAAGGTTGCCCTTGCAGGAACAGAGGGGGTAGAGGGAGCATTTTCCGAGATTGATTGTACCGGAAAGATGATTTTTCCGGGCTTTATTGATTTGCATGTTCATTTCCGCGATCCGGGACTTACTTATAAAGAAACACTGACTACCGGTGCAAATGCTGCTGCAGCCGGCGGTTTTACAGGCGTATGCCCGATGCCGAACACGAAGCCATCGACCGATAGCCCGGAGAAGATTCGCACTCTGTTGGAGCGTGCGAAGACGGAATCCAAGGTGAATATTTTCCCGATTGCCGCAGTTTCAATCGGTCAGGAGGGCAAGGAACTGACTGACCTTAAGGGAATCAAAGAGGCTGGTGCTGTTGCCATTTCCGAGGACGGAAAGTCCGTTATGGATATCTGTCTCTATCGTGAAGCCATGAAGCAGGCCGCTGAGCTTGGCCTTGTTGTGATGGCACATTGTGAAGATAAGGATCTTGTCGGTAAGGGCGTGTGCAATAAAGGACCGATTTCCGAAAAGTATGGCCTGCAGCCGATTTCAAATGCGGTTGAGGATGTAATTACCGCAAGAGATATCTTCCTTGCAGGCGAGACCGGCACTAAGCTTCATCTGTGTCATTGTTCCACCGAGGCTTCCGTTGGTCTTGTAAAGCTTGGAAAAGAACTTGGAATTCAGGTGACGGCGGAGGTGTGCCCGCATCATTTTGCCATGAATGAAACACAGATTACGGCAAATGACGGTATGTTCAAGATGAACCCGCCGCTTCGAAGTGAAAAGGATATGGTGGCACTTTGTAAGGGCTTAGCTAATGGAACGATGGACTGTATCTCGACCGATCACGCACCACATGGAGCGGAGGAAAAGCAGGGAGGCTTCGAAAAGAGTCCGTTTGGTATTGTTGGACTTGAAACCGCATTTGCTTTGTCATATACTTATCTCGTTCGTGCAGGCTATATGAGCCTCGCAGATTTGATTCGTCATATGTCCCTGAATCCGGCGAATGTCATTTCCGTTGATCGTGGACATCTAAGCGTTGGTGCGGTTGCAGACCTTTGTATCTGCAATACGGAAGCATATACAATTAATCCTGAGAGCTTCGCCTCCATGGGAAGAAATACTCCGTTTGGCGGTTGGGAGGTTTATGGTCAGGTAGAAAAGACTATGGTTTCCGGAGAATTTGTATTCAGTAAATAATGAACCTGCGGATTCGCAGAAGAAAGGATATATTTATGATTCAGAAGTTAATTGATCGTATCGTTACAAAGGACGCACCTGTTGTGGTTGGCTTGGATCCGACTATGGCACATGTACCGGAGTGGGTAAAGCAGGAAGCATTTTCCCAGTATGGAGAGACGCTTGAGGGTGCTGCAGAAGCTATCTGGCAGTATAACAAGGCAATTGTTGATGCTACCTATGATTTGATTCCGGCGGTTAAGCCACAGATTGCGATGTATGAGCAGTACGGAATCCCTGGTCTCATTGCGTTCAAGAAGACCGTGGACTATTGTAAGGAGCATGATTTGATTGTCATCGGCGATGTAAAGCGTGGTGATATCGGTTCGACCTCCGCAGCTTATGCAAATGCTCACCTTGGCAAGGTTCGTATCGGTAACAACATCTGTACTCCGTTTGATGAGGATTTTGCAACCGTTAACCCATACCTCGGAACCGACGGAATCAAGCCGTTTATTGATGCTTGTAACGATAATGATAAGGGTATCTTTGTTTTAGTTAAGACCTCGAATCCAAGCTCCGGTGAGTTCCAGGATCGTTTGATTGACGGTAATCCGCTGTATGAGTGGGTTGGCGAGAGAGTAAACCTTTGGGGTAAAGACAGCATGGATGGCGAGTACAGTAACGTCGGTGCTGTTGTCGGAGCAACCTATCCGGAGATGGGAAGCCTTCTTCGTAAGGTCATGCCAAAGGCTTACATTCTGGTTCCGGGTTACGGCGCACAGGGTGGTAAGGCAAGCGATTTGGCACCTTATTTCAATGCAGATGGTCTTGGTGCAATCGTGAACTCCTCCAGAGGAATTATCGCCGCATATAAGTCGGATCGCTATGCGATTTTCGGTGAGCAGAATTTTGCAGACGCTTCCCGTCAGGCAACAATTGATATGATTAACGATATCAATTCCGCAATTAAGAATCAGTAATTCATAAGACTTTTTGAAAATGCCCGGTTTCTCGGGCATTTTCCTTTGTTTATGGGGATATTTAAGGTTGACAGAAAAGGGATTTGTGATAAAATTTATACGTTGTTTTATGCAATGATTTTGATTATAAGCAAAGCCTTATAAATTTACGAGTGAGGGAAGCATTTCCCGAAAGTGAGGTTAGATATGGCAAGATTATACGAGCCAAATGTAATTGAGAAGAAATGGCAGAAGTACTGGCAGGAGAATGAGACCTTCAAGACCGATGTGTGGGATTTCTCGAAGCCAAAGTTTTATGCTCTTGATATGTTTCCGTATCCGTCCGGCGTTGGCCTTCATGCAGGTCATCCGGAGGGGTATACTGCAACCGATATTGTATCCCGAATGAAGAGAATGCAGGGCTACAATGTTCTTCATCCAATGGGATATGACTCCTTCGGTCTTCCGGCAGAGCAGTTCGCTGTTACAACCGGTCACAATCCGAATGGTTTCACCGAGGAGAACATTAAGACCTTTACGAAGCAGCTTCAGGAGCTTGGTTTCGACTTTGACTGGTCAAAGATGCTTGCAACCTCCGATCCGAAGTTCTATCACTGGACTCAGTGGATCTTTAAGCAGTTGTACCTTGACGGTTACGCAAAGTATATCGACATGCCGGTTAACTGGTGTGAAGAGCTGGGCACCGTTCTTTCTAACGATGAGGTTATTGACGGCAAGTCTGAGCGTGGCGGTTACCCGGTTATTCGTAAGAATATGAAGCAGTGGGTTATCGACCAGCCGGCATTTGCAGAAAAGCTTCTCGAAGGTCTCAACGAGATTGACTGGCCGGAATCCACGAAGGATATGCAGCGCCATTGGATTGGAAAGTCTGAGGGTGTTCAGGTTGAGTTTGATGTTGTTGGTGGCGGAAAGTTTGCTATTTATACGACCTGTATTGAAACCATCTATGGTATCACCTTTATGGTACTTGCTCCGGATGGAGATTTGGTTAAGGAATTGATGCCTCGTATTCAGAACAAGGATGAGGTAAATGCTTACATTGCCGAGACCTTGAAGAAGAACGATATGGATCGTACCGAGTTGAATAAGACAAAATCCGGCTGTAAGCTGGAGGGTATCTTTGCAATTAACCCGGTTAACGGCAAAGAAGTTCCTGTATTTATCGGCGACTTCGTTCTTGCAAATTATGGTACCGGTGCAGTTATGGCTGTTCCGAGCCATGACCAGCGTGACTTTGAGTATGCAATCGTTCATAATATTCCGATGATTCAGGTAATCGACGGTGCTGACGTGAGCGAGCATGCATTTGAAAAGGGTGACTATCTTGGAAAAGGCTGCAAGCTTCTTAATTCTGAGGAATTCACCGGTTTAACCGTAGAAGAAGCAAAGGTTGCAATTACCGATAAGCTTGTGAAAATGGGGATTGCCGAGAAGAAGACCAATTACCACTTCCGTGAGTGGATCTTCGCAAGACAGAGATACTGGGGTGAGCCGGTTCCGGTTGTTCATACCGAGAACGGTATCCATGTATTGGATGATGAGGAGCTTCCGCTTGTTCTTCCGGAGCTTCAGGATTATAAGGGTAAGAATGGTCAGGCACCACTTGAAAATGCAACCGAATGGAAGCAGTACAACCATAACGGAATTACCGGTAAGAGAGAGACCTCTACCATGCCTGGTTCCGCAGGTTCTTCCTGGTACTATATGAGATATATTGATCCGAATAATGACAAGGCTCTTTGTGATCCGGAGCTTTTGAAGCACTGGTTGCCGGTAGACCTTTACATTGGTGGTCCGGAGCATGCCGTTGGACATTTGATGTATTCCCGTATCTGGAATCGTTATCTCTACGATAAGGGCGTTTCTCCGGTTAAGGAGCCATTTAAGAAACTGGTTCATCAGGGTATGATTCTCGGCGAGAACGGTATCAAGATGGGTAAGCGTTTCCCTGAGTTCGTTGTTAATCCGAGTGATATTGTACGTGATTACGGCGCAGATACCCTTCGCCTCTACGAGATGTTCATGGGACCTCTTGAAGTCAGCAAGCCTTGGAGCAGCACCGGCGTTGATGGCGCTCGTCGTTTCCTGATTCGTGTATGGAATATGTTCTCCGACACCGCTAATCTTTGCGATTGCAAGAAGGATGAACTTAGCAAGGTATATCATCAGACCGTTAAGAAGGTTACCTCTGACTTTGAATCATTAGGTTTTAATACTGCAATATCTCAGATGATGATCTTTGTAAATGCGGTATATAAAGTAGGCTCCTGTCCGAAGGAATATGCGGAAGGCCTCATCAAGATGCTTTCTTGTATCGCTCCTCACATCGGTGAAGAACTTTGGGAGATTCTCGGACATGACAAGACCATTGCTTTCGAGCCATGGCCGACCTACGATGAAGCTGCAATTAAGGAAGATACCATTGAGGTAGGCGTTCAGGTGAACGGTAAGGTGAAGGGCACCGTTGTTTTGGCCGTCGATGAGGATAATGCCAGCGCGATTGCAAAGGCAAAGGAAATCTATGCCGTACAGAAGGCAATCGAAGGAAAGACACTTGTGAAGGAAATCTACGTTAAGGGACGTATTGTAAACCTCGTAGTTAAGTAAGTTGTTATACAACCTGATTCTTTCGGGAATCAGGTTGTATTTTTAAGAGAGTGAACGTATGAAGGATGTAAGTAAAATCAAATTAATCTGGGACTTAGACGGGACTTTGTTCGATTCCTACTCTGTAATTATAGGAAGTGTATGCGATATGCTTCGGGAATACGGCGTGGAAACGGATTATGATGAAGTGCATCGTCTCTGCATTAAGACATCCATGACCGATTATCTTCGGGAAACAGCGGAAGAGCAGGGACTTCCTTTTGATGAGATGCTTGCCCGTTATACCGTGATCAGTCAGTCCAGAATATATGATATTAAGCTTATGCCACATGCTATCGAAACGCTTCAGGCGCTTCAGGACATGGGTGTGGAGCATTTTGTTTATACGCATCGAGGAACCTCTACAATACCGGTTACCGACCACCTGGGGTTGACGAAATTCTTCACAGAAATCGTAACCAGCGTAGATCCATTCCCTCGAAAGCCGGCGCCGGACGCTGTGTTGTATCTCATGGAGAAGCATGGTATGGACGATGACAATACCTATTATGTTGGTGACCGTGCAATCGACATTCTTTGTGGTGTAAATGCGGGGATTCGAAGCATTTTGTATCTCCCGGATGAAAGTGTGGGAGAGCAGACCGGGAAGGAAACTTTGGTGATAAAGGACTTATATGAGTTGGTATTGTTTTTTAAATAATTAGTTGACAATATGCATATATATATATACTTGTCATAAAAAAATGACAGGAGTATATTGTATGAAAGTCATATTTTTAGAACCAGTTTTGTTTTATTAGCGTTTTTAGGTTGCTTTTGTTTATCCTTATTTATTAATGATAATGCTTTTGCAGCCGATGAGGATAAGATAGGTTACTTGTCAATTGTATCTGATGGTAGCGGTGAGTTTTACGGCACCCATTCTTTTTTGTATTTTTATAATACATCAAAGAAAAATGTTTCTATAAACGGATACGTGGTTGCCCCAAATAAAGGAATTACAATTGGTACATTTGGTAACAAGAGTGAGGGTAAAGGTGTTTATGTAAATCTTGAAGCGTTTTTTATTTACAAATATGGAGCGTATGAAAACAGAGTTTCCTTAACGACAAGTATATCAGAGAGTCAACTTAAAACAATGAATTCAACAATAAAAAATTCCAACAAATGGACTACATATTATAATTGTTCATGGTTTGCTGAAAAGGTTTGGAATTCAGTTGCTCCATCGAGCAGGAAAGTAAAT
>DCGJ01000171.1:0-539 GCA_002315495.1 Lachnoclostridium sp. UBA1781 | reverse complement strand
CTGGACGACCTTCGACCCCAGCAACATTAAGTAAGTGCATTAAAAACAATGCTTTATGCTGGAAGAAGATTGATATATATTATGATAATAATGATACATGGGGATATTGTGTTTATCGCTTTAATTCTGAAGGGAAATACGTAAAGACGTGTGATGAAAGTAAAAAGTCCAGTAGCTCAGCTTTTAGTTCAAGATAGAAGTATGAATCAGCTTATTTGTTTTATTCGTAAAGGAAAAATCAAGTCGGTAGTGCGAGTAGATACAACATCGTCGTTTGGATTTTGGATTATTAGGAAACAGTCTATTTATAATGGTAAGCTGTTGTTGGAGGTCGTTTTTCGCCACATTGTAATTGGAAAAAGACATAATAAGGTTCTGGTTGATAACAGCATTATAACAAATGGTATACTTATAAAGAATGGTGAAAAACTATATGATTTTTCGAAACGATACATACTTGAAAAATAGATTTATATTGATTCTTGTTGATTTAGTAATCTTTATTATCCCGATTCATAGTATTGACTCTCTCCATTCGT
>DCGJ01000086.1 GCA_002315495.1 Lachnoclostridium sp. UBA1781 | reverse complement strand
CTTCATGACCCGGCTGAAAATAGAAGACCAGGCCGTATCCACGGCGCCACAGGCAGCCGCTTCGGAACACCTCTCCCCCTTTAAAGTTACCAAGAAAAATTAATTCGTCCGGTTTTGGAATGTCGAAGAATTCTCCGTACATTTCTTCCTGTGGAAGCTCAATCATTGCCGGAACGCCGGCAGCAATCGGATGTGACGGAAGACAGCACCAAAGCTTCTCGGAATCATCGTCGCGCCAGCGAAGGCTCATTGTGGTTCCCATTAACACCTTCATCACCTTCGAATAGTGGGCCGAATGTAAGGCAATCAGTCCCATGCCGGAAAGCACGTGCTTTTGAACGAGAGCCGCATTAGCATCCGTCAGTTCCTCCTGACGGGCGTGGCTCCACCAAATCAGCACATCGGTATTGGAAAGTAGTTCCTCCGACAGTCCCTGGTTCGGCATATCCAAAGTCACCGTCGTCACGGAGATCTCCTCATCCTTCCCAAGAAACTCCGCAATACATCCGTGAATTCCCTTCGGATACACAGCAGCAATCTCCGGAATCTCACGCTCATGTACATATTCATTCCAAATCGTTACTCGAATCATATTCCCTCCATACGACACACATCCATCTCTCATGACATCCTACAACGCCCAACGGCTGAGAAGCCAGCCCGGAATCACAACGATGATGAAAAATGCCCAGCTGATTAACGTGAACACCTTAATAAACTTCTTCCCGTTTCCCGGATACTCCCGCACGTAGATTCGGTAGTTAATGACGGAAGCCAGCGAGCCAATCAGCGAGCAAAGTCCCGCAGTATCGGCGCCGTACAGCAGACCGGAAAGATTCGTCGTAAACGGATACAGCACGATGGTCGCCGGCACATTTGAAATCACCTGGCTGAGGCCGATAGCCCACCAGTATTCGTGGCCGCTCACCGCACTCTTCAGAAACTCGGCAATGGACGCATTTGCCGCAATATTCGCGGAGAATACGAAGAAACAGAAAAAGGTGAGCAGAAGCACATAGTCAACCTTTTTGAAAATGCTCCGGTCCACCACAAGCACTCCAAGCGCAACAACCACAACCACATATGGAAGCAGCTCGGTACGGCTTAGAATTGCCCAAAGCACAAGAACAAACAACGCAAGATACGAAACCCGCTTAATGCGACCTTCCTTCGTCCACTCGCCCGTAAGTTTCTCCTTCAAAAGCGTAATGGTTTCCTTCTCGTCCTTCCGATACAAAACCGTAATAAAGATAAGAAGCAGGATACCCGAAGAAACACAAAGCGGCGCAGTGTGAAGAATAAACCGGCCTGCGCTAACACCCGAACGGCTGTACATGAACAGATTCTGCGGGCTTCCGAACGGCATCAGCATAGAGCCGCGAATGGCTGCGATATTCTCCATGGAAATAACCGGCAGGATGTAGTGCTCCTTATTGCCACCACGAAACAGAAGAAGCGTAAGCGGAACAAAGATGATGAGCGATACATCATTCGTAACAAACATGGAGGAGAAGAACACACTAAAGATTAAAAATGCAGACAGCGTCCACATGCTCTTAAACCGTCCGCCGAGCAGAATCAGCGGTCGGAAGATATTCTCCTTCTTAAAGCCTTCCAACACACAAAGCATCATAAAAAGCTTGCCGAGTGTCTCCCAATCCAACTCACGGAAAAGGGCCCCGGAGGGTGGTGTCAGAAAAAATGACACCACTGCCGCCAGAGCCGCAATCACCAACATCAATTCATTTTTCAAAAAACTCAGAACCCGTTTCATAGGAAACTATTCTCCCGCTTATTAAAAACCTACGCTATAAGCCTGCTCTCTTGATTTTTTAATCATAATCAGAAGCATGATTACGCCACCCAAAACCATCAGTCCACCAATCACAATCAGGGCATAATAGCCGTTAACGGACACATTCATAATGATGTAAGGAACAATCATCTCGTCCATCTCGGACTGCGTATAGGAACCGCTGAAATATTCGTAAACGAATTTTCTCTCATCCTTATCCATCTTACGAAGATAACCCTCTACCTGCATCGGCGTGGTCTTCAGTTCCGAGAGTGACTCGGTTCCCTTCCACCAGCGAATACTCTCGGAGGAAAGCGTTTCTGCCTTAGAGAAATCCTTCTTATTCACCAACAATCCAAGGAAATGTTTCATGTAGAGCATCTCCCCTTCCTCTTCCATCTGTGGCACAAGATATCTTCTGGAAACCTCACCCTGGCTAACACCATTCTTGGTTTCTGTTGTGTTCATGTAATAATCCCACATAAACTCGATGTTCGCATACACATGAGTGTACGGCTTCAGCTCCGTCCAGTCCACATCCTCGCCAAACAGATCCACCGGCTCCTGGTTGAAGGCAATCACGGTACGGGTTCCGAAGAACGCACAAATCGCGCCACCAATCAGTAGTGCAAGCATAATCAACACATAACGAATCTTATCAAAAATCTCCATCAATCCCACCATCCTTTTCTTTCTATGCAAAAAGCAAGGCAAGGATACCATATCCCGCCCTGCTTTTCAACATTGCATTTTACTGAATTCTTTGTTTTATCTAATCCAATTCCTTCATTCCGGTATAAAGCTCGTAATAACGGCCCTTCATCGCAAGAAGCTCGTCGTGCGTTCCTCGTTCAATGATTTCACCGGCTTCGAGAACCATAATCGCATTTGCATTGCGAACCGTGGAAAGACGATGCGCGATAACAAAGGTGGTACGATTCTTCATCAGACGCTCCATACCATGCTCGATATGGCGCTCCGTTCTGGTATCGACAGAGCTGGTTGCCTCATCGAGAACCAAAATCGGTGCCTTGGAAATGGCTGCTCGCGCGATGTTCAGAAGCTGACGCTGACCTTGCGAGAGGTTCGCACCATCACCTTCAAGTTTAGTCTGATAACCATCGGAAAGACGCATGATAAAGCTGTGTGCACTCGCGGTCTTTGCTGCGGCAATAACCTCCTCATCGGTTGCATCCAGCCGGCCGTAGCGGATATTTTCCATCACCGTGCCGGTGAACAGATGCGTATCCTGAAGTACCATTGCAATATTCTTACGAAGTGCATCCCGCTCAATGTTCTTAATCTCCACGCCATCGATGGTAATCTTACCTTCATTGATGTCATAGAAGCGATTCAGCAGGTTTGTGACGGTTGTCTTTCCTGCACCCGTGGAGCCGACAAATGCGATTTTCTGTCCAGGCTTTGCATACAGACTGATATCCTTCAGGATGGTCTTCTCCGGCACATAACCAAAGGTAACATGCTCGAGCACCACATCGCCCTTCATCTCTTCCATCTTGTCCGCATTGTTTACATCTGGTTCCTCCGGATTCTGATCCATTACCTCGAACACACGCTCTGCGCCGGCCAGTGCAGAGAAGATGGTTGCCATCTGCTGCGACATCTGGTTAATCGGCATGGAGAATTGCTTGGAATAGGTGGCAAATACAGTCAAACCACCCGGTGTCAGCTTCCCTGCAATCATCAAAACGCCACCGATACCTACCGTTACACCATAGGAAATCTGCGAGGTGTTGCCCATAATCGGGCCCATCAGACCGCCCCAAAAATCCGCCTTAAACTGCTTATCACGCATATCGTCGTTCAGCATACTGAACTCCTCAACGCACTCGCTCTCGTGGTTAAAGACCTTAACGACCTTCTGTCCGGTAACCGTTTCTTCAATATATCCGTTTACCGCACCAAGGGCTGCCTGGCGGCTGGAGTAATACTTCTGCGCAAGCTTTGCAAGTCCCATTCCGCCAAATGCGAAAATCGGCAGGAACACGATGGTAACGATCGTCAGTATCCAGCTAGTCGTAATCATGAAGATTAATGTACCGATCAGGGTAACCATACCGGAAATGATGGAGGTTAACGAGTTGTTAATCATCGTATCGATGTTATCGATATCATTACTAAATCGCGACATAATTTCGCCGGTCGGCTTGGAATCGAAGTATCGAATCGGAAGTCTTTCCAGCTTTTCGAACAAATCATTACGGATTCGCTCAATCATCGTCTGAGAAATATTTAACATCAGGCGAGCCTGTGTATAGGTAGTAGCAATACCAATGAGGTAAATGCTTCCCAAAAGCACAACGGCTGCAATCACGTAAGGCATTGCCGCATTTGGATCAAGGTTAAGAAGGTCTAACACCTTCAAAATCCACCCGTCTGCGGTCCGCTCGATTGCGGTCATCTCCGGCTCTGTACCGTGTGCAATCTTCGCCAAATGGTCAATGATCGGTGCCATCAGATAGCCGCCAATCAGCGACGTCACGGTACTTACCAGCATACAGCAAAGCACTAAATAGAACTTCCAGGTGTTCCCCTTCATGTATGCAAGAAGACGGGAAACAGTCGCCTTCATGTTCTTCGGCTTGCCCTTCGCCGGCATTCCGCCCGGTCCTCTACGACCGCCGCCCATGCCACCGCGCATTCCCTTCTTCGTCGGGTCGGCGGCGCTGTTATACTGCTTCTGCAATTGTTCCAAAGATCTAGCCATATCCTACGCCTCCTTTCCCATCTGAGACTCGTAAATTTCGCGATACTCAGCATTTGACTTCAGGAGTTCGTCATGGGTACCGATACCGGTAATCTTGCCGTCATCCATTACCACAATGCGGTCTGCTTCCATTACGGAAGAGATACGCTGCGCAATAATAATCTTGGTTGCGTTCGGAAGCTCCTCGCGGAAGGCTCTTCGAATCTGCATCTCCGTTGCGGTATCAACCGCGCTCGTGGAATCATCCAAAATCAAAATCTTCGGTTTCTTTAAGAGAGCACGCGCGATACAAAGACGCTGCTTCTGACCACCGGATACATTGCTGCCGCCATGCTCAATCTGCGTGTCGTAGCCTTCCTTCCAGGCACTGACGAACTTGTCGGCCTGTGCGTACTCAGCCATCTGCTTCATTTCGTCCTCGGACGCATTTTCATTACCCCAGAGAAGATTCTCTGCGACACTTCCTGAGAACAGCGTATTCTTCTGAAGCACCATACCGACGCCCTCGCGGAGATTGTAAATGCTGTAATCACGAACGTCCACGCCATCCACCAGAATCTGTCCTTCATCGCAATCGTAAAGACGCGGAATCATAGATACCAGCGTCGTCTTACCACAACCGGTAGAGCCGATGATACCTACGGTCGAACCGGCATCAATATCAAAGGAGATGTTATCAAGAACGGCATCCTCACTGTTCTTATAGTAGCGGAAAGAAACATTACGAAACGAAATATTACCCTCCGTAACCGCCTTCTCCTTCTCCTTTGCGTTGTCGTCATTCAGATCAATCGTCTCCTCCATAACCTCGCGAATACGCTTCGCGGAAGCCATGGCACGGGAGGACATCATCAGAATAAAGGTCACCATCAAAAGAGAGAACAAAATCTGAGATACATAAGTCAAAAATGCGGACAAATCGCCAATCGGCATATTGCCGGCGGTAACAATCGGGCCGCCAATCAGAATAACCGCGATGATTGCTGCCTGCATAAATAATGTCATTACCGGCTGCATGAAGATTACAACACGCATCGCGGACATTCCTGCTTCCTTCAGTTCGCCATTTGCCGTATGGAACTTGTCAATTTCTCGCTCCTCACGAACAAAACTTTTCACCACGCGGATATTGGTAACGCTTTCCTGAACGGTTGAGTTCAGGGCATCCACCTTGGCCTGCATGCGACCGAATCTAGGAAAGCCCTTCCAGATAATCAGACCGATTACGGTAAGCATCACCGGAATTACCACGGCAAAGACCAAAGAAAGGCGCGGCTGCAGACGAATCGCCATAAACAAAGCCGCAATCATCATGCCCGGTGCACGAAGCATCATACGAAGCATCATGTTAATCAGGTTCTGCACCTGGGTAATATCGTTCGTCAGACGGGTTACGAGGGAACCGGTGGAGAATTTGTCGATATTCGCAAAGGAATATCCCTGAATCTTCCGATAACAATCCTCACGCAAGTCTGCCGCGAAGTTTACCGACGCTTTTGCGCCGAAAAATGCACCACCTACGCCGCCGGCCATCATCAAAACCGCCACAAGAATCATCAGTCCCATAATTTTGAGGCTGGTACCTGTGGTGAGGGTTCCCGCATTTGCATTGTTAATAACAACGGACAGAAGCTTCGGCATGATAACCTCGCCGGCAACCTCCACCAACATACAAATCGGTCCGATGATGAAAAACGGAAGGTACGGTTTTACATACTTAAACCATTTCATCTTCATAGTCTTCTCCTTTCGAGCAATCAATCCTTGCCCGGCTCCATTTCTTCCAGATTTTCTCTCATGCGGGCAAGAATATCCATAAAGGAGTCCAGCTCCTCATCGGAAATGCCCTTACAAACCTGCTCATCGATTTTGCCAAAGAACGCTTTGGACTTAGAAATCATCTTATTCCCCTTATCGGTGAGTACGATATCATTCGCACGCTCGTCACAAGCCCTTGGGGTGCGGGTCAGATAACCATTCTTCTCCAATTTCTGAAGGGAGACGGTAACTGCCGCCGGTGTAATTCTCAGCTGTTCGGCGAGTTCCGTCTGCGTTGGACTCTTCTTGCAGGTGCTCAAGGTCATCAGCATAATATGCTGGCTACGATGAATACCAAGCTTGTCCACCTGAGCCTCCACAACGGCACGGTGTGTACGGTCCATCGAAATAAGAGCTCCTACAACCTCCTGTGATTTCGACTTCATTTTTATTCTCCTTGTTTTTTAATCCGCAATACTATTAACCACTTAATCGTTAACACGTTAATAATATCACAGAAGATAAAATAGTCAAGAAAAAAACGGCCTCAATTCGGGGCCGTCACAAAAAATTCATTTTTTCAAATTATCACAGCAAGCCTTCCATCACTGATATCTTCGGTCGATTCCGCGTGCCCGATAGTACTCGGTTTTCGCATTATACATACGTCCGTCCGCAATCTTCGAAAGTTCCGAAAGTGTGGCTCCTTGGAACTCCCACACCGTAATCTTTCCCACAGAGATACTGATTCCATCAATCCACTGGCCTTTGAACCCGGTGGTTTTCGTCTCAAATTCTCCTAATAGTTCCGAAACGCGATCCTTTTCGACATGAAGAATGGCCGCAAATTCATCCCCTCCGATTCGGTAAATCTTTCCGTAATCGCCAAAAACCTCCTCCATGCAGGTTGCTGCGGAACGAAGAAGCTCGTCGCCGGCCTGGTGTCCGAATTTGTCGTTGACATCCTTTAACCCATTCACGTCCATAGAAATAAACATGATGTCCTCCGGAAGCTTCTCGCGGTCCAGCTCCTTCACATCTTCTTCAAAGCATAGACGGTTCAAAATGCCCGTAAGCCCATCCGTTTGTGAAGCCCGGCGCAGCATTTCCTCCCGCTTTTTCTCCATATCGATAATTCTCGTGGAAAAGAATACACTGGTTGGAAGCCCTTCTGCATCCCGGTCAATAACGATGAACTGCGCACGAACCCATCCAAAATGGATACCGATTGCCTCGGTGTAGATAACATCCCGATTCAGCATACGCTCCGCAAGGGTAGTCAGCTCCGTAAATTCCAAAATCCGCTCCAGGTCCTCTGCACAAATGGTTCCCCGCATAACGCGTCGCATCTGCATATCTGCCGGATTCACGGAATCGAGGAACCCACGAACGATAGGATCACAGCTATATTCCGCGAACCGGTTTTTCTCCAAATCAATAATGTGAAGCGTGGTGTATACCTTCGCAAGCGCACGAAGATAACTCTGCTGGTTGAGAGTGGCCGCATTTAGATCAAAATTCTCATCCGACTGGTCATCCTGAACGTACAAAATCACCTCGGGATTCTCCTCAGAGTAATTCGGAGTCGTAATCATCTTCATTACAACCCAGCGGTACTCGTCCTGAATCATCCGTCGATACCAGATGGACCACTTTTTATTGCCGAGAGCAAAATGCTCCCGAATCTTTTTTACATCGGTTCCCCACAGATATCGTGCCTCTTCATCCGGGTGCACCAATTTCTGCGCAGAAAATTCCCGAATCCACTCACTAAAACAGCCCGTATCCCCAGGCCTTCTGCCCGGTTCCGGGTTTGTGTTTTTAATAACTTCATACGTGTCGGTCAACAAATTAACCTTGAGTACCTTGTAAATCTCATCCGCAAGGCACTGGCTCAGAAGCCCCAATTCTTCTCTCATTTTTCACCTCACACACACTTTGACATACAGAAGACGGTCCCTTGCTTTCCCCTATCAGCACGGTCCCGCTCCATTTTATAGGAAGTCTGTTCTGCTACTACTCGTTAATCCACTCCGGGTGCTTACTCTTCTTCCCGATTACATGACAGTCAATGTCGGTTGCATGGGAATCCACACGATTCTCTTCCACAATCAGCTCCTTAATAGCAGGTGCGGAAATCTTTCCTGAACGCGGATTCAATACGCTGTCAATCGGGGAATTCACCTGCGCATCGATGTCCTCACAGTATTCGAAGCATAGCGTCGTGTTAATCAGTGTGCAGTTTACGAGTTTCACATTCTTAATGTAACAGATGCCCTGCAGACTCTCGATGGTACAATTCTCAAACGTAATATTCTCGGAATTCCAGCCAAGATATTCGCCGGAGATAAAGCTGTTCCGAACCACCACATTTTCACAGTTCCAAAATGCATCCTTGGACAGCAGGCGGGCATCCTCCACAACGACATTGGTGCAGCCGTCGAAGGAATAATTGCCGTCCAGCACGAAGTCCCTCACAGAAAGATCCGAGGAATTCATGGCAAAGTAATCACCCTTTGCGGAGCAGTGCTCCATGGTAACGCCCTTGCAGGACCAAAGAGTTTCGGCCGCATTTGTCATCGTCACATTCCGAAGCGCCAGGTTCTTGCAGCGACGAAAATTCTTCGGTGCCTGAATCACGGCCCGGTCAATGGTCACATTGTTCGAATACCATACGCCGGCTCTTGCCATGTCGAACCAATTGGTATCCACACAGTGGATGTTGTTTGCGTACCAAAGCGGATATTTCCAGCGAAACAGACACCCCTCCAGTTCGATGTTGGCACTTTCCTTAAGCGGGGACTCACCATCCTCGAAAATGGTGTGGATGAATTTCGTGTCCTGTGCGCCGTAGGCTGCGCGCTCGCCGGTTAGTCTCTGCTGAATGACTTCACTCATGATGATTCTCACTTTCTATCGAAATGGGTCGGTTGCCGGCTTTTCTCAAAGACAAACACTAACCCATTGTTATTATCTTTATGTTTTTTATTATAAGCATTATTTTTCGCCCGTCTATAGCTTCAGTTAGCAGATTCTACGCAAAAAATCGGATAATTCACGGAAGTGGAAAAAACTGACAAGTAACAAGGCATTCCACAATACCTACCACCCCCCACCACAAAAAAGGGCACAGGAAATGCGCCGCATTTCCTGTGCCCTTATGAATTCCAAAAATCTTCAATTAGTGTGCTCTGGTTGCAATCTCGTTCTTCACCTTAGCGATAAACTCGTCGAGAGACATCGAAGTGGTCTCGTCGGTATCACGGTTACGAACGGAGATGGTGCCTGCCTCAGCCTCCTGAGCGCCGAGAATGAGCATATACGGAGCACGGTCAACCTGGCGTGCCTCACGAATCTTGTAGCCAATCTTCTCGTTACGGTCATCGAGCTGGGTACGGATGTCGGCATCGGCAAGAGCCGCATTTACCTTGGAAGCATACTCCAGAGTCTTCTCGGAAACCGGAAGAACCTTAACCTGAAGAGGTGCCAGCCAAACCGGGAACTTACCCTTGGTTTCCTCGATGATAAATGCCATAAAGCGGTCGAGAGAACCGAGAATTGCACGGTGCAATACGACCGGAGTCTGCTCGTTGGACTCGTTGTCGATGTACTTTAAATTGAACTTTGCCGGGAGACAGAAGTCAAGCTGACAGGTGGAGAGGGTGTACTCTGCACCAACGGCCGGCTTCACATTTACGTCAAGCTTCGGGCCATAGAAAGCTGCCTCACCGATTTCCTCGGTGTAGTCGATATTAAGATCGTTAAGAACCTGGCGGAGAGCGTCCTCAGCCTTGTTCCACATCTCATCATCCGGATGATACTTCTCGGTGTCAGCCGGGTCACGAAGGGAAAGTACGCAACGATAATCGGTAATTCCGAAATCCTTGTAAACATCGAAAATAAGGTCAACTACCTTGCTAACCTCGTCCTTAATCTGATCCGGAGTTACGAACAAATGCGCGTCATTCTGACAGAAGTGACGGCCACGCTCGATACCCTTCAGAGTACCGCTGGACTCGAAACGGAAGTCATGCGCAATCTCACCGATACGAATCGGAAGCTCACGATAGCTGTGCGGACGATTTGCATAAATCATCATGTGATGAGGGCAGTTCATAGGACGAAGTACGAAGGATTCGCCCTCTACTTCCATTGCTGGGAACATGTTTTCCTTATAATGATCCCAGTGACCGGATGTTTCCCAGAGGTGACGGTTCANNACTTCCATAGCCGGGAACATATTTGCCTTGTAATGTGCCCAGTGACCGGAGGTCTCGTAAAGCTGAACAGTACCTACACATGGGGTCATAACATGGAGATAGTCAAGCTTACGCTCCTTCTCCTTAATGTAATTCTCAAGCTCCTGCCATACGGTGTAGCCCTTCGGAAGGAACATCGGAAGTCCCTTACCAATCAAATCGTCGGTCATGAAGAGAGACATCTCCTTACCAATCTTACGATGGTCACGGGCCTTTGCCTCCTCAACCTCCTTAAGATATGCATCAAGCTCTTCCTGAGAGGTAAATGCAACACCGTTGATACGGGTTAACATCTTGTTCTTTGCGTCATTCTTCCAGTAAGCACCGCTCACCTGGGTAAGCTTAAATGCCTTGAGTGCCTTGGTATAGCAAATGTGCGGACCTACACACATATCGATGTAGTCGCCCTGCTGATAAAAGCTGATGATAGCATCCGGAGCCAAATCTCCGATATGCTCCTCTTTATACTTCTCTTTGCGCTCCTGCATGAGCTTAACGGCCTCTTCTCTCGGAAGGATGAAGGACTTGAACGGAAGGTTTTCCTTTACAATCTTCTTCATCTCAGCTTCGATGGTGCCAAGATCTTCGTCGGTAATCTTGCGATCGCCAAGGTCTACGTCATAGTAGAAGCCCTTCTCGGTTGCAGGACCGTATGCAAAGTCTGCATCCGGATAAAGTCTCTGAATTGCCTGTGCCATGATGTGTGCGGCGGAGTGCTTTAATACGTGGGACACTTCCTCTTCCGGACACTCTGCAACAGTTCCGTTGTTGTAGATAATCTTCATGATTTTTCTCCTTTTCTTAATAAGCTTTTACTTTGTGAAACATAACAATCCAAGAAAAATGAATTAAAAAAGCACCCTCGGATTGTCTCCAAGGGTGCAGTAAATGCACGGTTCCACCTTGTCTTTCACTCATTGCTCCGTTCTCGTAGGAATCACGGTCGACTTGCGCCTTTGCTTTCTCGCCGACAGCTCCGAAGTGGTCTCCTCTGTATCTGTACGCCCGGCTCGCACCCTCCCGGACTCTCTGTGGTTCAGTGGTAACAGATTTGGTCTTCATCAATGCTATGTAGACCTCATTTTACCACAGTTTATATAGAATGCAAGAGGAAATTTGCAATTACAGTACCGGTGTCAGCACGAAATCCCGGAAGGTCGCCGTTCCGCCTGCTTCCTTTGTGGAATATACGGAAAATGCAACCCGATACCCGGTAAAATGTTGCAGCATAAACGGCATACTTCTAACGACCGGTGCCTTCACGTAACCCTCTCCCAAATCATAGTAAAACCAAGCTTCTTCCGTCTCCGGAGAAAATCTTGCGCTCACCTGAAAGGTGACGGTGTCTTTCTTCGTATGCGCCAAAACGGTAACGGTATCCTCTGTCTGCAATCCCTCCTTGCATGCATAAACGATGCTGTAGCCGTCCTCCTCCGCGCGAATTCCAATCGTTCCATAAAGATACTGAAGTGCTGATAGCCCTGCAATATCCCCAACCTTCATATCCTTTGCGCAGACTGTAATCGATGCGTCACAGCCCGGCTCGCACATTCTCTGCGTCAGGGAATTCTTTGCCTCGGTCACATTGTTACATACCTTATCGGTCCGAATGGAGACGGTTCCCTGTTCCAAATCTCTTGTCACCAAACTCAGCTCCGGCTCGTGATTAAACTGCCAGATATTTTTGAAGCCAAAACACGAATCCTTCTCGTAAACGGTCTTAAAATCGTCACTTCCGACAATCGTCATCGGCTCCGAATAATCATAGGTCGGATACTCCTTTGGAAGCTTTCCACTGTCGCCGATCACCGGCCATCCATCCACAAATCTTGCAGGAATCACATACGGGATGCGCCCGCTTCCTCCGCGGTCCTGAAACAGCATTGCATACCAGTTTCCATCCGGGGTATCCACGATTGCGCCCTGCGCAATACCCGCATTTCGATACCCGTTATCGTCCGAAAAAATCTCACGACCTTCAAACTCCCCATCCAGAGAAGCCGAGCGATAACACCACTCGGTACGGTACCATTTTCCCGGCCCGGAATGAATAAAAATCAGGTAATAGACACCGTTAATCTTATAAAAATGCGTCCCTTCGAAGCCAAGAATGGCCTCCTTTTGGTCCTCCACCACCTTCTTGTGAAAGCCGCCCTCCTTCGGGGCGGTCAGTGCCGCATTTAGCTCCGTCACATAAATCTGCCGATTACCATAGGCGATATACACGCGATCATCATCATCAAAAAGAAGCGAGCAGTCATGGTAAAAGCCCTCGATTTTGTTCATCGCCCAAGGTCCCGCAATCGAAGTCGAGCGGAACAGATAGGTGCTGTGGGTATCATTTGCCACAAAGCAGATGTAGAACGTCCCTTTGTGGTAGCGAAACGATGCCGCCCACATGCCCGCACCATAGATATTTCCGTCAATCAGCTTCTGTCGGTCGGTCCCGTCCAGCGAATCGTACACGTAGCTCGCGTGCTCCCAGTGAATCATGTCCGTCGACTCCAAAATCTCACAGCCCGGAAAGAAGTACATCGATGTACTCAGCATGTAATACTTCTCCCCCACACGAATGACATCGTTGTCCGGACAATCGACCGGTAAAATCGGTCCTCTCATGTTCTCTTTCATAATTTATTCCTCCCAAATGTGACTTACATCTCCCAAAAAGCCCCAATCACGCGCCCTACGACAACGACACAAAGCTGTGCTCAATCTTAATCACAGCCGTATGATTTGGAAAATGCTCCACCAGCCGATTGGACAACTCCCTCTCAATGGAGGCCTCCGAAAGCGGACAGCTGTGCGGAATCACACAGTCAAAAATAACATTGGTATTGTTCTCGCCCGGCACGATGCGAAGATCGTGAATGGAGATACTTGGTGACAGCGCCTTTGCCTGCTCCTTTAGATAAGCGCGAATGGAACCGACCGCCTCGTCACTTGTCACAATCGGGTCATAGTGAATCACCATATGAAGTCCGTTGTCGAGCAAAAAGTCCTGCTCAATCTTATCGATCAGCTCGTGGCACTCGAGCACATTTCGCTCTGCCGGAACCTCGACGTGAACGCTGGCAAAACGACGGTTTGGACCATAGTCATGTACCATCAGATCGTGGGTTCCGAGCACACCCTCGTAGCTCATTACCTTCTCCTCAATGGCTTTTACAGTCTCTTCATCCGGTGCGGTACCAAGGAGCGGCTCCAAGGTTACGCGGATGAGACTGATACCAATCACAAGAATAAAGATGGCTACCACAACGCCCATGATACCGTCGAGATTTACGCCCCATTTCATCGAGACAAATGCAGCAATCACCACGGCAGAGGTCGTAAGCACGTCGTTTCTGCTATCGGCTGCAGTCGCCATAATGACTGTGGAATTGACCTTCTTTCCGAGTGTATAATTCAGAACTGCCATTCCCAGTTTTACCAAAATTGAGAACAACAGTACCGCGTACATCCCCCACGAATAGGTGATTTCATTCGGATGCAAAATCTTCTCCACACTCGTTTTCAAAAGCTCCACGCCGGCCATCATAATCAGAAAGGCTACAACTAACGCCGCGATATATTCGTATCTGGCGTGTCCGAACGGATGCTCGTCATCCGCCGGTTTCTCCGACAGTCGAAAACCGATATAACTGATAATACTCGAAGCCGCGTCCGAAAAATTGTTGATGGCATCCGCAACAACGGAAACCATGCCCGACAAAAGGCCTACGATTAATTTGGAAACGGCCAGCAGTATATTACAGCAAATGCCGATTTTCCCGGTCAGCTTGCCGTAGGCGACACGCTTCTCATCCAACGATTTATCCATGTTCATGATAATTCCTCTTTTCCCTTACTTGAATCGATACTTCCCCTTGCCCTGCCCTTTCACCGGCTCTACGATGCCCACCTCTGACATTAGATGAATTAATCCCGACGCGCGGGTGGATTTTAGTCCGGTTATTCTCTCAACTTCAGAACGCCCGAATACTGTCGATTTACCACATTGGTCAAACAACGACAAAATGTTTTCGAATGTCTTATCCTGCACTTTTCGATCTATGGTGCTCAGTTGCTTCACGAATCGATTTCTGTCTTCACCAATGTTCGCTTTTCCGCCTTCAATGTTCGCTTTTAACAGCCTACTTATATGCATCGATCGATTATGAAGTTCGTTATGTTCATTGAGAAGTAAGTTTCTCAGAAACTTCTCCAAGTACTCTGTAGTTTCATAGATTCCATTCTGAACATCATCGAAATTAGCCGGTACCATGGCATTACGAAAATACCAGGCATTTTCAGCAAAAATATCGTTTGTTGCCTTAAATCCCAACTTGCGCAAATACTTTATAAAAAAAACAGCCGTTGTTCTGGTATTACCCTCACCAAATACATGAATCTGCCATAATCTCGAAACAAAAACAGCCAAATGATGAATAATTTCATCCATGCTCAGGTTTTTATAGTCAAACTTTCTCTCTTCCGAAAAATCATACTCTAGGGTTGCTTTTAGTTCCAACGCATTTCCATACAACACAGTGCCACCATTCAGGACCCACTCCTGCTTTGTGATGTTGTAGTCACGCATTTTGCCCGCGTGAGCATAAATTCCCTCAAACAATCTCTTGTGAATGGAAAGATATTCGTTTGGTGTAAAACTAAATGCATTCTCGGACAAAATCTTGGCAATTCTCAAGGATACTTTATCCGCTTCCTCTGTTCTGTCAACCTCATTGAGATTCGGTTTTTCTTTATAATAACTATTCAGAAGCTCCCCCGCTTCCTCTATGGTAATATCGCCTTCGATGTTTCGAATTGCCATATCCACCAAATAGTCCGATGTCTTTAGTCCGTCCACCGCTTGCAATCCGATGGCCGTGCGCCAGGCATAGCCCCTATCCCGTTTCCCGGGCTCGGTTTCTTTTATATATTCCTTAAATGGATCTCTATCCATCGTTTACCTCCATCGTAATTCGACAAGTTTTTTATCGTTCCCCCTTTTTGCCGCTGTTCGATTTAGCGAAATTCCTCCCAAGCGATTTTCCTGCATTTGGCTTCTTCCCACCCTTACCGTCAAAGGACTTCTTCTCAGCAGCTTTTTTCTCGGACTTATGCTCGGACTTATATTCGGCCTTTTTCTCTGCCATCTTTCTCGGCGGAATCAGGCATTTTTTCATATCAAAGCCAATCAAATCCTGGCGGTGACAACGAAGCAGCGCCTCCTTTACAAGCTCATAATTCTCCGGCTTTCGATACTGAATAAGCGCACGCTGCATGGCCTTCTCGTGAGGGCTGCGGGTGATGTCCACCGGCTCCATGGTGCGCGGGTCCAGTCCCGTGTAATACATTGCCGTGGAAATGGTTGCGGGCGTCGGATAGAAATCCTGCACCTGCTCCGGCATATATCCCATATCGCGGATGCTTTCCGCGAGAGAAATGGCATCCTCTAAGGTCGAGCCCGGATGTGACGAAATCAGATACGGCAAAGCATACTGCTTCATTCCCAGGTCGTGATTTACTTTCTCATACTCCCTGCAAAATGCCTGGAACACGCTATTACGCGGCTTTCCCATCAGGTCCAGCACATGGTCGGAGACATGCTCCGGCGCCACACGAAGCTGTCCGCTGACGTGGTATTTGCACAGCTCCTTCAAAAAGGTTTTGTCCGGGTCCGCCATCACGTAATCAAAACGGATGCCGGAACGAATGAACACCTTCTTCACCTTCGGAATGGCCCGAAGCTCCCTCAGAAGCTTCACATAATCCGAATGATCCACCTTCATATTCTTACATGGGCTCGGATACAGACACTGCTTATTCATGCATACGCCCTTGGTTAGCTGCTTCTCACAGGCCGGTCGGCGGAAATTGGCCGTCGGTCCACCCACATCGTGGATATATCCCTTGAAATCAGGCTCTTCCGTCATGCCCTTCGCCTCTCGAATCAGAGACTCATGGCTTCGCGCCTGCACTACTCTTCCCTGATGGAAGGTGAGCGCGCAAAATGCACAGCCGCCGAAACATCCTCGATTCGACGTAAGAGAGAACTTGATTTCGGAAATGGCAGGAACCCCGCCCAGTGCTTCATAGGACGGATGGTACGCATTTGCATAAGGAAGCTCGTACACATCATCAAACTCCTGCGTGGTAAGCGGTCGCTGCGGAGGATTCTGCACAATATAACGCTTTTCGCCGTAGCACTCAATCAACGGCCGCGCAGTAATACTGTCCGTATTCTGATACTGGATGTGAAAGCTTCTCGCATACTCCCTCTTATCCGATGCGATAGTCGCAAAGTCCGGAAGCATAATGCCCTTTTCCTGCTCTAAAACCGAAGTCACATCCTTTGCTTTGTACACCGTTCCCGGCACAAAAGTAATATCGGAAGCGGCAATCCCGCTGTCCAAAGCTTCCGCAATGGCAACCACGGACAATTCGCCCATGCCGTACATCAGAAGGTCGGCACCGGAATCCATCAGCACGGAGCGCTTCACCTTATCGGACCAGTAATCATAATGCCCGAGGCGGCGAAGGCTGGCTTCGATTCCGCCGATTAAAATAGTAGAATTCTTATATTTGCGCTTAATCAAATTGCAATAAACCACGGTCGCATAATCCGGTCGTTTGCCTATAACACCACCCGGTGTGTAAGCATCCATCGAACGTCGCTTTTTGTTCACGGTATAATGATTCACCATGGAATCCATATTGCCGGCACAGACCAAAAAACCAAGTCTTGGTTCGCCAAATTCGGCAATGCTCTCTTCGTTACGCCAATCCGGCTGTGAAAGCATACAAACCTTGAAGCCACGCGACTCTAGGACACGACTGATAATGGCCGGCCCGAAGGAAGAATGGTCTACGTATGCATCGCCGATGACAAAGACAAAGTCCGGCTGTTCCCAGCCTCTGGCGAGCATTTCCTTTCGATTGACAGGTAAAAACGGTTTCATACTTCCTCCGAAAAAGGGGCATAGCCCCAAAAAGATATAACGACATTATACCACAGGAAACAAAAATATACAAAAGAAAAACAGCCTACTCATGGTAGACTGTCTCTCCTGTGTAATAGTGAAAAGTGTTTGCCGTCAAATTCATGTAAAAACAGACTACCACATCCGCAAAAAATGTGTTATGATTTTGATTGGAAAAAATGGTAATTTTTTTCATGATGGGAGGTATCTTATGTACCAGTTATTTGAAAAAGGGGATATTCTTAACACCCCGATTGAATGTTTTGAATTTCATGCGGGACAGAACGCCTTTCCGGTTCGTCCGCATTGGCACTATTTTCTTGAACTGCTGTTAATGGTGGATGGTGAGGCCTTGATTCGCTCCGAAGATCAGGAATATGTTCTTCATCCCGGGGAGATGGCGCTGTTCCATCCGAAGGAATTACATGAGATCTCCGGTCACGGAGACAAACCTCCTGTCTTTCTTGGAATCAAGCTTAATGTAAGTTCCCTGACCATGGAGAGCAAGTACATTCCGAAGCTACGCGGGATTCTGCAAAGTGGTCACCGTCATCATATGCGCACGCATTTTTCCAAGGAGTTCGTGGAGCGAAATCAATTTGAATTCCTGTTCCGCGACTGTATTCGCGAGGTAAACTCCGGTCGGTACGGTTATGATTTGCTATTGAAATCTTCTTTGTATCGGATTCTGATTACCATCCTTCGTTCCTGGCAGGACGATGGTTTTGTTGTGGAAAATGAAACCTTCTCCTCCGACGATGACATTGATATCTACACCATTACCGAGTACATCGACAAGAACATCGGAAACCGCATCAAGGTGTCCGACATTGCGGCTAAGGTGAATATGAGCTACTCCTGCTTCTCCCGCAAGTTTATCGATGTCTACGGTAAGTCCTGCAAAGAATACATGGACGATATGCGACTGATTATGGTCGAGGATTACCTCCGCTTTACCGATTTCGACCTGACGAGCATCGCGCTCGAGACCGGTTACACCGACTGCTCTCATATGATCAAATGCTTCAAAGACGCGAAGGGCATCACCCCAAAGCAGTACCGGGTACAGCTTAGAAACGAACGATAAAAGCGATGCATTTGATAATTATCAACGATTAATGGTGCAAAAGAAAAAGGAGCGAAAACGAATTATCGTTTTCGCTCCTTTTACCAATTTCAATCTTCCTGTTTCCGATGACCTGAGTTTTCTCCCTTGGAAAGCTCTACCACTCGATTTCCTACATTCTTAAACTCTTCATCATGGGTTACCATAACAATCGTTTTGCCCGAATGATTCAGTTCTGTAAGTAATCGAATAATCTCTCGAGCATTTTCTTTATCGAGCGAACCTGTTGGTTCATCTGCAAGAATGACATCGCATTTTTTAATCATTAGTCTTGCCACCGCCACTCTTTGCTGCTCACCGCCTGACAGTTTATACACTTTTTCATCAATCTTGTTCGCTAGCCCAACATTACTTAGCGCGTCCTCAAACGAGGTTTCACTACGAGATTTTTTATAGACCAACTCCAGATTTTCCCGAACGGTTTTCGTATCAACCAACGCAAAATTCTGAAATAAAAATCCAACCTTATTTTGATAGTAACTAAGTTTGTTTTTCCGCTTCGAAATGTCAACTCCATCAACAAGGATAGAGCCGGAATCAACACTCTCGAGACCTCCGATAATATTCAAAAGCGTGGTTTTTCCGCAACCGCTTTTACCACTTAGCACAATAAAATCTCCATCTGCAATTTCGAGTGAAAAGTCGTCATATATTGATTGTTCTCCAAATGACTTGCATAGATTTCTGATTTCGATCACTAAAGAGCACCCCCTTTTAGTATTTTCATTATGGATGTTCTTTCCCACTTTATGAATTCGTTCAACATGAGGAAAATTTCTAAAATCAAAAGACCCATCGCCACAAATAAAGATATCCCTATTGATAAGCCTTCAACCTGAGTGGACACTACATATGCCATTAGAATTCCCAAAAGAGCGGACTCAAAGATAGTAAGCAATACTTCGGCATAACGAACCACGACCGGTGTTCCGGACACCTTCATGACAGCAATCTCCATCGCTCTCATTTCCTGCTCAATACCAATTAATACACGCAGCGAGATAATATCCAAGAATAACGTAATAATTCCCAATGCAAGGCATAAAAAGGTCTGAACCAAACAATCGCTAACCCGTTGTAGGTATCTATCATATACATTTTCAATAGAATACCCGGATATATGTGAATTGCTAAGACAATATCCTGTAAATTCCTCCTCCGTCATCAAGCCGGCAACACCTATCCAATCACACAAATACCCATACGCATCAATAAAACTTGAATCGTACTCCGAGTAATTCATCCACAAAACAATTGGGTTATGAACCATCTCCACCTCTGATTCCGGTCCACAGAATACATACGAAGAGATTTCTTCACAATAGAACAATACGTCAAAATCGATATCGTCAGGACCATTAGACAGGTGTGAAACAAGAATTTTTACTTCCTCCTCAGGAATGCCTCGCATCGATTCAGGAAGAAATAAATGTGCCATTTCTGATTTACATCCAGAGGTATCCAAACCGATTTGAACCAGGAGTTTTTCAGCATTTTTATTGGAAACAATACAATCCGTCTTGCAAAAAGGAAGTTCAATTCCCCGATAGTTCCAATAAATCAGTCCCCATTCCGTATGCTTTTCTGCATACATCTCATCATCATAGGTAAAGCAGGTTTCCAGCTTCGAGTCATCCCCATAGTCAAAACCCATCACAATATTTGAGTATTCTGTAAAATTTTCATAGAATGGTTTTTCAGCCAATAATTCGATATATCTACTAATTCCCATAAAACAGAGACTAAAAAGAACAACGGAAACACCCATTAAGGTATACTTTTCCATACGACATAATACAATCAATTTTAAGGAATAGATATTCTTTTGAAAGGCAACCTTGTAATTTGCAAAGAAAAGTGTTCCACCAATCAGTATAGTTGTAACAATACAGTAACAGGCTATCGCAACAATCCAAGTTGCCATCATATATTGAGTGCAGATAAATCGATGCAAAAGTACACCCCATATCAGCAAAGAAGCCAGGGAGCACCCAATTACTTTGATTATTTCCCGGAGCAGAACTCTTTTTACCGGTCGTCCATGACAGATTTCAAGAAGCCATTGCTTCTTCTGAAAGGCTACATTTACTCCTTCAAGAATCAAAAAGAGAACAAGCCACAACCCCCAAATGACAACGAAACCAACTTGATAATAATTTCGTTCCTTTTTTGTCACTCGAACAGCATTTTCATCAATGTAGGCATTAACTTTTACAGAATCCAAATTTAGAAAATAAATGTTCTCTGTTACATTCACAGAGGACCGTTTCGTATACTCCTCAAGTGAATGATACTCGAACGCGATATCTGTTCCCAAAATACATTTAAACCGCCCCTCATAATAACCATTTTCCTTCAGCTTAGTCAGGACATCATTATTACAATACACGGAATAGGTCGTTTGCTGTGTTCTCGGAGTAACTGATACGATAAAAAAATCCAGCCCGCACTCCTCAAACATCGGCTTGACATTATCAGAAAATCGCTCTTCGTAATTTCCAACCGCTCCAACATCAAACGTAATATAATCAAAACAACTGAAATCGGTTACAAAAAGCTGGAACAAAAAAGAGGAGAACAATATAACGACACCGGATAGTAATAGCTTCGCTAATACTCTTTGGCATCTCATATCGTTCTCCTCCCAAACACTTATCTCTGCGGAACCTCATAGATTCCGAACACCTCGTGGGCCAATTCAAAATCCTTTAAAATATCATCATAATACTTCTCATACCACTCGCGGTATTCTTCATCAATCAGACTCATATCTTCATTGACGCAAAACGAGACACCCGATGCACCGCTTGCAGGTGTAATAGATACAATTGTATCAAAGCCTGAGATGAAGTGAGGAAATATCATTAGGTCGACCGTGTCGTTTATGATATTTCCGTCCTCGTCAAAATAATTGGTCATAGAAATGGCCAAATTACCCGTGAATTCCCATAAATCCTTGCTTGCAGCAGCAGTGGTTATTCGATCTCCACTCTTGCCGTTATTTTGGATTCTTTTTTCCTCAAATGCCTGGAAATATTTCTCATCCGCTTCAATCCAAGAATCGTACTTTACTTTCTTGTAAATAAAGCAAAACAAAACCCAAATGACCCCTAATAAGATTACTCCACCAAGAATAAGTATTCTTTTCTTCATGTATGAACACTCCTTCGTCTATTTGGTTCTGATATAGACTTTATATTTTACATTATCACTCGTGTGCTTTATTTTTTTCGTAGAAACAGAGGAGGAGTATGTAAAATCACTTGACCATCCCGAGCTTTCTCCTCCAACGTTATAAACAAGTAGATTTCCGAGCGTTCCTGATGCCATTCCGTTGTTCCCGCTTATTTCATACATGTAATCCTTATCAGAAAAGATTCCATCATCGTAACAGCAGAATGCGTAACATCCCATTGTCAAGGATTCTAAAAACGGACAGACTCCTTCAAAACACACTCTCTTCTCAAAATCTCGTTTAAACGAAACCCCAATTTGAGATGGGGTTTTTGTGATTGTTGTCGCATAATATGCAGAACACACCGAGGTAAAACAATTAGCCGTTAACACTAAGCAACAAAATAAACACAGTACCTTTTTCTTCATTATTCCTCCTGTCGTTGACACGCAGTTGATCAAGTTGCCCGTCTCTTTCATCGTATTAGTTTCGAAACCGGTAGCACAACTCTCTTGAAGAAAAGATTTGCTACAGAAAATAGTATATATATATTCTGTCAACAATTTTTTACAGATAATTGCATTAATTGATGTTGTTCGTGTTGTAAGTCCTTATTCCCCTGCAAACAACGGTGTCGAGAAGTATCTCTCGGCCGTATCCGGAAGCACGGTCACGACCGTCTTTCCTTCTCCCAGTTTCTTTGCAAGTTTCAGTGCCGCTGCCACATTGGTGCCGCTGCTGATACCGCACATCAAGCCCTCCTTACGAGCCAGGGCCTTTGCGGTTTCGAGTGCCTCCTCATCGGTTACGATGTAGATATCGTCGTAGATGTCCTGGTTCAGAATGTCCGGAATGATGCCGTCGCCAATCCCCATCTGAAGGTGCGTGCCGATGTTACCGCCGGCAAGAATTGCCGCATTTTCCGGCTCAACCGCCCAAATCTCCATGTTCGGATTGTGTGCCTTCAGGACCTCACCGATACCGGTAATCGTACCGCCGGTTCCAATGCCGGAACAGAAGCCGTCAATCGGTCCGTCCACCTGCTCCAAAATCTCCAAAGCAGTATGGTTCGTGTGCGCTGCCACGTTATTCGGGTTCGCAAACTGCTGTGGAACGAACACGCTCTCGTCCTCCTCAGCCATCTTAAGCGCGGTTTTCAGGCAGTTATCGATACACTCGCCGATGTCACCCGCGTCATGAATCAGAATGACCTCCGCCCCGTAGTGACGCACCAGCTTTCTGCGCTCCTCACTCACGGAGTCCGGCATAACGATAATCGTGCGATAGCGCTTTACCGCGCCCACCAACGCAAGTCCGATGCCCTGATTTCCTGAGGTCGGCTCGACGATTGTCATACCCTTCTTCAGAACTCCGGCCTTCTCGGCCTCGGTAATCATGTTAAATGCGGTTCTCGTCTTAATGGAACCACCCACATTCAACCCCTCATATTTCACAAGCACGCGGGCCATTCCGGTCCCCGGCTTTACCAAACGATTCAACTGCACCATCGGTGTCTGTCCGATAGCCTCCAAAATGTTATTACAAATCATACGATTTCTCCCACAAAAAACTCTCGGAGCATTTACGCCCCGAGAGAAAATTTTACCGAAAATGCGGCCCAAAATCAAGTGTTTCCTGAGTTTCTTTCATTCCTCGCCGCATTTAGCTGCTCTTTCGGAAGTTTTCATCCGACAGAATTCTTGCAAATGCCAATCCAATCTGCATGGAAAGTACAATAAGGATAGCCTTGGTGAGCCAGGTCGCACCGGTCATAATATCGTTGTTCGCGATGTAGAATACGGCCTTGTACATAAACATCCCCGGGACCATGATGACGATTCCCGGAACCGTGAGCGAGATTCGAGGATATCCTGCGAACCGATTCACGAAGGAGGCCAACAGGCCTGCAATCAATGCCCCGAAAAATGCGGCAAGTCCGACATTTAACGCCAAATGCTCCACCAGCTCCAATCTTGCCGTGTTGGCAATCATCCCAATGATTGCTGCGGTAAATGCCACCTTCCTTGTACTGTTAAACAGAAACGAAAAGCCATACACACCGGCAAAGCTGCAAATCACTCGTAGAAGCACCCGTAGCCAGTGTTGAATTTCGAGTTCTGTAAAGGAAGCCGGTGAGAAATCGAAGATAGATGCCACCACCCAGCCGGCCATCGTGCCCATAAGAATGATCAAAATCGCGTACATGATTCGTTCCATACCGGAGCGAAGGTCGAGCTTCACCATATCAAGTCCGCCTGTAATCAGCGGAAATCCCGGGATGACAAACAGCATGGAACAGATATACCCGGCCTCGTGAGTATCGGGCACGCCGAGAAACTGCTCCGCGGCCATCATCAGAAGAATGTAGGTGATGCAGGCCGCAGATACGGCAAGTGCCACATTTGCAAGGAGCGTAATCCGACGTTCAATTAAGATTTTCCGCACGAACTGCCCAACTCCTGCGCCGCAAAATGCAAGCACCATCTCCACCGGTCCACCGCCAAGCAAAAAGGTAAATGCGCTACAGGCCATTGCGGCTGCGAACGCTACCTGCCAAGGCTTATACTGCCCCGGTGCATGCTCCATTTTGTCCAAAACATTATGCAGCTGGCTGATGCTGTAACGTTCCACGTGCGTATCCAGTTCGTCGCAAAACCACTCCAGAAGCGTCAGCTTGTCCGTATTCACACCCGTGGTACGAATCGAAAACGCGTTGGTATAGGTTTCGCCCTGCTCCACACAAGTATAGTTGATGGTTAGCAGTCCAATGTCCGCATTGCAGGTGATTCCAAGTGCTCTCGCCACCTTGTTCATGGACGCACGAACGCGCCATGCACCGGTACCGACCGAAAGCATGAGAAGGCCCACACGACCCACCAGAGATGCCTTCTCCTTGAGAGGAGCGGACACTGCGGGCGTGTCTGCATTTTCATTCGCCAGCTCCTGCCAGGCGATGGACATATGCTGCTTCAAAACATTACCCATGATATCTCCTAAAAACTGATTTCACCAAGCTCCGTAACCTTACCAATGCGCCACTCCGCCGTTGCAAGTTCCGAAGCCTCTCCGAATCCATAGCTACAGCCCACGGACCGAAGTCCATGCACCGTTGCCACTTCCATATCACTGTCCCGGTCTCCGATCACCACATACGGGCCGGGCCATTTTTTCTGTAAATGCTCAAAAATCCGGCATTTCGGCATAAAGCCATACGTCTCCGCGCAGAAATAATCGGAAAACCACCGGTCCAGTCCGAACATCTTCCGGTGTGCCTCCATGTACCGTTCCTTGCAGTTTGAAAGAATGACAAGCGTGTGCCCGTCAGCCTTCAGCTTGTCCAAAACGTCAAGCGTGCCCGGGTATAGGCGGGCATGGCCGCAAAGCACCTCCGACACCATCGCGTCACCGATTCGCTTCGAGCCCTCCTGCCAGACTTCATCCGGAAGTTCCGGCATAAAGGAAGCCCACATATCGGGCGCACTCATGCCCAGATACTTGGAAACCTCGCTGTCGGTATAGGTGCGCTCGGGCGCGTACCCTTCCGATACCAGCCACTCGTAGGCGCAACGAAATGCGTGCCCGTACAAAGTCAGCGTATCATGGAGGGTTCCGTCCCAGTCAAAAATCAATGTGCTCATCTTACATCTGCTTCATGAGATTTACCATCTCAATTGCGGAAAGAGCGCAATCATAGCCCTTATTTCCTGCCTTGCTGCCTGCGCGCTCGATGGCCTGCTCAATGTTCTCAGTGGTAATAACACCGAAAAGCACCGGAACGCCGGTCTGCATGGAAGCCTGTGCAATGCCCTTTGCGGTCTCATTTACAACAAGCTCATAGTGGGTGGTTGAACCGCGAATAACAGCGCCAACGGCGATTACGGCATCATACTTTCCGGACTTTGCCATGTTCTGTGCCATAACCGGAATCTCAAATGCACCCGGAACCCACATAGCGGTAATGTTCTTGTCCTCGACACCGTGACGAACCAGGCCGTCTACAGCGCCGTCAAGAAGCTTCTCAACGATAAAGCTGTTAAAACGGGAAGCGATAATGCCTACCTTCATTCCCTCAGGTGCAACTACTTTTCCTTCAATCAAATTGATACTCATAACTTGTTTCCTTTCTGGATTGGTTTATTTTGGCGGGCATTTGCCCAAAAATTTTATTGGTCAAAACGGATACTCTGGAACACATGTCCCATCTTTTCCTGCTTTGTTCTTAAGTAAAATGCGTCATACTTTCCAGGCTGAATCTCAATCGGAACGCGTTCCTTAATGGTAAAATCAAAGCCGTCCAAGCCATAGATTTTAAGCGGATTGTTCGTCAGAAGTCGAAGACTCTTTACTCCGAGGTCCTTTAAAATCTGCGCACCGGACCAGTATTCGCGAAGGTCCGGAGCAAATCCGAGTTCAATATTGGCCTCTACCGTGTCGCGCCCCTGCTCCTGAAGCTCATATGCCTTTAATTTATTAATTAAACCGATGCCACGACCCTCCTGACGCATGTAGAGAATGATGCCACGGCCTTCCTTCTGTACCAGCTCCATTGCGGTCTGCAGCTGCGGCCCACAATCACAGCGGGCGCTGCCAAACACATCCCCGGTCAGACACTCGGAATGAACACGGCACAAAACATCCTCACCGTCTCCGATGTCACCACACACAAGCGCAACGTGGTGTTCCCCCGTAATATCATTCACATAACCATAGATTTGAAAATCTCCATGGCAGGTCGGAAGCTTTGCACAGGCCTCACGAATCATATGCTGTTCGTGGCGGCGAAGGTAATCCTGCAGCTCTGTAATCGTGATGAACACCAGGCCGAAGCGGGTCGCCATTTCCTGAAGCTCTGCGGTTCTCATCATCGTGCCGTCTTCCCGCATAATCTCACAACAAAGTCCGCACTCGGAAAGGCCTGCCAGTCGGCAAAGGTCGACCGTCGCCTCGGTATGACCGTTTCTCGTCAGTACGCCGCCTTTTCTTGCAACGAGCGGGAATACATGTCCCGGGTGACGGAAATCTCCCGGCTTCGTCTCCGGGTCCACACAGGCACGGCACGTAAAGCCGCGCTCCGCCGCCGAGATGCCGGTCGTCGTCTCCTTATGGTCGATACTTACGGTAAATGCGGTACAGTGGTTATCGGTATTCTCACTCACCATCTGCTGCAAATGCAGTCTGTGTGCCAGCTCCTCACTCATCGGGGTACAAATCAGCCCCTTGGCGTGTGTTGCCATAAAATTCACATTTTCCGTGGTTGCAAATTCTGCGGCACAAATCAGGTCGCCTTCATTTTCACGGTCCGGATCGTCCGTTACCATGATGAGTTTCCCCTCTCGAAGAGCCTGCAAAGCCTCCTCGACGCTATTATATCTGAAATCTCCCATACGTTCTCCTTTCGGTTCGATTTTTCGTTGTCGATTTCTTTTTGTATCTCATGATTTAAAACAGGACTATTAGAAGCCATGCTCCTTCAAAAACTCCAGGGTTACCTTGCTTTCGGATGGCTTCCCCGGAGGGTTGGCCAGAGAGTTTGCCGGCTTCGGATCAGCCCCGCCAAATAACATCTTCTGAACGTACTTGCCTACGATGTCATTCTCCAGATTGACCGCATCTCCCGGCCGTTTCTTAAGCAAAATGGTTTCGCTTCCCGTATGCGGGATGATCGACACCTGAAAATCCTTATCACTCACGGTTGCCACCGTCAGGCTGATGCCGTCAATCGCAATCGAGCCCTTCTCCACGATGAGAGCTAAGATGGCGGATGGGGCCTGGATTCGAACCCAAACCGCATTTCCCTCATGACGCTGCTCGGTAATATAGCCTACGCCGTCAATGTGGCCGCTTACCATATGGCCGCCGAAGCGTCCGTCCGCTGCCATCGCGCGCTCTAAGTCAACCGCATCGCCCGGCTTCAGACTTCCGAGATTACTGCGACGCAAGGTTTCCGGCATCACGTCCGCAACGAACCCGTCTGCATCCATCCGAACGACGGTAAGACATACGCCGTTTACCGCGATACTGTCTCCGAGCTTTGTGCCTTCAAGCACCTTCGCTGCCCGAATCTCCAGCTCGCAGGATGCGGTGCCGCTACGCAAGCCGCGAACACTTCCCATTTCTTCTACAATTCCGGTAAACATGCTAGTCCTCCCTTCGCATGGATTGGTCTACATCGTACTCGAGCAGAATATCTTCCCCAAGTACGGTGATTTTTCGATTCGCTAAATGCGCCCCATGGTCCGGACAGTCAGCGCCAACACCTTCTACCGGAGTTTTGGCCTCTGCTCCGCCGAGCACCTTCGGCGCAATGTATGCACAAACATGGTCCACAAGTCCTGCCTTCAGAAAATGCTCATGCGTAATGCCGCCGCCTTCAACCAGAATCGAGTCAATCTGTTGCGCGTAAAGGATATCAAGAAGCTTCCGTAAATCAAGCTCGCGACAGGTTGCAGTGACACCACCCTCAGTCACCTTCGGGCAGTAAAGCACAGTCACTCCGTTTTCCTCGAGCAGCTTCTTCTTTTCCTCATCCATGCGTGCACAAACCACAATCGTTTCGTATTCGTTTGCGCTCTTTATCAGCTTGCAATCCCTTGGAATCCGAAGGCTCGGGTCCAAGACGATTCGCGTCGGCTGGTGCCGATCTTCGATGCGACAATTTAACATCGGATCGTCTGCGAGCACCGTCCCGATTCCGACCAGGATTCCCGCATACGTTCCACGAAGTTCCTGCACATGCGCTCTTGCCACGTCTCCGGTAATCCATTTGGATGCGCCGGTGTAGCTTGCAATCTTTCCGTCTAAAGTCATGGCATATTTCATTACGACATATGGTCGTTTCTTTGTCATCGCGTGGAAGAACACCGGATTCAGTTCGTCACATTCCTCGCGGAGCACGTCCTCCACAACTTCAATCCCTTTCGCCCGAAGGTCCGCTGCACCCATTCCGGCTACATTTGGATTCGGGTCCCGAGAACCAATGACTACCCTCGCGAGCTCCTTTTCAATAATCAGCCCCGAGCAAGGCGGTGTCTTCTTTCCCGGAAATGCTCTGCACGGTTCCAGCGTTACGTAAATCGTAGCGCCCTTTGGGTCCTCTGTGCAGGAAAGGATCGCATTTCGCTCCGCGTGAAAGCCACCAAAATGCTCATGATACCCTTCACCGATGACACGGCCGTCCTTTACAACAACCGCGCCCACACACGGGTTCGGATTCGTCCAGCCGACTCCCTTGCGGGCCAGCTCGATGGCACGTCGCATGTATTGTTCGTCGTTCATTCCGTCTCCTTTCCCAATAAAAAACCCCGAAGATACACTTCGGGGCGATTAACCAAGTAAAAACTGTGGAACGCAGGTTCCACTCATCTCTTCTTTCATCCAGACTATACTGTCGGCTTCGGAATCTCACCGAATCATGCCTTGCGGCTCGTGGGCTTTAC
>DCGJ01000124.1:459-9091 GCA_002315495.1 Lachnoclostridium sp. UBA1781 | reverse complement strand
ACTTCCAAACGCTTTCCTTACACTTGTCGATGAACGGCTCAAGACCGTACTCTTCAATCTGCTCCTTGCCGTCAAGACCGAGAAGTTTCTCAACCTCCAATTCAACAGGCAAACCATGGGTGTCCCATCCGGCTTTTCTTAGAATTTTGTGGCCCTTCATAGTCTGGTAGCGGGGAATCATATCCTTTATAACGCGGGTAAGAACATGACCGATATGAGGCTTGCCGTTTGCTGTCGGCGGTCCGTCATAAAAGACATAAGAAGGACCCTTCTTTTCACAGGTCTTTTCAAAAATCTTGTTTTCTTTCCAGAACTTTTCCACCGTCTTCTCGCGGTCGACGAAATTCATTCCGGCATCTACTTTATCGTACATAGAGATTTCCTCCTAAAAACTTATCGTTGGAAAATGCGCTTTTTCAATATACAAATATTCCGCCGTGAGTTATCCACGCCGGAATATAAAAAGTCACACGCTACAATGTAGTTTATATCCTCCCGATTGTCAAGCATTTTCGCCGAACCGAGGGGGTCTAAGACGGGTTATTCGTATATTTTTCCAACTTTTTCTGACCACGGTCGGTAAGATACGTGAATCGGTCGAAATTCGTCCACCCGAGTTCCCGCAGATACGCCTCACTCCGCTCACAGTCCTCCTTCGTGTTAAACTCGGGGATGAGCGGAATGCGAATCAGCACCCGCTCCGGCCCGACCGCTTCCATTAGCCGGTTCAGATTCACCAGCGTCGCATCAATGGACTTCCCGGTGTACCGCTCATAAATCTCAGGATTCATATCCTTAATATCCACAATGTAGTTCGATACATACGGGAGTACCTTCTCTAAAAGCTCCGTCGGAACATTCAGTGCCGTCTCCAGCAAAATGCGCCACTCCTTCGGTCGTGCCTCTGCAAACTCTCGAATGAAATCCGCCTGTAAAAGCGGTTCCCCGCCACCGAATACAACACCGCCGTTCGTCGCCTTAAAATAGAGGTCATCCACCCTTAAGAAATCGATCAGCTCCGACACGGTGTATTTTTTCTCGATTGCCCCATCGGTAAAGCATTGCGGGTTAATACAATACTTGCAGCGAAGGGTACAATGCTTCGAAGTCACGAGGGTTGTCACGCCATCGCCGTCAATCTCCATTCGAAGCCGGCCATAGCCAATCATCGGATACAAATGCTCACTCATCGCAATCTCCCATCCATACCAGGCACGAATCCATTACTGATTTGAGTCACTTTTATCACTACAGCTACCGCCATCCTCACAGTCGTCCGGAATCGGCATAGGCAGCCCTTCCAATTCCACATCGTCCGGTTTCAGCATAAGCATACCTTCCAATTCCGGTTCTTCCGGGCAGTCGGTTTCTTCCGGAGGGTCGATTGGATCACCGTCCTCAGTTTCCGGGAAATACGCAACATCTCCTGCTAGCTCGATGATTTCCTCGGTTTCCGTTTCCGGATCGACCGTCGGTGGAGCCTCTTCCTCGCCCATAACTACCAAACCATCAATCTCCCCGCCACCGTTTCCGCCATGGAATACGGTGCTGATTCGTTCGATTCCCTCTGAAATCACATCGGTCGGGGAACAGGCTGTCGTGGCTGCCATAAGTGCCGCACTCACACCAACAACGGCAAGCTTCTTGCCGAGACGCTCGCGCTTCTCGAGTTCCTTCTCCAGGTAACGAACCTCTGCCTCACAACGCGGGCAGGTTCCCTTACATTCTCCCTGATGCGTGCATTCTTCAATCACCAGATTGATATCATTGTTCGCAGCAATCTCGCGACGAATCTCCTTTAAAATCTTACACTTGTCTTTTCCCTTCATGGTCGTTTTCCTCCCCTAATTTGTTGGGCATTTTTCTGCCTCTATAATAGATACACTTAACTCCGCTGTTTTTGCCAATTTGTTATCCATACTCGTAAATACGATCATTTGGCTGAATACGTTGCAATTATGTTTGAATAATATGGTCCTGTTATTGGGCTTGCAGTTTGACGTGCTTGTACGCAGCAATAAATAACAGAAGAAGTTCCAAAGATATTATTCCATTGAGTTCGCGAAATGGACTGGCTTGTCGCATTAACATAACTTGTTGTATAAAGAATATTGAAAGAAGCATCAAAGAATACAAGTCGAAAACTATTATTAGGAAAACTAGTGGATCCACCTTGCTTATCCCAAGTGTACGTCACAGTATTTCCCGTAACAGAAGGGGCATATACTTTTGCAGACACAAGATATCTGGATAAGGTTGATCCTAATTTAACCTTAGTAGATTTTACAATAGACGAAGACGAATCGAACGCAGCAATAAAGTCAGACAGTGATTTACATCCATTATACTTTGTTATGTTCCATACTGTGCTATTATTAACATAGATTTGATCCGCTTCAGATGTGTTCACCGCATCAGTTATATCATATAACACAGCGGCAACTGTTGCCTCATTTGCTTCGCCTTTCCTTTGAGTGGTCTGTAAGTTTTCTATATCAAAGCGAATTGTTTGATCTTCCGTATCTTGATAATATGTGTCCCCCACAAAAGGAATATTCAGAGAACCGGTTCCCATCTTGTTTTGCAGATTAATTGAAAAATACGTCGCCCAGCCCTCCCCCCATGCTAAGCGAACACCAGCAGACTTGTCATCTCTTGTATCAGCAAGATTATTATACGCACTATGACTTCCGCCCGGACTATTGGTTATACCATAAACATTTTGAACATAATGACCAAACTCATGCTCTAACACATCCCAGTCAAAAGCATCTCCAATCAGAATGTTAATCAATCCTTGCGACGAGGAATAATATGATGTTCCCGAAGTCAAATAAAAGCGAACATTAATCGGACTAAGAAAACTATTCTCAAGCGTTTTCATGTACCTATTTGCTAGCGCAAGTCCCTGATGAACTGAAAGCGCTTTTCCTAAATACGTCAAATTATTTGCAGTATACGAAATAACAATATCTGACGAAGCACCACTTACCATGGACTCATAGGTGTATGTTGCACCCGACGAGTCAACAACATTTATATTTGTTCCTGAAGATAAAACCCGAATTTTTAGTAACGCCACTGAACCCTCATAAGAAAAATAAGCCCCGTAATATCCCGTGGATGTAGTGGTAGATGTATATATTAACGAATAGGATGGTGAACTTGGAGTTCCCTTATAGATTTGGACAGTAGCCCCTTCCGCGGGGTGAGTATTTCCCACACTATCTGTCCACTTAATATATCCACTTATGGCATGAGTCGTACTTAGTGTGTTCGAAAGCCCATTGCCGTCATTACGTGTGTGTTCAACATGCTCCCCCCGATTATTTGTTTCATTTATGTACTTGCTGATTGCTTCAGAGTAATCTGCCAGACCATCAATATAATTAAGGGACACGTAGTCCTTCCTATTGACATTGCAGACATATATCGTTTGTGTCAATTCACGCGCTTTTATGTCCGGATCAAAATAGGTAGGAATGACAGAAAATCTGATATTTCCCAGTGTAACATCATCCTTGACACGAAACTTAATTCCCAAAGAATTTTTGCCATCTACATGGGTCACCGGCGAAACCTCAACAATTTCCACTCCGTCATATTCAGAGATCAGAACTTCACACTTGTCGACTTCATTCATACAAATCAGTTCGTATCTTTTTTCTATCAGTTCACCATGGGTATATTCTCGTTCCAGTTCATTTTCACAGAACAAGCAACATTCCTTCAATGTACACTGCATATTATCATCGTCAGATACTCCAAAATCTCGCAAATAATATGTATTGTAATTCTTCTCTGCGTCCTCCATCGTTCCTGCAATCGAAACCCCATTTTCACCCACGTAAAACGCAAGTGGTACACGATTCCCTAGCCATATCAAATCGACTGCTTCGGCCTGCTCCGGTTCCTCCCCAAGATCCCACGAAAAACTTAGTCTAATGTTCCCGGCGCTCCCCACCTCATATCTGGAAAAATCAAACTCCACATGTTCGCACTTACCTTCAGAAACATCTTCGCCGTCCAGAAGTTCTAGTGAAGCCATCTCTTCCTTGGCATATACTTTTTGATATTCATTCAGTTTTCCATTAATTAACAGTCGGTCATCGTACTTTTTGCATGTATAATCAAACTCATTGACTAATTGATAAACCCGCAAGTTGGGGTAGCCATGAACTCCATACGTATCATAGCTAGGTTCTATATTAAGTCTTTGACCATATTCATAAGAATAATCGCCGACATAAACTTCAACAGTCAGTTTTTCCCCTTTTGGTACAAATGCGGCACATTTGTAAGCAATTCTCTGACCTGACATTGGCTTATCCTTGGAATCTCCGAACCCAACTGCAACCTCTGTCGAAGCTATAGTTGTTTCTATGGTCGGCATCTGAACCTCCGATGTAGGTAGTGCTTCGTTGTCTCCCGGGTTATTAGCCTTCTGCTCTCCATTCACTCTTTTTAATGCCAAACCGACTGACACAACAAAAAAACAAATCACAAACACTGTAAACAATTGAACCAATCGATTAACATAATCTTTTTTCATAGAGTACCCCTTATTACACTGTTATGTTCACTTCTATAATAGATACACTTAACTCCGCTGTTTTTGCCAATTTGTTTTCTGTTTTTTATTATAGCATTGAAATTTCTTCCATACAACGAAAAATGCGGCCCGAAAGCCGCATTTTCAATGATATTCGTATCAATCTTAGTAAGCCTTGCCCCAATAAATCATGGTCTTGGCTTTCTTGCCGCAACATACGCAGGTTTCGCCAAGATTCTCCTGTGCAAATGGCATACAGCGCGAGGTTACACCGGCAACCTCCTTCACCTTCTCCTCACATTCGAGTTCGCCGCACCACATGGACTTGTAGAAGCCCGGCTTGGTATTGGCAAGCTCAGTAAGCTCGTCCAAATTATTCGCAACGTAGGTGTGCGCATCACGATGTGCACGTGCACGCTCGAGCATCTCCTTCTGCATCGTCGGAACGAGTTCCGCCATCTTATCTGCGAGTTCCTCAAACTTCACCACAATCTTCTCACGGGTATCACGACGGCAGATTACGCACTGACCGGCCTCAATATCCTTCGGGCCAACTTCCACACGGAACGGAATACCACGCATCTCCTGCTCAGCGAACTTGAAGCCCGGGCTCTTGTCGGAATCGTCGACCTTTACGCGGAACGCACCAAGCTTATCTGCAAGCTCGCGGGCCTTCTCGAGAACGCCCTCCTTCTTCTGCTGAATCGGGATCACAACAACCTGAGTCGGAGCCAAAAGCGGAGGAAGTACGAGACCGGAATTGTCACCGTGTACCATAATAACAGCACCAATCAGACGGGTCGTTACACCCCAGCTGGTCTGATGCGGATATACAAGCTTATTCTCCTTATCGGTATACTGAATTCCAAAGGCCTTGGCAAATCCATCGCCAAAGTTATGACTGGTACCGGACTGCAAAGCCTTACCATCGTGCATCAGAGCTTCGATGGTGTAGGTTGCTTCCGCACCTGCAAACTTTTCCTTATCGGTCTTACGTCCACGAACCATCGGGATTGCAAGGAACTCTTCACAGAAGTCAGCGTACACGTTCAGCATAAGCTCGGTTCTCTCCTGCGCTTCCTGTGCAGTTGCATGGATGGTGTGACCTTCCTGCCACAAGAATTCCATGGAACGAAGGAACGGACGGGTGGTCTTCTCCCAACGAACAACGGAACACCACTGGTTGTAGTTCTTCGGAAGATCACGATAGGAATGAATAATATGAGAGTAAAAATCACAAAACAGGGTCTCGGAGGTCGGACGTACACACATGCGCTCCTGCAAGGTCTCGCCGCCGCCCATGGTAACCCATGCAACTTCCGGTGCGAAGCCCTCGACATGATCCTTTTCCTTATTCAACAGGCTCTCCGGAATAAACATCGGAAGATAACAGTTCTCAACGCCGGTTGCCTTAAAGCGACTGTCCAGTTCCTTCTGAATGTTCTCCCAAATCGCGTAACTTGCCGGACGGAATACCATACAGCCCTTCATGCTGGTGTATTCCACAAGCTCTGCCTTCTTTACAATGTCCGTATACCACTGGGCAAAATCGTCCTCCATATTGGTAATGGACTCAACAAACTTATCTGCCATTTTTATATCCTCACTTTCAAGTGTGCATTTTGATGAAAATGCGCATCGGTCGGAAGCATCCGCCGACACGACAAGTATTCTACAACGAAACGCTGTATAAAGCAAATGCTTTTGCTTTCCTACAGCTGCGCTTCGCAGACTTCAGAGCATCGCCCTAAGCAAGCTCCGCAATCACATAAGCGTAACCCTCTTCAGCTGCTTTCTTCACAATGTCCTCACCGGAAACGATGGTAAAATCATTTCTTCCGGCAGTAACCCGAATCGGTTCCGGATAAGCGTAACCGTGCTCGAAGGTTACCGGTGCGGGGACCGGGGCCCCCAAGCGCTCAGGAGAAATCAAAATGCGGCCGCGCGTATCATCTTCACCGGCTGCCTTCATCTCTTCCATCAACACTTCAGCAATCTTCTCCGCCGGGAGAAAACTACTGTCCAGAATTAAATTATAATTATGGAAATCAAAATAATGAATTCCGTAAATATCCTCGTAACGGGCGTCCTCATTTGCCGCACGGGCTGCGAGCTTCTCAGCCGCATCCTCGAGACTTTGGTAGGCTTCAACGTCGCCACGGCTGGCATCCGCATACACACGGCGGGCAGCCTCCATCAGGTCAACCGAGAGAAATACCTTAAACGCCTTCTCCACGAAATTCCAGGCCAGACGGGAATCGAACAGAATGTCCTTGTCCTGATTCTCACGGCTGATGGTCGTGGACTTGTTGTCAATCATCTTGTCATATTTGTGGTCCTTGGTCATGAGCTCGTTCATCTCAAGAACTGAGATACCGAGGTCATCCGCAATGGAACGAATAATCTTTCCGGTGGAAAAAATCTCATAGCCGTACTTTGCCTCAAGCAGTTTACATACGGTGGACTTTCCACTTCCCAAATTTCCGGTAAGCGTAATATGCATGGTTACTACCTCCTGAATTTTCCCCATTGTAACAAAGCCACCCGCAAAATGCAATGCCGATACGCATAGAAGTTTCGCTTTTCGCGTCCTTCGCTTTCGTTGACTTTATCCAAGGAAAATGCTACACTCATTTATACGCATTTCCTCTTATAAGGATGAGATGCAGGAAGGGATTATGAAATGAGAAAACTTCGAACTCTCGTTTTGTGCTGCATTTTGCTTGCACTTCTTTTCATTGGATGCGGCAACCTGAAACAACAAACTCGCGGACCGCTTTCGGAAAAATGGCAGAGTTCGGTGACGCCGACTCTGACGGAAGGCCTTACGCCGACGGATGTTCCGGAGCCAACCGAGACACCAACACCAACAGGGGCAGTCGAGAGTCCTACACCAACGGGGGCAACGGCCCCGACCGAGGCACCGAAGCCAACAACTCCGATTGGGGAATTAAAGGTGGGCGACTATACGGAGGACGGCCACATTTACATTGGTGAATATACCAAAAAGCAGGTCATTGACTTCTTTGATGATGTGGCGTTGAATGTGGAGTATGGCTATTCCAGGAATGTTCTTCGCAAATGGACCTCTCCGATTTACCTGTCCGTGGACGGGGAGACGACCGAGAAGGACCGGGAGACCATCGAGCGACTGATGGACTACTTTAATTCCGTGGAGGGTTTTCCGGGAATGTCGTACGCAACGGATTCCGACGAAGCGAACTCCTTCATGCATTTTCTTCCGGGGGAGGAATATGAGGAACTTCGCAGTCAATATATTGACGAATGGAATACCGGCGGCTTTGCGAACGGCACCTATCATATCACTGCGAATAGCTACGCGAAGGCGACTATCGGCATTCGAAACGGGGAAGAACAATACGCCCGCACGACGGTGATTCTGGAGGAGACGATTCAGTCGCTGGGACTGTTTAATGACACCTATCTGAATCCAGAGAGTATCTTCTATCAGGGCTATAACGATATGGATTGGCCAACAGAGATGGATCTTCTGATGATCAAATGCCTGTATCACCCGTCGCTCGAATGCGGCATGGGGCAGGATGAGGTCAATGCGATTTTGGAAGAGATTCTGATTGAGAAAGGGGATTAATGGCCCGGAGCGAGTTTTATTTTGGAAGAAATCCTTGTGAAAATGGAGCATTTGGGTATAATTCGATTGGGAGAATACAATAGAAAAGAGGGCATGTGAATGCAAGACCTTGAAACAAAGAAGACGGCGCTGGACGATGATGCGTTAATTTACGCAGTCGGCGCTGACCGTGTGGACGCGAAATCCACAAAAGAGAAATGGTCCGAACTGGACGCAAAGGGAAAGTTCCAGTTTTTTAAGGACTACTACCTGTTAAAAACCGTTATTATTGTCGCAGTGGTGGTACTCCTTGGTTCCATCATCTGGGCTGTGGTAAAACCAAAGCCGACGTCCATTAAGGGCATTTTGATTCTGGACAGCCTCCTGGATGAAACCGAAGTTAACAACTACTTCGAGGGGATTGTTAAGGATATGGGGCTCGACACCTCCAAGTACACCTATAGTGTATATGATGATTACAGCTCAAA
>DCGJ01000124.1:0-446 GCA_002315495.1 Lachnoclostridium sp. UBA1781 | reverse complement strand
GCTTCCTCGGATGTTACTGCCGTATCGACCTTACTTTATGCAGGTACGATTCAGGTCGTCATCGCAACCACCGATGTGATTGATCGTTATGCACAGAACGAAATTCTACTGGATATGTCAAATCTACCGTCCGACATCAAGGCCGCCCTTTCCGAGGAGGACCTTCACTACTCCACGATTGTGGAGACGGATGACTTTGGCAAGGAAATTGAGGGTGGAAAGGAAACCAAGATTCTCAGTGGCATCAACTTGACGAATTCCAAGTTTATTAACGCAACCGACACGAACGGTTACGGCGTAAATTACGTTTATTCCATCCTTATTACCGAGGACCCTGGTGTTGCGTATGATACCTTGCGCGCCCTCCTGGGACTTCCGATGTGTGATACTTATACGCCAAAGAAGTAGCTTTTTTTAGAAGTGTGGGGCACTAAGAAGAAATAGAT
>DCGJ01000002.1:7140-10179 GCA_002315495.1 Lachnoclostridium sp. UBA1781 | reverse complement strand
CATTGATCCTTCTTTCTTTATGGGCTATGTTTTTTCACAGCCCCTTTTTCTTCTCTCTTGTGATAGATAAATTTAATTGTCGCGTTCCATCTTCTCCTTAACGGCGATTTTGATAAACGTCGCAAGCGGGATACCCTTGTCTTGTACATAGGACAAAATGATGTCGTATTCGTCTTTCTTGTAAGACAGTGAAACGCTTTGTTGCTTTGCTTTTCGGTACTTATATGTCGCTATCTTTCCAACCTCATCATACATAGTGGGGTCCCCCCTTATCTTTATTGTGTGTCCAACGATAGCACAATTCGAAGTTTTACGCAAGAAAAACCACATACTAAAACTGAAAGATTTTAGGAAAGAAAGGAGTATGACATGGTACTTTATGGAAAGATTAAAAGAATCTTCTTTCGAGATGAGTCAACTGGTAAATCAAGCTTCATCTTTGCTCCGGATGGAACTAAGCACCCAGGAGTAGAAGAACTAAGATGTACGGGATGTGTCCCAAGCATGCCAACATCGACTACTTTTCCAGAATTCGAATCGGGAATGGCATTGCAACAAAGTGTGACTTAAAGATGATTGCTCTTGCAAATGATGGACATATAATTGGAAGCGGTTTTCACAACACTCCATTATCCACGCTAATCGGTTTAATTTCCAACGATGAAGCTTTAATGGAAATATACAAAAACGCACCGGTAGAGCAGATTCAGAGTGCAAATGAAGCGTATGTAAAGATGATGAATGAGAGCGAACGATTAAACATCATCATGCAGAGAATCCCAATAAAGGAAATCGGATTAACAAAGTATTTCATCGGACGATATATGGTACATGAACACCTAAGTATTGATTCCGATGAATTGTTACCACCAATCAATTTCGGCGACGAAGACAGAGAACCGAGTACAACGGAATTTGATGGATTTATTTTTAATAAGTCAACATATGACGAATTAGAAAAGATTATCATAAATAATCACAAATCCCTCTATGAGAAGTGTTGTCAGATTCGATTAAAAGGGTGCGACATAAACAAAATTGCAACTGACATTGAGAAAATCAGCGTCGATGAAGAGATATGTCTCGCACATATTCTCTGCTTATTCTTTGTTAGAGAACATCCTGTATCTGTCGTTACCGTAAATGAGTCAAGCGTGGCAAAATCATTGTTTGATATTTTGTTTTCTATGGTTAGACTGGAGAACGATTTTATAAAATCGACCAGTTTGAAAAGGGTTAAAACGATACTGAAGATGCAAGATGGAGAAAACTTCTTTGACACCATTATGTTTAAGGAGTTTGCGAAAGACATTGAATATAATGAAAATCCGTATGTACCACACAATTTATCAGAATTGGCAAATAACGCAACGAAAAATGGTGAAATCGAGTTAACGCCGTTTGTTGCATCTATCATATGTGCATGTAGAGAGTTAAGTAAAGCAAATCACATTGCAGAAATGGATGTGGAGCACCTCCTTGATCTACATACGAAAAATAGCACATGCGTCCCTATCGATGAGTTTAACGATGCATTAACAAAGGCTATCTGTCATATTCAGAAAAAGCCAACGCTATATACGAAGAAACTGTTTGAAAATGACGATTTCACAAGCCACGCAATTGTGGACGCAACTGGGTTCATCAGCTTTCTCATTTCTACATGCCGACAGATGCTTCTTTGCAACGAAATTAAAGAAGAAAGAGCGGAGTATGTAAAGAAGGATATGATGTTAAGCTCAAGATTCCTCTTTACCGACGAGAATATTAATACATCCGAAGACATCGAGAGTCTCACTGAAGCATTAGCACAGAAAGATATGGAAAAGGAAGAGTTACAAGCGGAAATCGAGAGATTAAAAGCGCAGATTGATACCTTGAACGCAGAAAAGAAGAGGCAAGATAAGTCCATATCTTTAATAAATCACGATAGAGAATCCCTTCGAAAGAAGAATGAACAACTCGAAGGACTTATCGACGAGCAAAGGGAAGAGATTTCCGAATTGCGAGAGGTTATTAATGATGAAGAACTTTCAAATGAGACGCAGGATGAACAAGTTGACATCAAAAAGATTGAAGAAGAGTTGAGAAAGTACAAATTCATTGTTGTTGGAGGACATACAGAAATCCTTCGCAAAATGAGTGAAGCCGGCATTAATTATACCGAATATAATTACAATGTAAAGGATGGTCAGAAAGCCACCGGAGATTACATTCTGGCATTTACCAGATGGGCTTCACACGCAACTTTCTATTCTGCGCAGGTGTATTCAAAGTCCACTCAGACAAAGATTGTCTTCTCATCGAAGAGTAAATCGAACTACGAAATCACAATGCGTGAATTCTATGAGAAGATTTGTAAGTCAAAACTTGAATCGAAGGAATCATAACCACAAAAAAAGGACTCCAAACGGAGTCCTTTTTCATTAGTCATTTTCTTCAAAAATTTCAAGAAACTGTTCTGGCGGATTGCTACGCTCCATCATCTTATACTTTGGGTTAATTTCTTCCAAAAAGAAGAGTGGAGTATTGTAGACCGCACGAAATGCTTCAATTAGCCATTTCAAATCCTCAGCAGATGGGATGACGCTATTCGACCAATGAACCCAACCATTAAATTTCATTTCAAAGTCGGATTCGCTCTGAATAGGTTTGTCTCCGTTTTTTTGTCTGTCCAAAATGGAGTATAAAGCCATCGATTCTTGCATTCCGGTTAATTCCCTTGTCGATAACATACAATATCACCTCCTAGAGCGCAAATACGCATCCTCTGGTCGCTCACTTCGTTCAGCCTTCTTGCAATCAATGATAATCTCAATCGACTTTCGAATTGCATAAGTAAGTTTTGCGTAATCAAGTGAGTTAAAATCAACCTCCACCAATTCATCACGCATGTTCTCTACCAACTTGTCAAAATCAGTATGCGTAGTCTCTTCATGTGATAATAAAATAGAATGCTTCAAAAGTTCAATCGGGGAGACCTCCAATCCATCCGCAAGCCTCTTGATAACATCGATGTTTGGGTTAAAACGAAGCCCG
>DCGJ01000002.1:2163-7117 GCA_002315495.1 Lachnoclostridium sp. UBA1781 | reverse complement strand
CCCGCATTCGATTCGATTGATTTCCGATGTACTAATTCCGCACTTATCAGATAAAAACTTCTGCGAAATACGTAGTGCCTTACGCCTCGCCTTCACATACTCACCGAGGTTGTCAGCGGAGTTTTGTCCACTTTCGTTGCGATAAGTTTCACGTCGTTCAACTACGTTCATATCACATACCTCCATAAATCATATTTGATTTCATCGTAAAATATTATATATCAAAAAAGAAATATTGTCAAATAATCTTTTACGCAGAATTATTTCAAAAATATCAAAAGAACAACGAAAGCGGAAACCATTCTACATTTTTCATACATACTCATTATAGTAGTGAAAGGAGATAAAGACTATGCTTATTTCTGTAAGCCCGAAGATAGCAATAAATTCGACTGACATTGTATTTATTGCACTACCAAAGGGAGAACCAATGTCAGCACTTATTCGTTCGAAAAGGGAGAAAAATGAGTGGTTGTCTGTTACGGAAGGGAAAAAGACGCTATCCATCATTTTGCTTCGAAACGGCATGTTAATTGGAACCCCAACACGAAAGGAAACTTTAGTAGAGCGCGTAAATGAGTGCGGAAAGGAATTGTAATGGACTTTGATATTTTTAAGAAGAAATCCAATTTAGGATTATTTGGAATCAGTAATGATACCGAAGAGGAACCGGTAGAAGAAGTCATTTTAAAAGAAGTGGAAGAAGTGCAAGAACTTAAGGCGTATGAACCCGAGAATGAGGACCTTGAAGAAATCAAGGAAGATGTCGAATTGGAAACCAAAGATGAAAGCGTTGCTGATATTCTAGAGGAGTCGGTTGAAGACACACTGGTCTTTAATAACGCAGAGGAGAATCTACCAGAGGAACCGGATAACGCTGTAGTTGGTTATGTAGAGGAAGATTATGAATGCAGATTTGATGGTTGGAACAATAACCATTACATATAAGAAAGATGAATTAGATAGCGTCTTTCTTAGCGTAACGAGTCAAAGTATTGCTGCGGGAGAGGTTGTAAAACTTCAAACAAAGATTGATTACGAAATATGCAAAAATTACTTTGAACTCCTCGATATTGACGATATGGACCTTGATACGCTTACGACATATCTGGATACAACTCCGCTTGAGTATGATATTTCATATACAGAATCGTCAGAAGTTACAGAGCCATATTTTTTCATTCTCGATGCAAATGGAGGCAATATACATAGTGGAAGCGTAGTATTACTAACTGAAACGGTGTATATTTGTGGAATTACTCCGAATAACGCAGACGCATTCAGTAAAAAAGTTTACACAATAATTGTGTAAACCATTATTTCCATTTTCAAATTGTGTAAATAATTATGTAAACCGACGGAAGAAACGCAATAAAAAAAGCCGTGTAAACGGCATAAAATAAGGCGATATACGATTATTCTGAGCATAGGCTTCGGAAGCCGCTGTCCTATCCACTGGACGACAGGTGCAAATCGGAACGAACGTAGTATATCACAGCAGAGATGAAAAAGCAAAGAATTTATGCTTCAAAGGAGTGGCGAGATTATGAAAGGTGCTTGGAAGGGAAAGGATTATCAGCTGATGAGGGGAGTGCTTCGTGTAATCGAAGGAATCCTTCTCTTCGTAATTCTGGTGGTGGTGATGATTCGGATGGTCGAGAAGGGGGCGGGAAAGGAAGCAGACGGAATGTTGCTTCCGGTAACGACGAAGACCGAGATTGAGCATCTGGAGCATTTGCTTTCTACAACTGTAGAAGATGCAATGACCGAAGATCCTTTCAAACCGGAAACGAAGGACGAAGATGAACCACAAACCCTTTGGACAACACCTTCTGAACAGCCGGGGAGCATTTTGATTGGGAATCCAACGGCAGATCCAACTGCTGTTGTGGAAGGTCCGACTGCAAATCCGACGATGTTGTTAACGACGATATCATTGACGCCGATTATGACCTCAACGCCGATTTGTACTGCAACACCAACAACGACACCGGTGACGAAGCTAACTCCGGCACTGACAACAGGGATAACCGTAACAACGAAACCAACAGCAGTGCCCACCCAAAGGCCGACGTCAACACCGACAACAAAAAACACATTGACTCCGACAAGGAAGCCGACATCAATGCCGACAGTAAAACCGACCAATCCGCCGACAACGATACCAACATCGACGCCTACAACGACGCCTACGGCGATACCAACGGCAACACCTACAACGACACCTACGGCGATACCAACGGCAACACCTACAACGACACCTATGGCGATACCAACGGCAACACCGACACCATTCCCTTCTGTAGAGGGGACGCTGACACGACGTACTGACATTGAAGCGTTGCTTATGAAGAAGATTAATGCGTATCGAAAAAGTATGGGGATTAGCGCATGGGAGGATCCGTATGCCTTTGATTTTGTTACAGAAAGCGGTGTTCAGATTGGTGATTACCTATATGGGAAAGTGATGCCTGTCGCACAGAGAAATGCAAAGGAAAAATCGGCGGAGCATTCTCCGGGGCAGATGGGAGCATTTACCGAGGCTTTTCCTACGGACACTGCAGAGGAGGTCGCCGATATACTGTTTAACCTTTGGAAGAATTCTCCGGCACATAACGCGCAGATGCTATCGGATTGGAGATATCCGAACGGAGACGGAACATATGTGTTTGAGGAACGCGCGAATATAGCGGTCCTGGTTGTCTACCAGTATGCAAAAGGGTATTACTACGATACGTATGCGGCGGTCTGGATGGACACGGCGGCGCAGGAGTCGCAAAGAAGATAAAATCGACATGCGATTGTCGGTATCAAGTGGTTGATATCATGGGGATTACATCGGACTCATAGGGAGTCTCTGGAATTATGGGAGTGGAAAGATGAAGAATAAAGTGATTGCTGTCTTATTGGCAGTTGTTCTTGCGTGCACCTGTTTGATGCAACAAACGGGTGTGGTATTGGCAGAAAATGATCAAACAGAAGAACTAAATAACAAATTGATTGCTGCGTGTCTGTCGCGCCTGGGTAGGGGGTATAAAACCGGCGGGGGCCATCAGAAGACAGGACTGACCTCGGGGCAGTATTTTGACTGCTCCGGGTTGGTGGCAGCGGCAATGGAGGAGATTGGGATTTCGTGTCCGGGACAATTTGTGAGCTCATCGTACAGCTGGAAGGTTTGGGGGAACACCGCTGACTGGATGTGGCTTGTGAAGCAATACTCGGATGGGGATCGAATTACATTGACAACCGGGGGAGGAGACAAGATTTCTTACACGGTTCGAAAGCCTGCTTCCTCAACCGGAGCATTTAGCCCAAGTGAATATGTGAAATATTGCTCTATTCCCGGGACCTTGATTTTAAAGGTCTCCACAGGGGCGAGCTCCGGTCATATGGCTATTTCGCTTGGACGGTTTTCAGAGGGGCAGACTACGAAGGCGACCGAAGAGTATGTGCGACGCGCTCTGATACTCAGATATGGGAACCTGGTTTCGAGTTCTTTGTTTCTGAAGAATTCCTATGCACAAGGGAAAACGCTGACGGAACTACTAAGGTCAGGTGGAAAGAATAATGTATATGGTCATGAGGCAATCTGGGATTATCGAAGCAGAAGTGATTTGCTGGAAATGTCCGATGAGTACAATTCGATTTGGCAAGTGGATTGCCTGAACGATACGACCGGCGTGACAGTGAACAATGATCCGTTCGGGAAGACCGATGCCACAATTCGAGCGGTGTTTGTACCAAACACACCCGGAGGAGCGCAGGGCAATGCGGAGATTAATATTTTGAAAAAGGATGATTCGGGGAACCTACTGACCGGTGCTTCATTTGAATTATATGAGTGGTCGGCCGCCTCAAAAAAATATGTGATATCCAAGCAATGCAAGTTTAAGGAAACCAAGACCGGGTATTATGGACTTGTGGTCGTCGACAATCAGGATGTCTCCGGGCGTATCATTGTAACAGATGACAATCTTGGGAAAATCAAGGTTGTGGAGTCGAAGGCACCAAGCGGGTATTCCAACCTGAATTCGAGCTTGGGAGCAGTCTATTCCTGGGAGAAACAATTGGACACGGCAAATGCGGTTACTGTCCGATGGGAAATCAATGCAGTGAATCGAAAGGTAACACCGACACCAACGAACACGCCGACACCAACGAACACGCCGACGCCAACGAATACACCGACACCAACGAACACGCCGACGCCAACGAATACACCGACGCCAACCAATACGCCGACTCCGACCAATACGCCGACACCGACAAACACGCCGACACCGACAAACACGCCGACACCGACAGAGACTCCGACTCCAACAGAAACACCAACTCCGACCCCAACGGACACACCAATTCCGACAGAAACTCCAATCCCAACACCGACAGATACACCAACTCCGACAAGCACCCCATCACCAACGAACACGCCGATTCCGACCTCGACGAATACGCCAGCACCGACGGAGACACCGATCCCGAAGCCGGAAGATGGAATATGGCTGGATGAACACATAACGCCAACACCGATACAAGATATTTCCATCGGGGAAGGGGAGGAACTTGTTTCTGCACCTATCCAAGGGGTATTTATTGAGGCGATTGTTGCTTCACCAACTCCAACCAATACACCTATCCCGACGAATACACCGACACCAACGAATGCACCGACGCCAACTCCGACACCGGTTTCCATGGTGTATGGAGAACATCAGGAAAAGGAACAACCGCCGACAGGGGATATTCCAATTGTAAATTACCTGCTTTTGATTTCTGCAGCTTATTTGGGAAACTACTGCGTGAGAAAAAAGAGGAGGACCTATTGCAATCAATCAGATACCCGAATCTGACAAAATTGCATAAGTCAAAAAAGTTCGGAAAGAAAATTGAAGATTTGCTGACAGATTGTAATTTCCATTACGAATGTGAATTAATGTCATCTAAAGACTACTCA
>DCGJ01000002.1:0-2120 GCA_002315495.1 Lachnoclostridium sp. UBA1781 | reverse complement strand
TACAATATCCTTACCAAGAAGGATTCCCTTTGGGAGAAAATGAGGGGAATCCGTAAGGGTTTTCTTCTTTGCTTGGATTAAAATAAGAAAAGGAGAAAAAAGATGGATGTAAATGAACTTAGAATGGCTCTTGATAATGGAGTACCTGTAGAGTATTCAGCACATTGTCAAAAAAGAATGTTAGAACGAGGAATCTCAAGAAGAGATATTAAACATTGTATTTATAATGGAGAGATAATTGAGATTATTGTTTTAGCAGACGATAATAAATCTGAAAAATCTTTACCAAGTTGTCTTATACTTGATTATAGAGTTGTTGATAACAAAGCAATACATGTATTGGTTGGATTTAATGGTAAAAGAATTCTAATCATTTCAGCGTGCTATCCAGATGCAGAGCATTGGGTAGCTGACAATAAGACAAGGAGGAAATAATTATGTGCAATGCATGCTTTAATGAAAATAAGAATAAAATTAAAACTAAAACAACTTTCACAGTTGAATACAAGGATTGCATTATAGTAATAAAAAATGTTCCTTGTTTAGAATGTGATACTTGCGGAGAAATTACTTTTACCGATGAGGTATCAGAAAGATTAGAGGTGTTGGTTAATGAAGCAAAGAAACTTATGCAAGATATTTCAGTTATTGATTATTGCAAGGTAGCTTAATCATTATTATTCAGTAATCACAAAATGCGTTCAGCCAATCGGCTGGACGCATTATTTTTTTGAACCTCGCTTAACTTAATACCATTGTTCTGAGTTAGTGGTATTTTTTTTCATCAACAATATTCAAATCTCAAAAAATCCGCTTATTGATTGAAAAACAGCGGAAAATCCTGTATAATGTTGATTATCTATGGGATGTGGAAAACATCCGATTTGAAAGGAACTTTCATGAGAGAAGAACGCAGCGCAAAACAAATGAGTAAGCGAATTCTCACAGGGCTTTTGGTAGCTTTGCTTTTGATGCTTTTGGGCTGTGGAAAGAAGCCCGCAACACAAACGGAGGAGCCGGAAACGGATGAGCCTGCGGTAACAACCGAGACAACGGAACCGGTGGAGAACGGAATGGAACCGGCGCTATCTTCGGACGGCCAGAAAATCGAACAGTTTCAGCTGCCGAAAGAAGGAGATTTGTGCGCGGAGATTGTGATTGCGAAATACGGCAGCATTTTCGTGAAACTGTTTGAGGAGGAATGTCCGATGGCAGTTGAGAACTTCACGAAACTTGCGAAGGAGGGCTATTACGATAATATGAAGATTAATCGTGTTCTGGCAGATTATATGTTCCAATCCGGCAATCCGAACCAGGATGGCGGAGAGAGCATTTACGGAGGCGGTTTCAAGAACGAAATTTCGGAGACAATCCTACCGTATCGGGGAGCACTTTGTATGGCGAATATGGGGGAAGACGGAACAAATACCAGCCAGTTTTTTGTCGTGCAGACACAAGGAAAGACTTTGGCGGATATGGTAACCCCACTCGACAGCCGATATAATATGACCATTTATGAATACTTCCAGGAAGCCTACGGCGTTACGCTTACGGAGGAACAATGGAATTCCTTCTGTCGCTTTGGTGGAGCACCGCAGGTATATGGTTATAACACCGTTTTTGGACAGACCTATGAGGGGTTTGAGATTATCGATCGAATCGGCGAATCCAAGGTTACCTCAAAATTGAAACCGAATCCATCCATTACCATTGAGACGATTCGCATCTTCACCTTTGGAGAAGACTAGAAGTTCTTGAAGACATTTTGTGAATGAGGAGAATGGGTTCGTGTTTGTAACATTACCAGACACAATCTTTCTTCGGAAAGTTCACAAATTAATCATATCTGATTGGTAACATAACTGTGTAGAGTGGTCAAAGTAAAGGCACATTCCCAATGCTTTGTCGCCTTGAGAAAATCGGATGCGGAGGAAAAACGTGATGGACGAAATTAAGGTCTTAGTGGTTGATGATGAAAGCAGAATGAGAAAGTTGGTTTGTGACTTTCTTCAGAAAAAAGGATATATGACATATGAGGCGGAAAATGGTGAGGAAGCCGTAGATCTCTTCTTTGAAAAGAAGGACGTCAGCCTCATTATTTTGGATGTTATGATGCCGAA
>DCGJ01000073.1:3711-3837 GCA_002315495.1 Lachnoclostridium sp. UBA1781 | reverse complement strand
TGTACAGTTATTGCAGTGCACCATCGCTACCGGCTTTCCGGTCGGTGTCGTTACCATATCGATTTCCGGATAGTAGGTCGACATTGCCTTCTCCAAAACGGCCATTGCAAATACGGAAGTTCCTGC
>DCGJ01000073.1:0-3606 GCA_002315495.1 Lachnoclostridium sp. UBA1781 | reverse complement strand
GTTGCCACCATACCGGTTCCGGCATCACCCTCAGCCGGCGCTAACGGACAGCCTGCCTGAAGCGTTCCGGTCGGATCAAGGAAGCGCGCACCCTCTTCGGTAAGATAACCTGCATCCTCTCCCGCATTTAACACCTTCGGAAGAATGTCGGACAAGGTCCAGCCAAAGCCCTTCGGCGCAATCAAAGCATCAAACTTCGCCATCATAGCGGCATCGTAATCATTTATGGTGCTGTCAATCGGAAACATTCCGGAAGCCTCGCCGATACCAATGGCGTGAACGCCGGTAAGCACATAATGAAGATAACCTGCCAAAGTTGTCTGCATCGCAATCTTTGCCACGTGCTCCTCGCCATTTAGAATTGCCTGATACAGATGGGAAATGCTCCATCTCTGCGGTACATTGAACTGAAGCAGCTCGGACAATTCTTCTGCAGCCTGACCGGTCATCGTATTACGCCAGGTGCGGAACGGAGTCAGAAGCTCGCCATCCTTATCAAATACCAAATAACCGTGCATCATGGCGGACACGCCCATCGCCTTCACCTTGCGAAGCTCTACGCCGTATTTTACGCGCACGTTTCGAGTAAGGTCTGCATACGCATCCTGCACACCCTCAATCACATCCTGCATGTGGTAGGTCCACACTCCGTCCTCCAGACGATTTTCCCAGGTGTGACTGCCGGAGGCAATCGGATTATGTGCCTCGTCAATCAACACTGCCTTAATTCTTGTGGAGCCGAGCTCCATTCCGAACACGGCTTCACCGCGCTCAATCAAACTCTTAATGTCTTCCATTAGGTAACCCTCCTTTATCCTTTGGCCGCATTTACGGCCCCCTGTTTCAAAAACTATTTCGCGGAATTCTTCTCCGCCTTATCCATAAGATTTACTGCACATCCGCCCACACCCGGAAAGAAGCCGGAATGATTTAACGGCTGATGATAACGCTCCAGGTGACTGATATCTCCGATGGAGCGAATGCGAAAATGCGCCTCGCCCTCCACGCGCTCCTCCGTCTCAATCATATTCCACCCTGTCGGCGCGGAATAGAAGCCGTGGGCAAATACCGGGAACGGAACGCCCGTTACATGAGACAGGCAGGCAAAGGTTGCAATCATATGACAGAAAATCACAATGGTTGCCTCTTTCCCGGAAACCTTCTCACTCTTTTCAAATTCGTCCCAGTCGGTAACGTAGCTGTGGGTAACGCCTTCCCCCACCGGGCATTTGCGTTGATAGCCATAGCTCGCCACCAGCTCGTCAAATCCGTTCACAATGCGCTTGTAAGCAACTTCGCTGTTCGAACCCGCATACATCTTTGCGTTCCACCAGCCATTCTTATCGTAACAAAGCGGGTCGTCCATCCACTCATACGGAAGGAAATCCCAGGCAATGCGCTTATGTCCGTCCTGTGGGTCAATCAATCGACCGGTAAACTCTTCCACCCAAGGAAGAACGGTTGCCTCCTTGCCCAAAGGCTTCAGGCAAAACTCAGCAGTTTCTCTTGCACGTCCCAAGGGGGACACATAATACGCGGTAACCTCCGGGTCCAGCTCCGCAACACGCTCGGCAAGAAGGGTTGCCTCTTTCTGTCCGAGCTCGGTCAGACTGTCATTTACATAATTCGGATCGCCGTGGCGAATAAACAGAATTCTCATACACACCTCGTAAAATAGATTCTTCTTTGATTTTACAAAGGCTTGGCAATAAAATCAATCAGTTTTGGAAGAAACGCACGATAAAGTTGCCCGCGTGCTTCCCTTTTTCTACCTCTTATCACTTGAAAAGCATTTTCCGAATGCGATATACTACAGGCGATGAGAGAAAATAGTGATGATGCGATGTAATATCGTTCGGCACCTGAGGAAAATGCCGGGCGGAAAGGAAGGAAATTATGACAGTAGAAGATTATCAGAAGGCCCTAAAGCTTGGGCAAAAGGAATACGATCACTGCGTTTCCAAAGGTCTTTATCCGTTTCTTGCGAATCTGGACGATATGACCGAGCACGTAGAAATCGAAGCAAGAATCAATCTGGGTTTGGTGGACATTCCGCTTGACCTGATTGTCGGAACGTACCAGAAGGGGCGAAGCAACGCATTTGCAAAAAACTTCATGCCGCTTCTCGACAAGAACAGCGAGTTTGCACACAAATGGGTGCGCCTCTGCGAGTCGCTGGAGGAGGAGGGCTTACGCGACCCGATTATAGCCTACGAATTTCTCGGACGCTACTATGTGCAGGAGGGCAACAAGCGCGTCAGCTGCTCCAAATTCATGGGAGCCGTCAGCGTGGAAGGTACCGTAACGCGCATCCTGCCGAAGCGCTCCGATGCGCCGGAGATTCAGATGTATTATGAATATCTGGATTTCTATGAGAAATCAAAAACCACCTACATGACGTTCACAAAGCCGGGTAGTTATGCGCTGTTAATGAAAATGGTGGCCGAAGACCCGGAGAAGGAATGGACCGATGACGAGCGAACCGAGTTCCGAAGCGCATTTGTCGGCTTTAAGAAGGAATTCTACGCGAGAGGCGGTGCCAAGCTGGCGCTCACCCTTGCGGATGCGTTCCTCATTTACCTGACTATCTTTGGATATGAACATGCGAAAAACAGTCTGTCGGCAGACTTTAAGAAGGACATCGCAAAGCTTTGGGAGGAGTTCTTAATCTACTCCAGAAGCCAGTCCAATACCATTTCGCTGCATCCGATTGAGGATCCGAAGCTGCATGTACTCAACATGCTGAACCTGACAAAGAGCTACAAGGCGGCCTGGGTATATGCAAGGGATTCCAAAACCAGCGGTTGGGCTTACTCCCACGAGCTTGGTCGAGAATATGTGGAGGACACGCTTGGAAAGCAGTGTCCGACGGAAGCATTTTTCAACGTTAACCCGGAGCAGGCGGAGGAAACGTTCCGTCAGATTATCGCGGACGGATACAATATCATCTTTGCTACTTCACCGCAGTTTTTGACAACCTGCGCCAAGGTCGCGATTGATTATCCGGACATTAAGATTTTGAACTGCTCGCTAAATACGTCCTACCGCCACGTTCGTACCTATTATCTTCGTACCTACGAGGCGAAATTCATTATCGGTGCGATTGCGGGTGCGCTGACAAAGAACAACAAGATTGGCTACCTGGCGGATTACCCGATTTATGGTTCCGCTGCGAGCATCAACGCATTTACCATGGGTGCGCGAATGGTCAATCCGGAGGCTGAGGTATATCTGGACTGGTCGACCTTAAAGGACCATGACCCAATGGAGGCCTTTGCCGCTGAGGGAATCGAGATCATCTCCTCCCGTGATATGCATCCGACCAGCAAGGTTTCCCGCGAATACGGCTTGTATCGTATGGACGGCGAGATTCCGGCAAACATTGCGGTGCCGATCTGGCATTGGGGAAAGCTGTATGAGGAAATTATTCGAAGCATTTTAAACGGCAACTGGAAGGACGAAATCGATGATGCAGGCATGCGCTCCTTAAGTTACTGGTGGGGAATGTCGGCAGAAGCGATTGAGGTTATTCACTCCGAGAAGATTCCGAACGGTACCCGTCACCTGATTAAGCTTTTGGAGGGCGCAATCACCTCCGGTCTTTAC
>DCGJ01000103.1:13789-16595 GCA_002315495.1 Lachnoclostridium sp. UBA1781 | reverse complement strand
GATTCTCGGCATACTTGTTTGCCGATTCCTGATAAAAGCGACCGCCCAAAAAATCCGTAAAACGCAAAATAGACGTGGATGTACCACCCTGATTTCCTGACACATCGTCACGAACGCTCTTGATCAGGGTTGTCACCTGACTGCTATATGTACCAATAAACAATGCCAAAATAAAGGCAAATACATAAAACCAGTAATGTGCCCTCAGCGCCTTTCGTCCCTTTGCCTTTAACGTCCTTCGACGTTCTGCCTCGGACATGGCCGCATTTGGTTCACTCACGGTTTCATCCACAAGTCCCTTCATTTCAATTTTATCGCTTCCACTCATACTCTCATTTCCCATTTCACATTTTTCAATCTTCTTCTCAATCCCTGAAGTGCTCTTCTCTCATCCGTTACTTCTTCTGAAAATGCACCTTAATCACACAAATCTCCGCATCCGTCAGTACTCGCATGTCCGGGCCAAACAATCCGACGCCCGAGGTAACAATGTTATGCATTCCGTCAATATCGGCATATCCGTAGTCGTTCTCCCACACGAGGTCGGTAATGATACTTGTCGGAAACATCTGTCCATCGTGCGTATGACCATTTAAATCAAGGTCTACGCCGGCCGCAGCCGTTTCATGCAGTTCTCTCGGCTCGTGGTCAATCACAATAATCGGTTTGCTTTGATCCAGGTCGGAAACAAGTTCTTCGATGTTCTTTCGCTTCTCCACATCGAAACCCGGCTTCTCATAATCCAGACGTCCAACCACATAAAAGCTTTCATCCACCAAAACTGCTTCATCTTTCAGAAGCGTGATGTTACTTTGCTCCAAAAATGCGTCCATACGCGGGTCGCTCTTCTTCTCCCCCTTCGAATTCAGGGTGAAGCCCACAAGCAAACGTTCCTTAACATCATGATTTCCATAGGTAGCATATACACCATATCGGGACTTTATTCCTCGCAGAATCTCCATCAGTCTCTCCGGATCATCGAGGGCATCATAATCGTTATCAAAGAAATCACCGGCGATAAGAACAATGTCTGCATTTTGCGCATTAATCTTCTCTACCATGTCGAGCATCTCCGGCACGCCGACATTATAACCAAGGTGAAGGTCTGCAACCATAACAATATTGAGGGAATCCAGTTCCCCACAAGACTTTTCCATGGTAAGGTCATATGTCGTAACCTTCAGCTGATGCGCGTGAAGTGCTCCCAGAAGACTCGTTGCAACAATTGCCAGAACCGTCAGCACCGCAAACCAGCGATGAATACGAGTTTTCTTATGTTCGGACCATTTCTTTCCACGAAATCGAACCACAATACCCCAGCTCACAAGGGAAATGGTGACAAAGCAGCCAATGTATAATTCCACCCCAAGCCAGAGATTCCCGGTTCGTTTCATCCACCGCTCAAAGGAGCCGGTCGGCATGAAAAAGGCCAGACCCACCGTTCCTGCGAAGAAGCCGAACAGAATACTGATTGCGGCGCGAAATGCTGCCTTTCTCATAAACGGATGAAAGCTGTTCAGCGCCTTAATCAAAATCCAAATCAAAAATATGTTGTATAAAATATAGACGGGCGATAAGCAAATCGCGATCATAGGCTCCTCTTTCTACAGCAGTAGAACTTGCATTCTTACTACCTTCGTTTCACTTTCTCTATTTTTTCTTCCATATCCAGATGCATGGTCTCACGCCTCCGGACAGGTAGGTCGGCGGAAGTTCCAGTTCAATCACACCCTCTTCGGACACCGTACCAACCTTTCGGCCGGCAGGGGAATGGGTGCGAAGCCACCAACGGGAAAGCTGCCCATCGCCGGTTTTCTTTTGCGGCTCGCGGGCAGACTTTAGGAACGCGGTTTCTCTTGCAATACGGTCAATATCGTCTACAAACATTGCCTTCGCTTCCTTTGCACTTAACACGAACACCTTGTCCTCTACATAGTAACGGTCACCCTTTACCTTAGACTCCTGCTCCTGTCTCGTAGCAACAATTCTCTCCCTCTCCTCCTTGGAGAAGGCCATTTCCAAAAAGTCCTCGTTTAACATGCGGCGGAGCGTCGACTGCTCCCAGGACAAAACATACTTAGCGGCAGCATTTTCCACCGGTAAATCATACGGCATGGTAAACAAAACATGGTCGGCAATCAGAAGTCGCTTTCCACCCTCATCACGAAGTACACGCCACCAAATCGGCTGCATCTCCGCACTTTTCTTCGGATAACCCCAGACATCCACCTCGTCCTCCGGACTTTGCGGGTATCGGCCGAACGCAAACAGATTCTTCTTGTTCTCGACTTCACGACTGCGAAACTGCTGCTCGATGGTAAGCTTCTCGGAAGAAGAAATCACCTCCGCCGGCTTCTCCCCCTCCACCGGCTTTCTCTTTGGCGGAAAATGCGGCCACTCAATCGGGGAGGCCGGCACCATTTCCCTTCCAAACACCAAATCACGTCCGTCCACATCGCGAACGGTAAATTCCAAGCCGCCGAAGGCAGTGAAATGAATCGGCCGATAGAAGTCTGCGCCGGCATTTCGAAACTTCTCATACAGGTCCTTCTGCCCGCCGGTAACAAAATAGGCATCGTGTCCGCAGCCGGACAACTCCCTAACGGTCTTCTGTCTGCCGGAGCGAAGATAGATTCGATAGTAGCCAAATCGCAGTACGATACAGTTCTTGGCGTGCCCAATCATCGGCTCGCGCTCCATTAACAGCTTCTTCTCGTAATACTCTGCCGTCTTCTCGATGTCAGGGCAATCAAAGTAGTAGCTCTTTAGCGTTTCTTTCATATAGGACAGGCCCGGACAATGGAAC
>DCGJ01000103.1:0-13781 GCA_002315495.1 Lachnoclostridium sp. UBA1781 | reverse complement strand
CGGCCGTATCTCTCAAACGCTGCCTTGTTATCCTGCAGAATATCCATCAGCTTATTGCTACCCTCGTAAGTTGTCTGTGCCATCAACTCTTCTGCATGGTCACGAAGATACTTCTCCATGCCCATATTGACAACCGAGAAATCGGTATAAAAGGTCTGAATTCCATAGTGCTCACAGTAACAAAGATCAGAAAGCATACGAAGCACCAGCTGAAGGCTGTCCTCGTCCTTCACACGATATGCATCCAGAAAATGCTGAAAAGCCGCATCGATACGACGTTCCGGGAATCTCTTATGATACTCATACATGGCGTAAAGAGCCTTCCGAAGTCCATCGCGCTCAACAGCTTGATAAGCTCCCTGTGGCCCTTGTACCATAATGGTATGAGTCATACTGTCCCGAAATACGCCACCGATACGGCCCGTATTCATTGCCATTGCAAAAGCCTCCACCAGATCATTGATCCGGCGGAGGTCATTTCTTCCTGTTCCAATCTCTTTGGAAGAGCAAGGGCAGGTTAATTCATCTTGTAATTCAACACGCTCCATGTGATCCCCTTATTCGAAGAAATATCCGTTTCTTCCCTGTTCTTTCGCCTGATACAGGCTATGGTCAGCAAGCTTATACAACTTACTGAAGGATTTTCGGTCATCGCTCGATATGGTGCTACCCATGGAAATGGTTGCACTTTCCGGCATCGTGGTAATCACCTTGGAGATGGTATTCCAGATACGTTCGGTTTCTCTCCTGCAGTACTCGTCTCTTCTCTCCGGATTCTCACATTCACTCTTCGGAATGAGTACACCCGCAGCAAATTCGTCACCGCCGAGACGTCCCGCAACACCTTGTTCTCCGACACCCTCGGAAAGCATCTTTGCAACCATAGACAGCATCTTATCGCCGGCCATGTGTCCGTAGGTATCATTATAAGTCTTAAAGTAATCAACATCAAGTATAATTAACAAAACTTCGTGGTTCTGATTCAGTAATTGCATCTCCACGTCGTTAATAAAAGCTTCATGATTCAGAATTCCGGTAAGAGAATCCTTTCGGCTGTTCTCCTCCCAGCGCTTGATATTTCTTAACGCTGTCTGACGTTCTCTCTTCACGGTCTCATTCATGATATGCGTCATGGCAATATCCGTGATGGTAACCTCCGAAACCGCTCCGGGAACAGAGGCAATATAACTTTGCTTTCCGTAACAGAGAACATATCGAATTGCGCCATCCTTGCGAAGCAGTCGATGCTCCAGGTACATATTCGGTCCCTTTGACAATCCTTCGGTAACAATCTGTATGTATTCCTCACGATCCTCAAACGGAAGCAGATCCGCCAAGGTAAGTCGATACGTCTTCACATCCTCCGGCGAGTAACCGGTAAGCTCCTCGAAGCAGCTGTCCGGGTGAATAACCTCACTTTGCGCATTCAGATAATAGGTACTTGTCTTTACCGGAATAATCGTTTCGGAAGAGGTCTTCTTTTCGTCAAGAGCCAGGCCAACGCCACGCGGAATCGGCTCATTTTCCTTCTTCTCAAGCTCCGCATTTGCAGGCTTCGGAGCTGGTCGAAGCTCATCCAGCATGTCCAAATATTCGGAAACCACCAACGGGTCAAACTGGGTTCCCGAACAGCGACGAAGTTCTTCACGGGCTGCCCATTCCGGCATTGCCATATGATATGGTCGGTCATTGGTCATGGCATCGTAACTGTCTACAACTGCGATGATACGGGACAACAGCGGAATGCTTTCCCCCTTCAGTCCGTCCGGATAGCCACGGCCGTTCCATGCCTCATGATGATGTAAGATAAAGTCTGCAATTCCTTCCAATTCCTTGGAAGCCTTTGCAATTCGATATCCTTTCTCGGTATGGGATTTCATGATATCCCACTCGGCATCATTTAACTTCGAAGGTTTATTCAGAATCTCTAACGGAACGCCAAGCTTACCAATGTCATGAAGGAGACACAACAAACCAAGATTACTCAGCTGAACATCGGTGAGCCCCAGTCGAATACCAAGTGCCTCGCCCATTTCCTTCGTACGAAGCACGTGTGCTTCGGTGGTAGAGTCGCTCTCCATCAAAGTCATTGCCAGAGAATCCAAGAGTGAGGAATGAACGGAGGTTCGGTCCATCAGTTTCTTGGATTTCATGGAAAATGCGGCCAAATCGGCAGCATCGATGACGCTTGGATTCTCGTCACTTGTAGCCGCGATTGCGCTCTGCATATCCAGCACCAGGCCCATATGTCGGGAAGCCTGAAATTCCTCGCGAATCTTCTTCATGATTTCACGCATTGAGGAAACCTCCATGTTCGGAATCACAACCAGGAGATTCGCCTCAGAAAGACGTGCAAAATAAGAATCAACCGGGCAATTTTTCTTCATAATCGTGGACAGAAGTGTAATAATTTCATCACCGATTTCCTCACCCACATTGCGATTAATAACGGACAAACGGTTGATATCACAGATTGCCACACAGTAACGTTTTCCGTCATCACTGTACTGATTCATCTGGAAGGTACGTTCAAAGCTGTTCTTGGAATGGAAGCCGGTCAGAACGTCGATTTCCAAAGAGTTGTCGGTAAACACAAAAAGACGTCCGATAATTCGCTGCTTCTTATCCTTCAACACATGACAATCCACACGATAGGTAATCTGACGATTCATCAAATCAGTTGTCCACTGAAAATACGTATTCTCCGTGGAGTCAAGCAGTGCTAAATCAAAACGATTGGCGCGAATAAACTCTTCCAACGTAAAGTCCTGATTTTCCATTGTCGTTCCGATTAGGAACTCGCCCGGATGGTTACAGGTCACCATATGCTCCGACTCATCAAACAAGACAACCGGATGCCCCAATTCGTCCAGAATCAGACCTCGAATATTGGTTAATAGACGACTCTTCTCATAATTAAACGAATTCCAGCAAAGCAGAATGGACATGCCACAATACATAAAGACAGCAAAATCAATGTTGCCATCCTGAGGAATGAACAGATATATGCCGTTGGCTGCAATACATGCCAAAAGTCCAATAATAATGGTTGTGTACTTCGCGCGGTATACACTCGGTTTTTTAATCGCACGACCAACCAGCATGGCAATGGTATGTGCCAAAAAGATATAACACAACCCCAGATGCACATTGTATAGCGGTTTTGCATGAAATTCCCAAGAGGCCAATGACCGATGAAGGTCCTCATAATTCATTGAAATCTCGTGGAACGGATTGATCATCAGAACGATACAATCAAGGAACAACAGAATCCTTGAAATCGGCAGCCTCATGCGCTTTGTGCGGGTGTAGTTGGAAAAATAATCCAGAAGATGATAACAGGCAAAGCTGTTCGCACAGAAATAGAGTGAACTAAAAAGTGACATCACAAAATAGTATCGTGTCAGAATGCTGACAAAGTAAAAGAGCGTAACACAAAATCCCGAGATCAGTGTCTTTACCATCGACACATACCCCGGTTTCTTAAGAGTAAAGGTTTTATGAATCAGGTACGCTTCGACAATCATCATAATGATGCCGATACTGATTAGAATCGCTCTATACATGGTCCCTCGCTTCTCTGTCCCCAACAAACAGTCTCATATACGCCCACTTCCCCTACATACAAATAGGGATACTATAACTATAGCATATTTCACCCTCCAAAATGCATCCTTTTCCGTGTTTTCCCTCAGTTTTTTCACCTTCTGAAAAATGTAAATATTTTCTTGCAGTTTATGCTCGATTTTGCATAAAAATTCGACGCAGTCAATTCGTATCATCAACTGCGTCGAAAAACCTGTCTAATTTATTAAACTCATAAAAAATGCGGCCTGTGCAGCATTTGCTTCCTTCCCCTCCTCCAGATAGAGGTTACAGTGGAATACATGACCGCACTCCAAATTGTCCTTGGTGCCGAAGATTCGGGCTGTCGCCTTTCCTCCCGTCTGATTGATATAGTCGGCCATCGGTTCACATTCCGTCACCAGGAAATCGTTCGGACAGGAGAACACGAAAGCCGGCGGATAATCAGCGGTAATCGCAGCCAGCACATCCACTCGCGGGTCGCCCTTTGGCACCATTCGCTCATCACCGAAGTAATCAGAGAAGATACCACCATGTGCCTCGGAGTCGCGCATTTTCGGAATATCATACAAGCCGCAGGCAAGGCTGAGTCCTTTTATGCGGATTCCATGCTCCGGCATAAAAAAAGCCTTTCGGTAGTCAGGATTTGTGTTAATCGCACCATACTGACTCGCAAGCTGAGCGCCTGCGGAGTCACCAATCAAGAAGACATGCTCCGTATCAAGCCCGTACTCAGCCGCATTCTGCTCGATCCAACAAAGTACTCCATTGATATCCTGGATTGGCCCCGGGAATCGGTATTCCGGCGCCAGTCGATAGTTAAAGTTCACAACGGCAAACCCAAACTCAGCCAGATGCATACAGTAAAAGCGATACAACTCCTTGTCTCCGTAAAAATACCCGCCACCATGAATGTTCACGATGACCGGAAGCCGGCGTGCTTTGTTCTCCGCACCATCCTTTAGCACATAGACATCCAGCAGATTGGCCGGACCATAAGGACCATAGGAAATATTGCGATGAGCAAGAATCGTCTCCGGCTCCGTGAGCCCCGCATCACGTGCGGCATCACTCGCTGCCCACTGCTTTCTGGTCTCCTCCACTTCCTTTTTGTATGGCTTGAAGCAGATCACACCGCCGTCGGTACCCGGAATCGGATGGGTGCGGTCTTCTCCTCCGAACCAGTGATAAACCTGCTCTCCATCGGTCTTTCGTGCGATGATTTCCTCCAGTGCTAGCTCGGTTTTCTTCATCAAATCAATATCCAGAAACTCCGTCGTATGACCATGCAGAATTCTGTCCGCCTTCTCGGTTAGCCACATCACGTTTCGTAAACTTTCCAGGAACAATTCCGGGCAGGCCGACTCCGGAAGCTGCATCCAGGTATGCGTGTTAATGGCGTCACCGGTAAACAAAATCCGTTCTTCACGAAGTAACAGAAAGATACTTCCCGGCGTATGTCCGACAAAATGAATCACATCCAGATGGCAATCGCCAAGATCAATCACGGTGCCATCCGTAATCGGAAGAAGCTTCGCCGGCTTTCTCCCCTGCTCTGCTACCTTTTCCAGATACTTCGGATGCTCCATGAATTCCCTCGCCGCATCCATATCCAGAGGGTGCATATAGGCCTCCTCAAAGTAATGGTTACCAATAATATGGTCCGGATGTCCGTGCGTATTCACGAGCATCAGCGGAAGCTCGGTATACCTTCTCGCAAGCGCTTCCAAGTCCTCACCACCACACATCGTATCAATCATCAGCGCCTTTTTCGTTCCGACAACAAGAAAACCGGTGGACTGTCCTCTGTCATCCAAAAGGTACACCCGGTCGGTCATTTTCTTAACCGCAATACACGCATTCTCCATAAATCGCCCTCCCCAAGGCTTTATTTGTATCTTTCATTGTACTACAAAAATGGCTCCCGGTCTACCCGAAAGCCATTCGTAAAATCGTATTTTTTTTCACTTCGTTTTTGACGGAATATATGAAAATGCGTCCCTTCCGAGGAGCATTTTCCTCCCACTACTCTTCCTGAGCAGTCGGAGCTTCCGTAACCTTTTCTGCACGCTTCTTCTTGCCAAAACAGCAAAGAAGAGCAAGCCCTGCATTGATTGCACACCATACTGCCCAAACCTTCAGGTCGCCGAAATTCTCTGCGTTTGAGATGCCGATCAGGAAGGCCATACCAAATAAGACTACAAGCGCAATATTGCCGCCCTTCCCCTCCTGCTTGCGAACAACTACCGATACAATACCACCTACCAGCATCAGAATCGCCACAAAGATGCCGGCGGAGCCGGAAACACTTTCACTTTCCTCGATGGTGTTCACCACGCCTGCAGCACAGGACTGAAAGGCAACGACCACGAACAGAACCATATTCAGAATACCTGCAACCAATTTCCAAGTTTTCATATAGTAACCCTCTCTATTATAAATATTGACCACATTTGGTCATCTCTATCATAACAGAGAGGGTTCTTTTTTGTTCCCACCGTAGCGGTGGGAATTTCCGATGCAATTATGTGATATAGTAAAATCGTCCGTTTTACAGATGTAATCTGAGTGCTGAATTAGTCCATTTCTCCGCAGGAACGAAGGGGCTCGAGACCTTCCTTTGTAAGGAGAGCATCCACCTTTGGAATCTCCCGGATACGCTCATTAAAGGCAATCATGAGAAGGGCATCCCGCTTGATTTTGGCATAAAGTTCCGGCATCTCGTATTTGCGAAGGGCACGCTGCGTCTCGCGAAGCGTCAGATGCCCGGCAAAGCAGATGCGAAGAATCACATCCCGCTGCCTTGTCCGCTTTTCACCGGCCAGAAGCTTATAGCCATACCGTTCCGGGATTCCGCCGTCCAGAAAGACGTCCTGCTGAGAGCGCCCTCTCATGCGAAACAACTCCTTACAGTATACGAAAAAATCAGCCGATTCATTCACCATACTGTCGCGATTGTTACGAAGGTAATCCCCAAAACCGTCCGGTCGGGTACCGCGCAAAATCTGTTCCAAATTATTGGTACTTTTTTCGTTCATTTTGTGCTCCAATCTGTTATAATGGATAAAACACATGTTTGAAAGGAATCCTCACCGTGAACTCGCAAGAATACCTTACCAATTCACATTATACTCCAATCGGTCTCATAAATGAAGAGCATAAAACATATCTTGTTCGGGATACTGAGACGAACCGCATTTACGTATGGAAATGCCTGACCGATTACGACCGAGGTCTGTTGCAGGAGTTAATGAACAATCCCCCGGTAGGAATGCCGCGAATTCATGCGATTTTGGAATGTGACGACGACAGTATCATTCTTTTAGAGGAGCAGATTACCGGTCTCACCTTACGGGATCTGATGAAGAATGAAACGATAACCCGCGAGCAGGCCTGCCGAATTATTATGGATGTGTGTGATATTATGCTCCCTCTTCACACCCATGTACCACCGATTGTTCACCGAGATCTCACACCGTCCAACATCATGATTGATAACCAAAATCATGTCGTTGTCATCGATCTAAATGCGGCCAAGTACTGCAATCTCGAAGCAAAATCCGACACCGTGTTACTCGGAACTCCGGGCTATGCCGCTCCGGAGCAATACGGTTTTCGTTCGTCCTCACCTCAGTCCGATATCTATGCATTAGGCGTTTTATTGGAAAAGCTTTTAGAGGGCTCCGCAGCATCGACACCTGCGTTAGAAGAAGTAATTAAGAAGTGCAAACGAATGGAGCCAACGGAGCGATATACGAATGTAAATGCATTGAAACGAGCCATTCAGGGGGCTCTCGATCATCCGAATACGACTTATCCGAATAATGTTGCGGTTCGCGTAGAGACGCCGAACACTCCGCCTCCTTCTTCGGTGAATCCACCGACGCCTCCTGTGATGATAATCACGGAAAAGAGCACCGAAAATGCGAACTTCTCCTCGGTCATTCATTCCTGGTTTCCACCCGGATTTCGTTCGAGGAATATCCCAACTTGGATTCTGGCCTGCGTTGGGTATTATCTGATTTTTTACCTGAGCCTGACACTTGAGCTCTCGAAACCGACGCCAAACCTAAACCTCTTAAAAGGCACCTCACTGGTGATTATGCTTGGACTTACCTTTTGGCTCGGAAATTATCGAAACATCCAACGTGTCTTCCCTCCATGTCGCTCGAGGAATATCCTGGTGCGCTGGATCGGGGCACTGCTTGCAGGTGTTGCGTACGTCTTTCTTGTTTTCTTCATTACATCACTGCTTGCGGTGTAAGTAGCGGCTGAATCAACATCAAAATAACGCAAAAAAGGGCCGTCGCCTCCGCGATTCGAATCGCAAAGGTGACAGCCCTTATTCTTTTGACTTACTTCGCCTGCTTTGCTTTCTTTGCCTCAAGTGCCTTCTCGGAAGGACGAACGAGGAAGAGAGAAAGAAGAAGAGATACAATGTAAAGTGCGATGGTTACATACAATACATACTGGTAACCCTGTGGGTTTACCTCAATCGTATGTGCGACACCGTCTTCGGTATACGTAAGATTCTGTACCTTACCAAAATGGCTCACAATCCAGCTTGCCATCTGGTTACCGGTAAGACCTGCAATACCCCATGCAGAAAGCGTAATACCGTGAATTGCGGAAATATTACTCATTCCGTAGTGGTCGGAAAGAAGGTTCGGAACATTGGAGAAACCGCCGCCGTATCCCGCATTTACCATAAAGATTAAGAGGAGCACCAAAATCACAAGAAGCATATTCTGGTTGCCATCAACGTTTGCCTTTACGATACCCTGAGTTGCAATAACAACTGCGGTAAATGCGATGGAAAGCGCGAAGATAATCTTGTAAACCGTGTTACGATCCTTCATACCGTCTGCCATTGCAGAGAAGCCAAGACGACCGCCTGCATTGAAGATTGCGGAAATGGTAGAAATGATACCAACAACACCGGCAAGACCGATACACTTTACAATCATCTTCTCCTGGGAAATGAGCGCCAGACCACAGGTAATGTTCAGGTAGAACATCAACCAGATACCGATATAGGTCCCAATTGGCTTGGACTTAATAACCTGGAAGGTGGACGGCTTATTCTCGCTGCCGCTCGGCTCGTGCCAGCCTGCCGGCTTCTTGAGAAGAAGATGTCCGACGAACATCATTACAAAGTAAGCAACTGCAAGAATCCAGAACATCTTGTAGATTTCACCGTTCTTGTTCTCACCAAGAATGGCCTGCATAATCGGGGAAGCGATTGCCTTAGCGGCACCGAAGCCTGCAACTGCAAGGCCGGTTGCCAGACCTTTACGATCCTGGAACCAAAGCATCAGGGTCTTAACCGGGGAAAGATAACCGGTTCCAAGACCAACACCCATGATAAAACCATAACATACATAGATACCAATCAGCGCCAGATAACTGTGCTGATGATTTCCGCCGTAATAGATAAAGAAACCGGTTCCTGCCATACCTGCGGCGAAACAAATCGTAGCAATCAGGGAGGACTTATGAATATCCTTCTCTACGATGTTACCAAGGAAAGCTGCGGACATACCAAGGAAGAAAATAGCCAAGCTAAATGCCCACTCGGTTGCATTTTTGGTAAAACCAATGTGGTCTGCGATTTCCTGGCTGAAGATGGACCAGCAATAAACCGTACCGATACTCATGTGGAGTAACAATGCCGGAATTGCGCCGCGAATCCACTTATTCTCGCGCCAGCCACCGGACTTGTTTGTTGCGTCTGACATAATTATGTCTCCTTTATTTAACTCATATTTCATATACATTATGCAAGGTTGCATAACAGATTTAGTTTACTATATGTGGGGGGTAATTAACAAGCACCTTTTTGACATATTTTGTTCAGTTCTTGCGGTTTTCAGGCATTTCCCCCGAGGGAATCATAAGATAGGCGGTCAGTGTAGCGAGAAAACCCACTACGCACAATCCAATGCCCACAATATAGTAGTAAGTCGTCAGGTGGTCTGTCGTACCGAAGATTTCAATAACTCCGTACATAATCGAACCCATCGTAAGCGTTGCCACCCCGGAATGGTATAGGTTGGCTCCCATGCGAACGACCGCACCGGGAGCATTTAGCTTCTCCTCCGCCTTGCTTCTCCCATATGATAACCGCTTCGCCTGCGGTAACAACGAAAAGAACAGACAGATTACCGCGCCCAAAATGAGCGGATATAGGAAGGCGTAGACCATGGCATTCGACCGAACCCCCTTCCCAAAATGCTCATAAACCATAGAGAAGACTGCTACAAAGGCACTGACACCAAGATAAATATACGTAAAAATTCGAAACATTTTATTGCACATAGATGATATCGCTTACCTCTCTTTCTGCCATGGAAGTTCCCCAGTCCGTCGGATAATTCACGAATTTGCCGTTAAACACCATGGTCGCCGAACCGCCACCATCCGTGTTATAAACCATCGTACAGCCGTAACGCGCCATAATGTCAGCCACCTGATACAGGGAAATGCCGACATTATTGCTCATGCGTCCATCCGAGCAGAGGAACACATAGTGAAGCGGCTCTACAATTCCGATTGCAGTCCTCTGGTTTCCTCTGCGGCTGGAATAATCAACCTCCTCATCCACGTCAACGATGATTTTCCCGTTATTCACAAGGAGCGGTCCGAAGGTCCAGGCCTGCCATGCTCCTTTTTTCAGAAGTTCATTCGGATACATTTCATTATAAGCCGTTACCATAAACTCGCCATTTGCAAGAAGCGACAGCGTTTTTCGCTTAGTGTTTCCCGCGTCTCGGTAGAGGACTCCGTTTCGAATCACATAGCCACCCTCACGGGCCCCGTAATCGTCTCCGTTAATGGCAAAGATTGCTCCCTTTCGAGCCGCCATGGAGGAAGTCGTCTCAAACACGTTTCGACCATATGTATCTTCGGCAAATGCGGTTTTAATATACTGCGCGGAGGTCACAAACACTTCCGCAATATGGATATCCGTGTTGTGCTCCCGATAGGTATGAATCTCAATATAGATGTGATCATTGGAATACGTATTTTCCGTAATCACCTCAGTCGAAGAAAATACCGGCGTTGCACGTATGATCGTGCTTTCGGTAGTCGTCTCCTGCTTTTTTGGCATCGGCGTTGGTGTCGCAGTCGGCGTAGCTGTTGGCTTTGGTGTATTCGTAGCCACAGGTTTTGGTGTGTTCGTCGCCGTCGGCTTTAGGGTTACTGTTGCCGTCGGCTTCGGGCTTATCGTTTCCATCGGCTTCGGCGTTACCGTTGCCGTCGGCTCAGGGGTTACCGTTTTCGTCGGTTCAGGCATACACGTAATCGTCATGCCCGGAGTAGGCGTGCAGGTCAATTCATCTGTTTTAGGCACATCCTCTGTGGGGACCGGACCGTCCTCCGTTGTCACTTCTTCTGTCTCAGGCTTTACCGCCCAACTCGGCAGGGCCTGCGTGATGTTATCAAACATCGACGTGTTCATTTCTGTGGCATTGGTATTGATTGCTTCCCGAATGACAAATACACGAAGCACAACATATACCGTAAATGCGGTTAATCCCAGCCCATAGAATACCGCCCAATAGGGTTTCTTTTTCATTCTCATTTCCCTCTGCTTGCATCAACTATCATGCTTTGAGTTTTTTGATTTCCGTCACCTGTCTTTGATAAAACAACTTTGCGGACTGCTCTCCCGAAAGCCAGATGGCATCCATTCCGACACCCTTAGCGCCGCCAACATCCGCAACCGCATTGTCTCCGATCATCACGGATTCGTTCGGGTTTAGGTTTTGTTCGGCAAGAAGCATTTTGAAAAATGCGGCATCCGGCTTCATAACCTTTCGGTCGCTCGAAATGTACTGAACATCCGTCAGGCGGTCGATGCCAAACTCGATGATTTCCGGCACTGTGTAGCAGGCTTGCGCGTTACTAAGAAGGAACAATTTCTTTCCGTTTTTGCGAAGTAATGTCAGGTACTCTTCAACGCCGGGAAACGGCCGGATGTAGAGTCGGGACGCCTTTCGGAACTCGTATGCCAGCTCATTCAGAGCTTCATCAGAAAGCGGAGCATTTCCATAGAGTAAAAACAGTTCCCGGTAAATCGGGATGACGTCAATTTCCGGAACCGAATATGGTCCCTGCTCGAGTGCGATGCGTCTGGCCTCTCGATCGCGTGCAAAAAAATCTTCCCGAAAGCGATAATAAGGCGGGTGCAAAATGCCCTTCTCGTCCAACTTTCGAAGCCAGCGTTTCCACGTTTTCGGCGCCTGCTCATCCGTCGACACGTCGAGCAGCGTTCCATACAAATCAAAGACATAATTCCGATAGCGTAATGGCATAGCGATTCTCCTCCCTTTCGATGTGCACAGCGAAAACCTGCCGTATAAGGCTCGCACACAACAAAAGCCTACCACATTTTCATGTCTCTTGCAAATGCGGTTCGCCTTTTTTCGTTTGACCGATGACACAATATGCTATATAATGCGTCCCGGTGCTGTTACGCCCGTGTTTTTCTATCACGAAAGGAAGGGGGCTTCTATGTTTCTACCGGTATTACAAAATGTCTTGGTTATGCTTGGCTATATGAGCATCGCATTTATCCTGTGCAAAGGAGGAAAATGCGACCCTCGCCACGCGAAATCGCTTTCCGGTCTGCTGCTCTACGCGCTGGGGCCGTGTATGATTATCAACTCGTTTCTAAAACTCGAATATGATGCTCGGACGCTGGCTAAAATCGGGGCCTTCTTTGGCGTTACGCTTGCAATTCAGATTGCATTTTTCTTATTGCTCTATCTGCTTCTGCACAAGCGTTACGAGGATGCCAAATACCGCATCCTATCCACCGCAGCCGTTCTTGGAAATGTTGGCTTCCTTGGAATTCCGCTCATCACTACGGTCTTTCCAAACGAACCGATCGTCACCTGTTACAGCTCCGTGTATGTCATGTCGATGAACCTTCTGGTTTACACGATGGGCGTGTTTTTAATCACCGGAGACAAGAAGTACATGTCACTGAAAAGCGCTCTTCTGAATCCGACCTCTATCGCCCTTTTCATCTCACTTCCGCTCTTCATTCTTCGGGTGAATCTGCCGGATGCTTTAGAGGGCATGGTTGAGGTTATGGCGAAGTCCGTTACCGCAGTCTGCATGTTTATTCTCGGCATGCGACTGTCTACCGTTCCGCTAAAGAAACTGGTAACAAGACCGTTTGTGTATGCTACCTGTTCGCTAAAGCTGGTTCTTTATCCGCTTTTCGCATATCTTTGCGTGGCCTTTCTTCCATGCTTTTCGGATGTGTTTAAGGTTTCGATTTTCGTCCTTTCGGCAACGCCTTCGGGTGCCATCATTCTGTCTCTTGCAGAGCTTCACGAGTGCGAACAGGAGCTCGCGGCAAATGTGGTGCTTCTCACCACGATTTTAAGTGTCCTTACCATTCCGTTAATGGTTTTACTGGTGCTTTAGCAAGGGAGCCAAGGCATTTCACTACACCAAATGATCTTGTTTTACATAAAAGTAACGCGTAGCAGGCATTTTGCTTACTACGCGTTTTTTATTTCGTTATTCTGTTTTTAACCGAGGCCTATCAGGTTCTTCCAACCCAGGTTTCCTTCTCCTTCTCATCAGCCTCTGCAGCCAAGGCCGGAATCTCTACCAATCGCGAGAAATATTTCTCACGGTCGTTCTGATACTCCTCCTGGAATCGGGAATCCGTGGAGTGATGCAACTGGTGTACGTACTCGTGCTCACGTCCGCGAATATCACTCTCAAACAACTCCATGATGTATACGGAAATATCGGAGCACTGATCGGAGATACCCTCGAGTTTTGATAAAATATTCTGATACTGAATACCGAGGTAGATATCGCACTCATTATGGGACATACGGTAAACGTGGCGGGTATTTAACGCAACGACCAGGTCATCAATCATCTCCTCTAATGGTTCAACCTTACGAGCCAGATCAACATCCATCTTTTTAAAAGCAAGCGTCGTCGTATTCAGAATCTCATCAACCGCATCGATACCGACACGAAGCTCAGCCTGTGCCGACGGAGACATCGTCTTTCCGCTTTCTTTGATAGCATTTAACGCATACGTGATTTCAACGGAAAGGTCTCCGATTCGCTCGTAGCAAACGGATGTCTTCAACTGGAAATTCTGCAATCGGAAGTCACGGTCACGCTTAATATGGCCGGTAATGCTTACCAGATACTGA
>DCGJ01000112.1 GCA_002315495.1 Lachnoclostridium sp. UBA1781 | reverse complement strand
CCTGCTTCGGATCCTCTCCCGACTCAATTCCTCCACCCGGAAACTTATAATAATCATACAGCTTGGAATGAATCATCAGGACCTTGCCCTCACGGCAAATGATGGCACGCGCCGAAGGTCTTCGAAATACCGGCCAATTCTCATCATAATCCTTTTTATCCAAATCAAACAAATCCCGCATTTTCCCCCTCCAAATAATATGCTGGGCAAATCAAGCCAACATTCCCCTCCAACTAACATACCGAGCAGATCAAGCCACCCTTCGCCCGAGTAATATCAAAAAACACAATCCCTAATCTGCCACAATTCTAGTGCGAAATTATCTCCGGCCCGTCCTCGGTCATAACGAGGGTATACTCCCACTGCGCGGACGGCGAACCATCCTCGGTGGTAATCGTCCAACCGTCGTCTTCATCCTGTACGACATCCGGCTCGCCAAGGTTAATCATCGGCTCGATGGTAAAGGTCATGCCCGGCACGAGCACCATATCCTTGCCCTTCTGCCCAATATGGCTGACCCACGGGTCCTCGTGGAACTCCACTCCAACACCATGTCCACCGATTTCACGAACAACGGAGTAGCCCTGCTCCTTCGCAAAAGTGTTAATGGCATAGCCGACGTCACCCAGATGCTCCCAAGGCTTTGCAGCCGCAACACCAAGGTCTAACGCGGTCTTCGTATCTTCCACCAGCTTCTTCCACGCCGGGTCCACATCGCCGATACAGTACATTCTAGAAGCATCTCCGAAATAGCCATCGCAAATGGTGGTACAGTCCACATTTACAATATCACCGGACTGAAGGATTCGGTCCGCGCTCGGGATTCCGTGGCAAACCACGTCATTAATCGAGATGCACACGCTCTTCGGATACCCCTCATAGTTAAGCGGTGCCGGAATGCAGCCAAGAGACAGGGTGTACTCGTGTACCAGTCGGTTCAGCTCCTCCGTGGAAATGCCCTCCTTCACAAAAGGTTCGATGTAATCCAACACCTTGGTATTCATCTCGCCCGCCTTGCGGATTCCTGCAATCTGTGCTTCAGTCTTAATGATCTTGTGGGACGGCACCTTCTTGCCCTGCAGCTTCAAAAGTCTTAATTTGTCGTCAAATGCCTGGTGGCACGCCTTGTATTTCTTGCCGCATCCACACCAGCACGGATCGTTTCTTCCAATCTTAAAAATTGCCATAATTACACCTCACTATCAAAATCTATTTTCGTTCCGACTTCCCCTTCAGATTCACCACCACCGTCGACCCCAAAATCAGAACAATTCCAAGAATCTCCGGAAGCCCAATGCTTTCATGAAACCATACAAGCCCGATTAGGGTTGCCGCAACCGGCTCCACGCAGGCAGCGATTGCCGCATTTCCATTCTCCATTCGGGACAAACCGGCGGTATAGGAAAGATACGGAACCACCGTACAAACCAGAATCAGTCCAAGCACATACGGAAGCAGCCCCGTGTCGTCGGAAACCGTTCGAAATGCTCTGCCCACATCCGCAAGCGGAAGGATTCCGATTCCGGCCACCAAAAAGGTATAAAAACTGATGGTTACGGAGCTATAGCCGCGCATCAGCGCGTACCGCCCGAAGATGGAATACAGGCCATATCCAAGTCCGGCGCCGATTCCAATAAAAAAGTCAACCACGCCAACGGACATACCACCGGTCAATATTCCAGACACACACACAAGACCTGCGAGCGCCATGAGAAGGGCGATGTATTTGCGCCCGTTCATCTTCTCCTTGAAGCAAAATGCGGAAAATACCAGCACGAAGGCCGGTGACGTGTACAATAAAAGCGCCGCCACTGAAAGCGATGTTCGGGAAATAGTTGTCATATAGCAATAATTAAAAAACAGGATGGACACGAGCCCGGTTCCGAGGAAGCACCAGAAGTCTTTAAGGCGAACCGCGAAGATCCATTTCTTCGTAATCAGTCCACGAATCACTCCGTAAATGCCGAGCACCGTCACCATTCCGACACAACGAAAGAACGTAATCTCCCACGAGCCAAGTTTTGCAGAATTGAGTTTTCTCACCCAAATTCCAAGTGCGCCCCAAAGGACCGCTGCCAACAACACCAGAAATAGTCCGATTATTCGATGTTCTTTTGTTGAACTTTCTTTCAATTTGACTTGTTTTTTTACAATATTATTCATTGAAACTACACTTTCTCGACGAGCTGCATTTTCCCCTTTTCTTTTTCCAAGAACTTGTGCTACATTTTTAATAGAGAAGCAACCCAATCAAAAGTGATTATATCACGGGTTCTCCGAAAAACAAACTTGAAATTATCATTTATATGACAAGCATATATTCCTCCCTTTTTCATCATAGAATGATCAAGCGCAAGATTATTTCTGTGATTCCCCCAAAAAAAGAAGAACCGATGGCATCGGCTCTTCTTTTTTTGTTAACTTATATGAATGGGGGCCTTTTTTCGTTAATCTACCTTTTCAAGTTTATATACACCATAGATATTCAAATTAACGTAAACAGTTCCATCCTGAACATAGATTTGTTCCTTGCCGTTTGCGAAGGTATCCAATTCCTTTCCAAGAAGTTCGGCAAACTTTGGATAATTCTTTGCATCAACCTCAGGAATATAAAATATGGTATCGTAACCATACGCAGGAATAAATCCATAATTGTTGGCTTCGTTTCGAATGATATCAAGATAATTGAAAGGACCGGCAACCTCACGTTTGAAGTCCAGCTGCTCAGTTGCTTCCTTCGTCGTAACTTTAATGCCATTCCCATCAAGAACAACCTGAAGTTTCTTTGCGTCATCCAGATTGAGGGAAAAGCTTGAGTAACTTGGCATGAAAATAAACTCGGTTACCTGATACGTTCCGTAATAGTCGGAAACATTCTTACTTTCTGAAGGAGAAACGTTCTCCGTTTTCTGATTTTCCTCCTTCGCTTTGTCAGAACCGGTCGTTTCCTTGTTGCTACTGTATTTCACAACAAAACAAATAACAACAGCCATAACTGCAACTACTAAAATAGGAATAATAGCTTTTTTCATATTGATTTTCTCCTTTATCTTATGTGGTAAACATGATAATAATTAGCACTGTAATACAAATACATATCATACAAACTTGTACGATAAACCCCCAACGATCCCAACTTGGATCTTACCGTCGTCGTAGACATCCTTCCGGTTTTAGAAAGACCTGACGATGCACTTTCCGTTATCATGGAATGGCTAATCCCGGTATCCCAAAGTGTTACAATCTCTCCGGCACCTGAGATTGCACAATCCACTCCTATACTTTGAATATAAGTTGATGCGTTAGCAAATGCGGCCGGATCATCCAGCCATATTGTACTTTCTCCTAACCACGCATAGGAATGACAATTAAATTTCTTTGTCGCAGAGGATAACTTCACCCATGTTGGATGTGATGTTGCTATCGCATTGTCCTGTGTTGTTTTTTCACTTGTGGAAAAATCGTTCGACACATATAAATACGCAGTTTCTGATGTTCCATACTTATAGTATCTACCCTCACAATACCTTGCTCCGTTAAAACGATATACCAGGCAACCATTTCCAACAAATCCTGTACTTCCGGATGCAGAGCATGAATACTCACCTATCTGTTCAGACAAGAATACATTCATTCGAAGAGGGATCGAGAACTCAGTCTTCATATTCTCTATCAACTCAATATCGCGAAGCATCTTGCTTTTCATCATTTCAATTTCACATGGTTTTAACTTCTCTAAAACTTTCTGCATTTGAAGTGAGTTCTCAAGAAACTCATACTCCAAATATCCTTCTACTGACAGTAGATACTCTTCTGTTGGAAGAATACGAATAAACCTACGAAGAATTGTTTGTGCAAAATCATCCCTTTGCCAAAACGCAGTTAACACAGTTGACTTTCTGCTGACGTTATCTACTCCTGTTTCCCAATCATCAAATCCATAAATATCACACAAAAATGGATATCTGATTGCCAAATCTAACAGTTCATCACTATCAAGCTTCGACAAATCCTCCGTGTTGACATTCAATAGCTCAAGTGCTTCGGAATAGCTTAATTCCTTCCACTTACTATCGTCAACATTAATCGGATAGTCGGGACTAGAACTTGCGTCTTCCGCGTTTGCTGTTGTGACACCAATTAAGAAGGTTAGAAACAACAACATAAATGTAACTCTTTTTCTTAACATAACTTCACCTCCAATCAAAATACGTACTATTTGGAATATGCTCCCTATTCAAAATATAGTACAATCAAAAAAAATTGCAACACGTTTTTTATTTTATCCAACGAAAAGCTTATTGATGCATTCTTGCATCCCCTCTTTCACCTCCTCTATATACTATGACGCGTGAAATCATGTTTTGTTCAATAAAATCCGAAATTTTATACTTTTTTAACATTTTCGCATTTTATATGTTCTGCGGGATGATTCATTGTAGGTATCGCCAAAAACAAAAAAGGGGCTGTGAAAAAATGATTATTTCATT
>DCGJ01000179.1 GCA_002315495.1 Lachnoclostridium sp. UBA1781 | reverse complement strand
AGATACCCCCTGCGTTGGTGTCGGGCTAAGTACCGCATCTGATTTTTTTCCGGAAAGCTTCTGCACAAGAAGCACTAGGAATACGCCGAGTGCCACCATACAGATACAGGCCAGAGCGAATAAAATCGTTTTCTGCTTTTTGGAAAACCCGACCGGGCCCTCCGTCGTCTTCTTTTCCTTTTCGGTTGTAGTGTCTACAACATCCTTTGTTTCCTCTTCCACTTTGGATTCCTCCGCCTTTTCATATTACGCTATTCGTTGCTCTTCGCAGCAACAATCGGAGCAAAGCTCCCTCGGCAAATACCCGCCAGTTCCCTCGGGTTCACCTTCACAGAACAGCCTACACGGCCGCCACTGACATAAAAATAATCCAATGCCTCCGCCGCAACATCAATCACCGTCGGAAACTGTTTCTTCATTCCGAGCGGGCTGCAGCCACCACGAATATATCCGGTCGTTGCAGTCAGATTCTTAAGCGGCAGCATCTCAACCGACTTCTCTCCAACGGCCCTCGCCGCAGCCTTTAAGTCGATTTCCTCAGCAATCGGAATCACGCACACGTAATTCTTTGCCGACTTTCCTACAAGCACAATCGTTTTATAGGTCAGCTCTGCCGGTGTTCCGGCCTTCTCAGCCGCATGAACACCATCCACAAAATCACCGCAATCATAGGTGATCTGTTCATACGAAATCTTCGCCCTCTCTAAGATACGGGCAACATTTGTCTTCTCTTCTTTTCCCATATACTTCTCTTCTTTCTAACCATTCCTACGAAAATGCTCTATTCTCCGTAATAATAGGTCTCCGTATATTCCTTTGCACCATTCGTTCCCGTAATGGTACGAAGCGCGCCGCTCTCGTCGTAAGTCTTCACGTAGGACTCCTTCAACACCCCTTCGTCCGCACCGTAGCTTGCAAAGGATACCGGCTCGGAATCGCCCTCGCGATAGCCGTATACCAGCTTACTTTCCTGTTCGCGATTCTGATTAAGTCGGGTTGTACAAAGGAGCTGCCCCTTCGCATCATACTCGTTCGTTAGTGCCATAATCAGAGCACCCTCGGCATCGTAGCACGCATTTTCCAAAATTCGATCCTCGGAGTCGTAGGTATAATCGTTATACCCGGAGATTTTATCCCGCTCCGACAACATATTCTTTCGCGTCATTCTGCCTTGTTCATCGTACACATAGCTCTCTGCGTTCTGGAAGATAAAAGAACCGTTTACCGACTCTTTATAGATTAACAGCCCTTCTTCGCTATAGGAATAGTCCGTTCTAGTCGTTACGGAGAAATTCCCGTCGTATAGAACTTGAGCAATAAGTCGATTCATCTCATCGTAATCGTATCGCTCCACGTTATCCGCATTTCCCTGAAATGTCGTTGAAATATAACTCTTCTCGCCATTCTCGTCGTAGGTATAAACCTTTTTTACCTGTTCCTCTCCGGCCTCGTCGAAGCTGATACTCTGCGTGATTTTACCGCTTGCATCGTACTCCGTTACCTCCGCTATGGAGCCATCCTCATAAAACGAGGTTACTTTTATCTGATGCCCCTCGCTGTCATATTCGTAAGACACGGATGATTTAAATGCCTCCTCCTGCTTCACCTCGACCTTGATCACCCTGTCCTGCTCATCATATGTGTAGGTGGTAATCAATCGCTTTTCCTTTGTATCGACCGAATTCTCTGAAATAATTCGTCCCTTCTCGTCGTAGCTGTAGGTAAGCCAGGAAATGCTTCCGTCTTTGTACACCTTGGTGACCGCTGCCAGCTGACCGCTCTTTGCTGCCTGGATTGCCGCAGTTCTTTCCGTTTCCTCCTTGGACTTTGGTTCCTGCGAGGTCGCTTCTTTTTGACAGCCAACCAGTCCAACTGCAAGCACACAGCAAAGCACAATGAAAATCGTCTTCTTCCTCATAATCATAACTTCTAACCTTTCGCGCATTTTCTCCCGCTACGATTTTACCGATGTTCACAGTTTCCGTCAAGTAGGGATATGGATTCATAATTGACACCCTATATAACTTATAAATGCGGAAGTCCCCCTTAAGGAACTTCCGCATTTTCCATTTCTTAATATACGATGATATCATCAAACGGATCACTTGACGGTTCGCCAAAGTACTTAGACAATTCTTCCCGAATCTTCTCATAATCAACATCCGGAATGACATATCCGGTTTCTGTCTCCGGATCCTCGTACTGACTATTTACATACATTACACTGATGTAATAGTTATCATTGATGGTCAGGTAGTTTTCCAAATACAGATATTCATGATCCTGGTCCAGATATTGACCGTTAATCATGGAAATAATGTCCTCTACCTCTTCCGTATAGGTTTTGTCAACCTCATAAACGATTACCTTCGAACCTACCTGCTCCTTACGGATTGCTTCGTATAAAAGCTTTGGCAGATTGTATATGTCGTCCAACTTGGTTGCTTCCTGTACCATGTAACAGTACTCGTAGGAATCCGCTGCCGGAAATTCCTCGGAGCTCCATGGATAGCCGGATTCTTTCTTTACGGAATCCGGGACATTAAAGAACGCATAAGCGGCACGTCCGTCACTTCCTCCGTCAAACAGTACATCCACGTGGTACCAGCCGTCACCAATCTTTACGAGATCCCAGGCATGTTCTCCCTGCGTTACGGAATGAATGATCATACATTCAATGTCAAGCATATGCATAAACATGGCAAATGTGGTAGCATCACCGACACAAATTGCCTGGTGATATTTCAATACACCATACGGCATATGACTGTATTCGCTTGCCTCCGCAATGGCTCCCATATTATCCGGGTCAAGCGAGGTATACATAACAAGCCATTCATATACGGCCTTTTCCTTCTCATAATCGGTCATTCCGTCCTTGATAATCTGGTCCAGCACCTCGGTTGCCTTTTCTAACACAAACCGGTCCTTCGCATCGGTTATCTTGCTCGTGTCTCCGGTTTTGTATGCATTTACCACTTCGGTATCGTCCCATATTTCATGAACGCCGTAGATCTGAGCATAGATTTCCTCAATGTTAATATCATCCAGATTGGTCAGGTCAATATCGAGCACACTGGAAGCCACCTTCAGTAATGCATCAATCGTTTTATTGGTCTTTGCCGACTCTTCCACCGCCTGCTTCGCTCTGTCTTCAATTTCGTTGATTCCGTCCACCAGGTCCGCATTTGCATTGGCTTTTTTCTGAAGCTCGTTCAGCTTCTTCTGCATTCCCTGCATGGAAATGCACATCACCACAACAAGTCCCAATGCCACGATTCCTGCCAACAGGCCCAAAATCGCCCATGGATTCTTCCGGTCCTTCGTTTCTGCCTTCATCGTTTTTTCGGTTGCTGTCTCAACCACATTCACTGTTTCCTGCACCGTCTCTACCGCTTCTTCTGCGGCAATCGGCTCCTTGATTTCGTCACTCATGATGACTCGATCTCCTTTCTCATTCCCTATCAATATCTACTACTGCTTCATCTGCTGAAGCAGAGCACGTGTAATCGCTTCCTGTTCGTCACTGACAACAAGGAATACGTAGTGCCCACAAACGGTCACCTTTGCCTGCTCTAACTTGTAAACTTCTTCCGGCATATAGCCCTCGAAGTCACGCAGGCGTCGCTCCAAACGCTTCTCCAAAATCGCCTTAATCGTTGCGGTTTTGGATTCGTCCAGAATATATAATACACTCACCTCATTGGCATTGCCGTTTCCATAACAGATGGCTGCATCACCAAGAAAATCAGCGGCCGGTTCAATTCCGTAGAGGCTTTGGAAATTGTCCATCAGAATATCACTTCCATACCCGTAAATCGAATCCATTCCAGCCTTCTCCATGCCCTCGTCCGAATTGGCTCCAAGCGCGGTCATCGCCTCGGTAAGGAGCGTTATCGTGTTCGGTTCATCCGCATGCTCGTGACGCGGAACATACAGGTATTCGCTTACATCCTCGCTTAGTCCAACCGTCAGCTTGTTCACATTCTTATCAAGAACAAAGCCATCCATTCCATAGAGAATCAACACCTCATTCACACGATTTGCTGCAATATACTGCTTCATCGACCCCGTATAGTAACGAAGATCAATCACGTCCACCTGCCGGTATTCACTTACCAGGAACGGAAGAAAGCAATTTGCATAGGAATCCTTTATGACAAGCAAATGCCCGCCGTGCTTTGTACCCTCTTCTTCGTTTTTAATGGTCATTAACGCGTAGTTTCCGCCAAAGAAGTAATCATAGGCGTCTGCTGTCGCATTTACCTTAGTTTCATCGTAAAGACCGGTAAGTTCCTTTCCGTCAGCGACGACGGAATAGTTCTTCTTGTCCAGATAGGCCGTTACGGTATCCTTTTGAAATCCAGACAAAACCTTGGCATACAACGTTCCGCGGAACTGTTCGCTTACCGTGAATTCCTCGTAGCGTCGCTTTCTCACAATATCAAGTGCAGTCAGTTTTTTAAATGCTTCCTTTACCGCTTCCTCGGTATCCACCTCGAGAATTGCCGCACGGGCATCCACCCATGCCTCGTATGCCTTGTAGGCACCCTCTGTAATCCAGTGATGGTCGGTTTTATAATAATCACCGTCCTCACCAAGCACCTCGCGAACATCCACAAACTGAGCTCCGAGCGCATTTGACAGTTTGTCCAGATATGCGTTCTGGTCATACACGGAGGCAAATGCCGGAAGCTTATCCGGAAGCATCAAACTCGCGGAAGGGGCCACCAGACAGGTGACCGGAGTTCCATTTTCCGTCATCACCTTCACAAAGGTACTCACCGCTTCGATATTCTTCTCCGCCACTCCGGAAGCCTCCACCTCGGAATCCGTAAGCTTTGTTATCAGACAGCCGTCGGAACAAAGATACGCCCCACCAATATCCTTCCGAAGCATGGCCTTTGAATACCAACCGTAAAGACCAACCATTTGATTCCTTCCCGGAAAATGATCGGACAGATATATTTCTGCAGAATCCATGAAGGTGCCGTCCATTATGGTGTCCTTGGAAAGCTCCGGCTTCTCTTCCAGGTACCGTCTCTCATATTCAGAATAAGCCTTCTTTGGCAGTGCGAAGAATAACACCGCCGGAATAAAAATCAGAAGGGCGAATACCACACAGGTAATCATTGCATCTTTTCTTTTCATACGCCCCTCCTAAAACCGAAAATACAAAAACGGATTGTAGCTCTCCCGAAGAAGACACGCTACGCACAGAAGGAACAACAGGGCAAGCACCGCATTTTTCAGAACAATCAGGCCAATGGATGGCTCATGATTCTCGGAGGATAGCGTATTCTCAACGCGTCCCCATAGTTTCTTCGGAAGCTCGGTACTTCCAAGCACCAAACATACCGTGAGCACCAGATTGGTGTACAAAAGATAGGCGGCTTCCCGGTTCATAAACGGTTGCTTTCCAAAGCCGAACATCCCCTGAAGGGTTGACCCAATGCCGGATAATTCTACATGAGAGAACAAAATCCAGCCAAAGAATACGAATACCAATGCATACAAATGCTGCACAAATCCCGGTAGCTTAGAAAGCGCTTTTCCGAAGATAAATTTCTCCAGTGTCAAAAGTACAAAGAAGTAAAGTCCCCACAGAACAAAATTCCAGGAAGCACCGTGCCAGAAGCCCGTTAGCGCCCACACAATCAGGAAATTTCGAATCTGCTTTGCTTTCCCAACACGATTTCCACCAAGCGGAATGTAGACATATTCGCGAAACCACGTGCTAAGCGTAATGTGCCAGCGACGCCAGAAATCCGTAATGGAGGTGGCAATGTATGGGTAATTAAAGTTCTCCGGAAAATGAAAGCCAAACATTCTTCCAAGTCCAATCGCCATATCGGAATATCCGGAGAAATCAAAGTAAATCTGAAACATATACATCAGCCCGGCAAACCAAAGCATCGCTCCGGTTGCGGACGTATGTTGCGAAACGGTATCGTAGACGGAGCCGGCCGCATTTGCAAGGAGCACCTTCTTCGCGAGACCAATCACGAAACGACGAATACCGGCCGCATAATCCTCCACCGTAATACGACGCTCGTTCATCTCCTGCTCGACGTTTTTGTAGCGAACAATCGGTCCGGCAATGAGCTGTGGGAACATCGTAACATAGGTGCCAAAGGCAATGATGTTGTTCTGCACCTCAACCTCTCCGCGATACACGTCAATCGTGTAGGACATCGTCTGAAACGTGTAGAAACTGATACCGATTGGAAGGGTAAGGCCCAACAGTTTCAGGTTAAGTCCCAGATGATTCAGATTCTGAAGGAAGAAATCCGAATACTTAAACGTGCAGAGAATCGCCAGATTTCCAACGACAGAAAGAATCAGAATTGCCTTTGCAGCCTTCTTCTTATTCGTCTTTTGAAAATGCCCGATAAGCCGTCCATTGACGTAATCAAACACGGTGGAAAAAACCAAAATCCACACATAAAGCTTCTCGCCCCAGAAATAAAACACCAGGCTCGCCAACAGGAGCACAAGATTTTTCAGCTTCTTCGGGACAATCCACATCAGAATCAGCGTTACGGCAAGGAAGCAGTATAAAAAGGTCAAACTAGCAAATACCATCGTTCCCTCCTACTCTTCCCAATCGCTGAAATCGTATTTGGAATCCGGCTTGGTTTCCACTTCCCAATCCGAATCTGAGTCATAGTCCTCATCCCAGTCGTAATCGCCATCCCAATCGCTATCGTAATTCCCTTCAATCCAGATTTCGATTTCAAATCGTGCATTCGCGCTGCCATCTTCAACCGAAGAACCAACGGACCAGACATTCACCTTATTCGTCGATGCAACGTACTCCGCACACTTCATAGCCATTTCGTAATTTGCTCTGCCATAACCGACAAAATAGTAGCCACCCGGCTCTGCACCGATCAGTGTCTCGGCCAGAAGCTTAGGAAACTCATTGATATCCGTAATCTCCAGGTAAGAAACATCTTCGGTAATCGGTTCGACCGGTACCGGATTCCAATTCCCAAAGATTCCATTTCCCAAAATCTCGAACAAATCGGTTCCAAGAGATGCTAATATCAGTTCGTTTCTGGAATAGCCCGCAAGTTTCAAAAGCTTGTCAATCGTATCGTTCGTCTTCGTTGCATCCGCGAGGGCTGCCTTCGTTTCATCCTCCAGATCGTTGATTCCTTCCCGAAGGTCTTCCACCTTGCGGTTCGTATCCTGCAGGGTATCTACGCCCTTCGCAAATCGAAGCATAAAAAAAGCAAGCACACCAAGTACAATAACTCCGACCATACCAAGAATGGCCCATGCAATTGTCATTGGCTGCTTGCCCGTATTCTGATGTTTCATATTCCCATATCTCCCTTTTCCCCCAAGCAATCTCTTGAGTTCATCTAATCCCATGAAGACTATAATACAAGGGTATTAAAAAAACAACAGAAAAACATCATTTTAATTGTTAAGTTTATGTTACAAAAAATCTGCCAGTGTATTCTTATTCAGGTAATCTTTTACCAGATCGTCCAGTCCCTTCCAGAAGCGAATGGTAACGCAGGAGTCCTCTCTCGGACACTCGGCCGCATTTTCCGAAAGGCAGGCAACCGGTGCCATCTCACCTTCGGTCAGACTCAGAATCTCCCATACCGTATACTCCTCCGGCTTTCTCGTAAGTCGATAGCCGCCGCCCTTTCCATGCAGGGTTTCAACCAGCCCGTTTTTCGTAAGGGCCGGCAAAATCTGCTCCAGATACTTTAGGGAAATGCCCTGTCTCGCCGCAACGTCCTTCATCGGAAGGTATCCGTCTTCTTTGCCATTCTGGGCCAAATCAATCATTACTCGAAGGGAATATCGTCCCTTTGTGGAAATCATCATTCTGTTACTCCTTCGTGCTCATGACAGCACGCATCGCATTTTTCGTATAAAGCTGCATCATACGGAATGTTATTCTTATCGAAATAGTCCTTTAAGGCACTCTTAATCGCTTCCTCGGCCAAAACCGAACAGTGAAGCTTGTGTGCAGGAAGTCCGTCAAGAGCCTCGGTAACGGCCTTGTTGGTCAGTGTCAGCGCTTCCGAAACCGGTTTTCCTTTAATCATTACGGTTGCCATGGAACTCGAAGCTATTGCACTGCCACATCCAAAGGTTTCAAATTTTACATCGGTGATAATATCATTGTCGATTTTCAGATAAATCTTCATGATGTCACCGCATTTGGCGTTACCTACTTCTCCAATTCCGTCAGCATTTTCAATGGTACCCACGTTTCTCGGATTACGAAAATGGTCCATAACTTTTTCGCTATATAATGCCATAATGGGCTCCTCCTATAATATATACTCTCTTTTTCCTGCTTGCAAGTCTCTCCATACCGGAGACATATTGCGAAGGTAGGAAACCACATCCTTTACGCTCTCAATCAGATATTCAATCGCCTCGTCCGACATATTCTCATCAAATGAAAGACGAAGGGAGCCATGTGCCACCTCATGCGGACGACCGATTGCCAAAAGAACATGGCTCGGATCCAGTGAACCGGAAGTACAAGCGGAACCGGAAGATGCACAGATTCCCTTATCATCCAAAAGCAGCAATAAGGATTCACCTTCAATTCCCTCAAAGCAGAAGTTTACCGTTCCCGGAACACGATGCTCGCGGTCTCCGTTCAGAGCACCATGCGGAATCTCGGAAAGTCCGGCAATCAGACGGTCTCTCTTCTTGGAAACAATCGCCATCTTCTCGGACAGGTTGGTATTTGCCTCGGTAAGAGCCGCTGCCATACCGACAATGGCCGGGATGTTTTCGGTACCGGCACGCTTACCGCGCTCCTGTGCGCCACCCTCGATAACATTGCTCAACAGGATGCCACGCTTCGCATAAAGGAAGCCAATGCCTTTCGGGCCATGGAACTTATGACCGGACACGGAAAGCAGATCAATATTGTCATCCTTTACATTCACCGGAACATGACCAACCGCCTGTACGGCATCGGTGTGAAAATAAACCTTCTTCTCACGGCACACCGCACCGATTTCACGGATTGGCTGGAGAGTTCCGATTTCATTGTTGGCATACATAATCGTTACCAGACAGGTGTCCTCGCGAATGGCTTCTGCCACCTGCTCCGGAGTAACGATACCATTCTCATGAACATCCAGAAGGGTTACCTCGAAGCCTTCCTTCTCCAGCTTCTCCAGCGTATGAAGGACTGCATGGTGTTCAAATTTCGTAGAAATAATATGCTTCTTCCCTTTTTTTGCACCGAGTGCCGCAACCGAACGAATTGCCTGATTATCCGCCTCACTTCCACCCGAAGTAAAGGTGATTTCGCTTGGCAGTGCACCAATCTCCTGTGCAACTGCATTTCTCGCACGTTCCAAGGCCTCCTTTGCCTCCTGCCCTGCAGAGTGAAGGCTGGACGGATTTCCATACACTTCCGTGAAATACGGCTTCATGGCTGCAAATGCGACCTCTCCAAGAGAAGTGGTTGCTGCATTATCTGCATATACTTTCATAGCATTTCTCGCTTTCTAACCCCAAAACAGCCCCGCAATTTGCAGGGCCGATTGGTTTTTTGGTTTGATTTATTCTGTGAATAATGGAGTTGACATATAACGGTCGCCGGAATCCGGGAGAAGAACGACAATGGTCTTTCCTTCATTTTCCGGTCTCTTTGCTACCTGAATGGCAGCGGACAAAGCTGCACCGGAGGAAATACCAACCAGGA